>NZ_JBEORG010000004.1:0-287991 GCF_040302145.1 Spirillospora sp. NPDC127506 | reverse complement strand
ATGGCTGGCGTAGGAACCTCCATCCTCGGGAGACCTCGACCTCTATCCCCGGACCGACGCGCCAGCCCCCACCACACCCTCGATTGCGAAGAGCCCCATAACCCCGCCGCTGTTATGAAAGCGATCCGAGCGGTCGGAATCGCCTCATGCGTGGCACCGCTAACCGCTTTCGTCTCCGCATTTCCGTGGGCCATCATTGATCAGTCATGCCAGGACCGAGTTGAGGTGTCGGATCCTGTGAATAAACGGATACCGACAAAGCGAGTTCGGACAACTCAGCAGCGTATGCAGGGAAGTGCTCTACAGCGGAGATCATTGCACGAGATGCCGGGAACAGGTCACTGAGAATCGTCTGCAGTATGCGTAGATCAATGCCGAGTTGCAGACAAGATTGGACGATCGAGTACACATCCAGATAGGGATTATTGGCACGGGGCAGGGCAAGTCGCACAGTTTCGGGCAGTTCATCCACAACTTGGTCACGTGCCTCGGACGTCAGGAGAGGCGAGTCGTCCACGAGCAGCTCTACCAGCTCGAAGGCCAGTTGCATCAGGCGATGATTCGGCGTCCCGGCACCGGAACGAAGACCCTGGCGAGGCGGCGAATGTCTTGCCGACATATCCGTTATGGAGGGCTGTCCGGCAGGGTGTTCCGGCGAAACATCCGCTTGCAGGTCCGTCCATGCCTCAAACCTGCTTTCCTTGACTGGGACCGCTATCTTCCGGAAGCCGCCTTGATCGATCTCACTGGTAGCCCGAACCGCATCCTCGTATACTCGCTCGGAGATGATGAGCCCGAACTGGGCATCGGACCGCCGCATCGCCCGCTTGAAAGACGGTGCATCGACCATCCGGAAGACGTTGATCAGAGGGTGTCCCACGAGGCCGCCCCCGTCGGGCTTCACCACTCCTTGATCCAGACCGACTCGGAGCCGGAGTCGTGCGTTGTTCGAGGCTGTTCGGTTGTATCTCCTGAGCCTACTGCGCAAACCTCCTACGACGTGTGTGAGCAGGATTTCGGGGCTGTGATGCGGCGGCAGCACCAGCAAGATTCCGTCACCGCGGTCTTCCTGGTATCGCTCTTCGGAACCGATTCCGGCACCGGAAAGGCTGTCATCAACCATCGCGAGTAGCGAAAGCTTTAGGTGGTGGCGGATGCTATCCGTTCGCGCAGGATCGCTAAACCCGGCAATATCTACCACAACGATCGAGCAGAGGCCGTTAGGGAAGTAGCCATTACCTTGCATGGCGTCCGGGCGATCCCCTGGACCTTTTGCAGGGGGTTGCGGGGGCGTGCTTTTGGTCGTTGTCGCGCCGGGCCGGTCGCGCCTGGGAGGATCATGCCGTCCCGGTGTTCGGCTTGGCCTCCTGTTCGTTTTCGGAACGTTGTGCGGCTCGGTCGTGGTTGACCGTGCAAGTGCACTCAATATCGTCCCCGCGGGGCTATCGGCCAGGACGCCGCGGGACGGAGATGACGTCCTGGAGCGAGGGCGGCCAAGTGCACCTACGATCCTGCCCGCCCAAGTGTCAGAGCGCATCCTCTCCTCCTTGGCCAAGCACCAACTCAGTTTGGTCTTCGGTGTTGCCGGACCGAGCGGACGGCGTCCGGGCCGCGGCGGTGGCGGGTTGGCCAGTAGTCGACGCGACGACTTGCGCTTCCGATACAAGCGGGACAGCGCGGGCGAGCCTTTCGATCACTAGAGGAGCGCTAACACCCAACCCCAGCGCGGCCAGCGACCCTTCGACCTGATGAGCGCCGACCGCGGCGGCCGCGACGACACCGCCGATGCCGACTCGAATCACTACCGACACCACGTACGCCGCGAAGCCCTGTGGGATCGGCCGACGCCACGACCACCCGCCTTCAGCACTCTTGATGGAGCCGTACAGCTCCAACGCCTCCACGCAGAGCCCACCCGCCAACCCCCACAGCGCAGCCGCCCATAGGTCCATGTCACTGACGGTAGGTCAGTAAGGCCACGGCAGACTACGTAAGCGCCGAAACTCGGACTGAGCTGTGCCGGGTGCCACCGCGACGACAAGGTTGGGTGGCCCTACTTCGCCGTCACATCGGCTCGTATAGGTGTGGGTCTGATGGGCCGACGGCGGAACTCGAATCTCACCCCGCCGTCCCCCACTGGACCCACACTCCGCATCCCCCCGAAAAGCAGCCATTCTGCTCACCCTCGCCGGATGGGAATGCGCATGAGCCGGGCCGCCCGGCCCCGGGCTGCAAGGCGCTGTGCGCCCTGCCGGGGCTCGCCCGGGACCGTCCTGCGCCGCGGGCAGGGGTGAGGTTAACCGAACCCCGATCCGCCTGCTCCCACGATCGCTCCGAGGGCGTCCTGGGGACGAGCCTGGAGACATCCGTCCACGTAGCACGGAAGGTGTCCCATGGCGATCCTCCTCTCCGGTATCACGCGCCGGTCCCGCTTCGGTCCACCGCTCTGGCGGCGATCCGCGTATGCGCTCGCGGCCCTGCCTGCCGGGCTGGCCTCGCTCACGGGGGTCCGGGTGCAACCCGCGCTCGCGCACCGCCTGCTGGGCGTGCCGTCCGCACGTCCAGGACGGTTCCGAACGATCCTGCACGCCCTCTTGTCGCTGCCGCTCGGCGCCCTGTCGCTCCTGGCGGCCGCGTACGGGTGGGCGATCGTCGTGCTCAACCTGCTCTACCCGGCCCGCTGGCTCATCGGGATGGGAGGTTCGCTGGACAGTTCCTGGGGCGGCCCGACGCTCGCCGGAGCCTGGGCCGTCCACGCGGCGGGCGGGCTGGTGATGCTGCTGCTGATGCCCGCTTTGATGCGGGGCACCACTACGCTCCAGGCTCGCCTGATGCTTCGCGTCTTCGGCGGGACAGCGCCGAATGGGACGATGGCGCGATGACACAGGTGCCGCGGGGCCCGGCGGTCCGCCGGGCCGGAACGGAGGCGCTCTACCTGCTCGTCAGTGCCCCGGTCGCCCTGGCCGGGCTGTGTTACGCGGTGTTCTCGGGTGCGCTCGGCATCGTCCTGTCGGTCACCCGGCTGGGCGGGGCCGCGACGGCGGCGGTGTTGCGTGGCGCCTGCCGGTTCGGGGAACTGCACCGCCGGCTCGCGGCCGTCCTCCTGGATGAGCGAGTGCCGGCGCCCGGCCTGCCGCGGACGCGGGCCGGGCTGCGGGCCTGGGTGCAGGACGCGCACGACACCAGCGGCTACCGCGCGTTCCTGCATCTGCTCGTGCGGTTCCCGCTGGCCGTCCTCGGCGTCGCCGTGGTGCTCGTGACCTGGGTGTACGGGTTCCTCCTGCTCACGTATCCGATCCAGCTCCCCCTGCACCTCAACGAGATCACCACCCGCGACCAGAGCGGTGGGATTCGGAAGGGCCTCGTCGTCGGCGGGTTCTACTTCGACACGTGGCAGCGCAGCCTGCTGGTGGCGCTGGCCGGCGTCGTCCTGCTCGCCGCAGCGCCGCGGGCCGTCCGGCTGGCCGTCCGTCTCGACGTGGCGGTGCTGCGGTCGCTGCTCGGACCGCGGCCGGACGATGCGCGCATCCGCGACCTTGAGCGGAGCCGGTCGTACGCGGTCGAGGACGCGGCGGCGACGCTCCGCCGGATCGAGCGGGACCTGCACGACGGCGCCCAGGTGCGGCTCGTCTCGCTGACCATGACCCTGACCGCGCTGCAAGAGGCCCTTCCGGACGACACCCCCGAGCACGCCCGCGAGCTGGTCGCCGCCGCCCGCACCGGCGCGCGGGAGGCGATCGCCGAGCTGCGCGAGCTGGTCCGCGGTATCCATCCGCCCGTCCTGGACCAGGGGCTGGACGCGGCGCTGGCGACCCTCGCCGCCCGCAGCCCCGTCCCGACGGAGCTCGAGATGGACCTGCGGGTCCGGCCGTCCGCGGCGATCGAGTCGATCGCCTACTTCTGCACCGCCGAGCTGCTCACCAACGCGGGACGGCACGCCGCGGCCCGCCGGGTCGCGGTGTCCGCCGTCCAACCGGGGGACGGCACGCTGCGGCTATCGGTCACCGACGACGGGAAGGGCGGCGCGCGGACCCGTGCCGGCGGCGGGCTCGCCGGGCTGGCCGAGCGGGTGCGTACGGTGGACGGCGAACTGTCCGTGCTGAGCCCCCAGGGAGGACCGACCACCGTGACCGTCACGCTTCCCCTCACCACCTCGTGACCGGTCTGCGCGTGGTGATCGCCGAGGATGCGGTGATCCTGCGGGACGGCCTCGCCCACCTGCTCGGGCTGCGCGGCCACTCGGTGGTGGCGGCGGTCGGCGACGCGCCCGCGCTGCACGCGGCCGTTGCCGAACACGGACCGGACGTCGCCGTGGTGGACATCCGGATGCCGCCGACGCACACCGACGAGGGCCTGCACGCCGCGATCGAGTTGCGCCGCGTCCACCCCGGGCTCGGCATCTTGCTGTTCTCTCAGTACGTGGAGACGCGGTACGCGGCCGAACTGCTGGCCGGGTCGCCCGCCGGCGTCGGCTACCTGCTGAAGGAGCGGGTGTCCGACCTCGACGACTTCGTGGACGCGCTGAACCGTGTCGCCGCCGGGGGCACCGCGCTCGACCCGGAGGTCGTGGCGCACCTGCTCGGCGCCGCCCGGCGCGACGACGGGCTCACATCCCTCACCCCGCGCGAGCGGGAGGTGCTCGGCCTGATGGCGGAGGGCCGGACGAACGCTGCGATCGCCGCGTCCCTGGTGGTCACCGAGCGGGCCGTGGAGAAGCACATCGCGAACATCTTCACCAAGCTCGGCCTCACGCCCACCGGCAGCGACCACCGCCGCGTCCTGGCCGTCCTACGCTATCTGAGGGCGCCTTGACCATCCGTCCGGGAATCATCGTCGCGCTGACCGAACGGATCGGCTGACAGCGACTGGTCGCCCGCGGACCCGAGCGGGCAATCGCAGCACACCCCGCGATAACTGCACGCATTCTCATGCCGCCGAGCGTCACCAGCCGGCTCGTAGCTTGATGCGCGAGGGTGGTGAACGGTCGATGGAGAGCGCTCCGGCCTCTTCCAGCAGGACGGCCACCCACCCTGCGGTAGCCCGCTTGAGGAAGCGTTTCAGGTGCTCATCCAGGCTTCCAACCTTGGCATCTACCGAGTACGCGCTGCCGATCAGTACCCGGCCGCAGATCGGTTGTGCGTTACGCCTGGGTCGCTTGTGTCCTTGCGACGTAGACGGTGTTGGTCGCGACCCGTTCTTGGAAGGGGTTATGGAATTCGACGATGTGTGCTTGCGACTCGTAGAACACCTGGGCGAGTACGGCGTTGAAGCGCTCGTCCGGCGGGTCGTTGGACCATAGGGCGAACACGCCGCCGGGGTGGAGACGGCCGGTGAACTCGCGCAGGCCACCGGGCTCGTAGAAAGGCGCGTGAGCCGGGTCGAGCACATGGCGCGGCGAGTGGTCGATGTCAACGACGATGGCGTGGAAACGCCGTCCCGGAATGCCCGGATCGAAGCCCTGGGGATCGGTGGCGAGGGAGAAGAAATCTGCCCGGAGGAGGCGGCAACGAGGATCAGACGTCAGGTCCGCGCCCAGGGGCACCAGATGCCGTTGGTGCCATTCGATGACTTCGTCGAGCGCTTCCACGACGGTGAGCGAGCGCACACGCGGGTCTTCCAGCACGGCGTGGGCGGTGTACCCGAGGCCGAGCCCGCCCACGACCACGTCGAGGTCGGTGTCCGGCAGCGGCTCCAGGCCGAGCCGCGCCAGCGCGATCTCTCCCTCCGTGAACTGGCTGGACATGAGGAAGTCATCGTCGAGCTTGACCTCGTAGACCTCGGTGCCCGAAGCCGGGTCTCGCCGACGCCGCAGGCTGATGGCCCCCTTGGCCGTCTGACGCCAGTCGATCTCCTCGAAACGCGCGCTCACACACCCCTCCGTTCCCCTCTGCCGCACCGGCGAATTCCATGGACGTCCGAGTCGCCGCGCGGTCACGACCCCGGAACGGCCCTGGTCAGGTCCGGGAGCCGCTGACGCTACCCTCTCGCGGAGTCAGGGACGGCACCGCAGGCCAAACCGACGGCTGATGTCGCCGCAAACCGGTGGTTCGGCCAGTCCCCGGGGCGGTCGTCGCCGTCGTCGCGGCCGCCCCCAGCACGCGAGAGGCCGGCCGTTCCTGCTCAGATCTTCGGAGATTGCGACGCGCTCGTCCGGGATGCCCAGTTCAGGAGGGCGAAGCCCAACGCCAGCCCCAGCATGGTGTACACGCCCCGCGGCCAGAAGATGTGGCTGTCGATGAAGGACCAGCCAGAGATCAGGAGCACGGCTGTGCCGGGAAGAACCCGGATGCCGTGCCGGGGGAGTAGCGCCACCGCGGTGGCCGCGATCGCGATGATGAGGGCGGAGACCCCGATGCGTCCGAGTACGTCGGCCGTGTCATAGAGCGGCATTTTCAGCGCTTGCAGGTCCGCTTCCCGGGGCGCGTGCTCGACTGTCGTTCCCGCCGCGATGCCGGCGACCGCGTCGAGTCCGGTGTAGAAGGCGGCGTAGGTGAAGGCAGCGATCCAGGCCACCACGGTGGCCAGTCCCGGCAGATCACGGTGGGGCCGGTGCCACAGGACGATCAGCAGCCCGACCGGCAGCAACGGAAAGACCGGTAGCAGCACGATGTGCAGGTTCGCCCAGCCGGTGGCGGTTGCCCTGGACAGCTCTCCAGGGTGCACCATGCCCGCCGCGGCCAGCACGAGGGGCGTTGCAGTTACCAGAGCCGTGCTTCGGATGGTCGACACGCGCTGATCGTAGGACCGCCATGTCACCCCGTCCGATCGCGTAAGAGGTTCGTAATTCGCCGCACTCTTCTGCCGCTGGTCGGGCGCTGTTGATGGCAGTGACGTGCGAACGGCGGGCGGGTGTGACAGGGCGTCTCGCGCGAATGAGTGCTCCGGGTCGCGGGGGCTGGGGGTCGCGAGACCCCCGCTTCGCGCACGCTCAACCTACTTGCCGCTGCCGTACGACTCGTACGTGAGGTACTCGCCAAAATCGTCCCGAAGCCACGCGGGGGTTCCCCACTGCCCACCATGTTCCAGCGAACCCTCGTAAACGATCTCCAAGAAGCTGCCTTTCCTATCAGCCATGAGTCCGAGTCGCTGATTCCTGCTGTAAAGGAAGAGCGAAGCGCGAATGTCAGGCTTCCTATCGATGAGTTGCATCCCCAGGATTCCGTCCCAGCACAACTGGAAGCCGTTGCCTTGAGGGGGCGAACTGCGGATACTGCAGGAGAAGCCCAACCCCTCGTCGTGCAGACACTCGTTCATGGGAGTCACTAGTTCGACTTGTTCCTGCAACAACGTGCCCAACTCCGCCACGAGCCGGTTAATCCAACCCGGTCGGGGATCATCCCTGCCAGTCACCCGGTACGTCTCCCGAGCCGCTAGTGAAGGTCATTGTGCCGACGCTGAGCGTAGGGCGGCCGTGCCCGGCGGCGCGAGACGGGACCGGACGGAACAGGCCGCATGCCCGGATCGCAGAGCCGGGCGCGGCCGCATCACGGCTCTGTGCGAGCACAAAGTGAAGCAGGCGGCCGAACGGGCTGACGCCTGGGACAACTGGGAGGACTATCGTCTTCCGTCCCGGCGCGGGACGCCGATGGAGCCAGACAACCTTCGTCGTAGGTGGGGCCGTGTTCGCGCGGCCGCCGGCCTGGAGTCCATGCGCTTCCACGACATACGGCACAACCTGCGTCTCGCTGCTCATGGACCTCGGCGTCCCGCCGCACATCGTCCGCGACATCTTCGGCCACAGCGACATCAAGGTCACGATGACGATTTACGCTCACGCGGCCGTCGACGAGAAGCGGGCGGCACTTCGGAAGCTGGGGAATGTGCTCGGCTGAGGCCGTTGCTGTCAAAAGGCCCGGAACCTGATCAGGTTCCGGGCCTTTTGGCTGGTCATACGAGGTGGGCAGGGGCGGGGTCGAACCGCCGACCTTCCGCTTTTCAGGCGGACGCTCGTACCGACTGAGCTACCTGCCCAGGACGCGTGGTGCGTCTGGCGGTCCTGACGGGATTTGAACCCGCGGCCTCCACCTTGACAGGGTGGCGAGCACTCCTAACTGCTCCACAGGACCTTGCTGCTCCGAGCTTAACGGCTTCGGAGGGGTGTCTTGACCGGCGGGGACCCCCGGCGTTTGGCACGTCCGAGAGCATACGCGATGCCCGAGGAGCGCGCCAACTCGTTAACCCGCGTGGTGGCAGGGGATAGAGCGTCACGGAGAGGTACTGGTCGGTGACGGTGGTCTAGTGTGTCCGGGTTGCGTGACTGCGCGTGACCAGAGGGTTGCATAGGAGGGGGGTCCGGCGTGGTCGCAAAGCTCCCAGACCAGAGCGCCGACGGCTACCAGAGAGGGCTCGGGACGCGGCAGATCCAGATGCTCGCGATCGGCGGGACGATCGGGACCGGGTTGTTCCTCGGCGCCGGGGAGAACATCGCCAAGGCGGGGCCGAGCCTGATCCTGACGTACGCCGTCGCGGGGCTGGCGCTGTTCTTCGTCATGCGGGCGCTCGGTGAGCTGCTGACGTACCGCCGGACGGAGGGCGGGTTCGCCGGGTATGCCCGGGAGTTCCTCGGGCCGTTCTGGGGATACGCCACGACCTGGACGTACTGGATCATCTGGGTGACGACCGGCATGGCGGAGCTGACCGCGGCCGGCAAGTACATCCAGAAGTGGTGGCCGGGGGTCGAGCAGTGGCAGACGGCGCTGGTGGCGCTGCTCGTGCTGTTCGCGGTGAACCTGATCTCGGTGAGGCTCTTCGGGGAGCTGGAGTTCTGGTTCGCGATGATCAAGATCGCGGCGATCGTGACGATGATCCTCGTGGGGCTCGGGGTGCTGGTCTTCGGGTTCGGCGACGCGGGGGACACGGCGACCCCGGCCAACCTGTGGGAGCACGGCGGCGTGTTCCCCGAGGGGTACGGCGCCACGATCATGACGCTGCAGATGGTCATGTTCGCCTATCTGGGCGTCGAGCTGGTGGGCGTCACCGCCAGCGAGGCCAAGGACCCGGAGCGGAACATCCCGCGGGCGATCAACGCGCTGCCGCTGCGGTTCGCGCTGTTCTACCTCGGGTCGCTGCTGGTCATCCTCGCGGTGGTGCCGTGGACGGCGTTCAAGGGCGGGGCCAGCCCGTTCGTGCTGGCGTTCGACAAGATCGGCATTCCGGGCGGGGGCGACATCGTCAACTTCGTGGTGCTGACCGCGGCCCTGTCGTCCTGCAACGCGGGCGGGCTGTACTCGACGTCCAGGATGCTCCGGACGACGGGCGTCAACGGCGACGGGCCGAAGGTGCTCGGGCGGCTGAACGGGCGCGGTGTGCCGGTGCTGACGGTGACCATCTCGGCGCTCGTCATGGGCATCGGGGTGGTGGTGAACGCGGTCGTCCCGGACAAGGCGTTCGAGTACATCACCTCGGTGTCGACCGGCGGCGCGTTGATGGTGTGGACGGTCATCCTCGTCGCCCACATGATCTACCGGCGGAAGGCGGCGGCGGGGCTGCTGAACAAGTCGCCCTACAGGATGCCGTGGGCGCCTTACAGCGGCTGGGCGGTGCTGGCGTTCTTCGCGTTCGTCACGGTGACGATCGCGTGGGAGGCCGATACGCGGGTCGCGCTGTACGCGATGGCCGCGTGGGCGGCGCTCATCCTGGTCGGCTGGCCGTTCGTCCGGCGCAACTCGCTGGGGGCCGGGGCGGAGGTGGCGGTGGAGAGCGCCGGCGTCTGACCTCCGTGGGATGATCCCGTGTAGCGGTTCCATCCCCCCGGAGGCAGGCGTGACCAGCAGCCTAGAGATCCGTGTGCGCTGGGTTCTGCTGGTCGTGGTGGGGGTGGCGAACCTCGTCGGTTCGCTGGTCGTGCTGCTGTTCGCGACGTTCGTCCTGCCGGATCCGCCGCTGGAGGACCGCGACTACGTCCGCATGGTGAACGCGGCGGCGTTCTTCAGCTATCCGGTGGTGGCCACTCCGGTGGCGCTGCTCACGGGGCTGTGGCTGTGGCGGCCCGTCGTCATGTTCGTCCGGGACGGGGGAGTCCCCGACCGGCAGCAGCGGCGGGCCGTCCTGCTGGGGCCGCTCCGGTTGACGATGCTCGTCGGCGCCCTGTGGACGGTGGGCGCGCTGGGCTGGGCGGTGCTCGACCTGGCGCTGTTCACCGGGCGGCTCGCCGTGAAGACCGGGCTGACGTGCTTCCTCGGCGCGGCCACGACCTGCACGATCGTGTACCTGCTGTCGGAGCGGCTGCTGCGCCCGGCGGCGGCGCTGGTGCTGCGGACGGAGCGTCCGAAGAAGTTCCGCCTGCCCGGGGTGACGACGCGGGTGATGCTCGCGTGGGCGCTCGGCACGGCGATCCCGGTGTTCGGGCTGATCTGCGTCGCCATCGCCGCGCTCGCCGCGCCCGACATCAACGTCCGGCAGCTCGCGATCACGATCCTCGGGCTCGGCGGCGTGGCGATCCTCGCCGGGGTCTACGTCATCTATATGGCCACACGGGCGATCGCCGATCCGATCAAGGCCGTCCGGAAGGGGATGGCGCAGGTCGAGCGGGGCGATCTGGGCGCCGAGGTCGCGGTGTACGACGCGAGCGAGGTCGGGCAGCTGCAGGCCGGGTTCAACCACATGGTCGCCGGGCTGCGCGAGAACGAGCGGCTGCGCGACCTGTTCGGGCGGCATGTCGGCGAGGAGGTCGCCGACCTGGCGCTGGAGCGCGGCGCGATCACGCTCGGCGGCGAGACCCGCGAGGTGGCGGTGCTGTTCGTGGACCTGACCGGTTCGACGAGGCTCGCCGACACGCGGAGCCCGGACGAGGTCGTCGGGCTGCTCAACCGGTTCTTCGGCGTCGTGGTGACGGTCGTCGCGAAGCACGGCGGCTGGATCAACAAGTTCGAGGGGGACGCGGCGCTGGCGATCTTCGGAGCGCCGACGCAGCTGGAGGACTCGGCCGGCGGGGCGCTCGGCGCGGCCCGTGAGCTGGCGGTGCGGCTGCGCGCCGAGGTGCCGACGCTGGACGCGGGGATCGGCGTGTCCGCGGGCCCGGTCGTCGCCGGGTACATCGGCGCGGAGGAGCGGTTCGAGTACACGGTGATCGGCGACCCGGTGAACGAGGCGGCGCGGCTCAGCGACCTGGCGAAGGAGGAGGACGGGCGGGTGCTCGCCTCCGCGGCCGTACTGGACCTGGCGCATCTGGCCGAGTCGGACGAGTGGGACGTCGGCCGGTCGGTGACGCTGCGCGGCCGGAGCCGCCCGACCCGGCTCGGCACGCCGCGGCGCGCGCCGGAGGCCGAGGGCGGGATCGAGATCGAGCGGGTCCGGCTGCGGTTCCCGCGGCCGCTGCGGCGGAGCCGGCGGCTGCTGCTCGGCGCGCTGATCCTCTCCAAGGCCGCCAAGAGCGCGCGCATGCCGGACAAGTCGGACGACCCGGAGTAGCGGCGCGGGCGATCTTCCGGAAGGCGCCGTGTCCTCCCCGTCCAGACCGGGCCGGATGCGTATCGTCGCCGGATGTACACGGTCTGCTACCGGCCCGTAGCTCCGGTGTCACCGGACGGCCCGAGGGTCGGGGCGGACAGCCCCGGCTCCCGATGAGGTGACAGATGCACCGACGGAATCGTCTCGCGGTTCTCGCCGTCACGGCCGCCACGGCGCTCGTAGTCCCGGCGACGGTGGCCGCCGCCGATACCGGCCCCGGCCCGGCCACGTCCCCGCGGCCCGCCGCGGAGTCGGGGGCGCCCGCTCCCCGTCCCCGCGCCGGGACCGCGCTGCACGCCCGGATCGTGGACGTCGCGCACCGCGGCGCTTCCGCGTACGCGCCGGAGAACACGCTCGCCGCGTTCAAGCTGGCCAAGGCCGAGCATGCGGACATGTTCGAGCTGGACGTCCAGGAGACCAAGGACCACGAGCTCGTCGTCATGCACGACACCACGCTCGCCAGGACGACCGACGTGGAGGACGTCTACCCCGACCGCAAACCCTGGAAGGTCGCCGACTTCACCCTCGCCGAGATCCAGAAGCTGGACGCGGGGTCGTGGTTCGCGGCGAAGTACAAGGGCGAGCGCGTGCCGACGCTGCCCCAGGTGCTGGCCGCGATGCGCGGCGTCGGCCTCGGCATGCTGCTGGAGATCAAGAGCCCGGCGCTGTATCCGGGCATCGAGGAGCGCATCGCCGCGGCGCTGAAGCGCTCGCCGTCCTGGCTCCGGTACGACCCGGCCGAGCGGCGCCTCGTCGTCCAGTCGTTCGACTGGGATTCCGTCCGCCGCTTCCACTCCGTCCTGCCCAAGGTGCCGACCGGCCTGATCGGCACCCCGAAGGCCGGCGACCTGCCGGAACTCGCCGGGTACGCCGATCAGATCAACCCGACGTTCAGCGACCTGACCGCGTCGTATGTCCAGAAGGTGCACGCGTCCCGGATGGACGTGCTCACCTGGACGCTCAACGACCGCGGCGACATGGAGAAGGCCGTCCGCCTCGGCGTGGACGGGATCATCACCAACGAACCGGACGTGCTGCGCAGCGTCCTGCAGGCGTCCAGGACGAACCCGTCCCAAGCCGCCTGACAACCCCGGACCGCCTCCGCTGCGGCGGTCGGTCAGGGGCGGGGGAGCAGCCGGCGGGCGTGGGCGGTCAGCGCCCGCGCCGCCGGGCTGCGCGGTCCCTCGGCACGCCAGGCGAGGGCGATGCGGCCGCTCAGCCGGGGCTTGACGATCGGCATGGCGTGCAGCGCGTCCGGCTGGGCGCGGGCGGCGGACTCCGGCAGGACGGCGACGCCGAGGCCGTGCGCGGCGATCTGCGCGATCACGGGCGGCTCGCCGGCCTCGAACGCGATGCGCGGGCGCAGCCCGGCGTCCGCGAACGCGGCGTCCAGGACGGCCCGCAGCCCGGTCCCCTTCGGCAGGCAGATCAGCGACTCGCCGCCGAGCGCCCGCAGCGCGATGCTCGATCGCCGCGCCAGGCGGTGGCCGGTGCTGACGGCGGCGTAGAGGTCCTGCTCGATGACGACCCTGGTCGCGATGCCGTCGGGCGGTTCGGCGCCGAGGCTGAGGAACGCGAGGTCGACGCGTCCGGTGCGGAGCCCGTCGGTCAGGGTGTCGGTGTCCTCCTGGATGACGGTGATCTCCACATCCGGGTGGTCCCGGTGGAATTCGGCGATCATGCCGGGGAGGTCGAGCGACCGGATCCAGTCGATGGTGCCGACCGTGACGTGCCCGCGCAGCAGCCCGGTCAGCTCGTCCACCGACCGCCGCGCGCCCTCGACGGCCGCGAGCGCCGCCCGCGCGTAGGGCAGGACGGCGGCGCCGACCTCGGTGAGCCGGACCGTGCGCCCGGAGCGGTCCAGCAGCGGCTGGCCCAGCTCCCGCTCCAGCTGCCGGATCTGGGCGCTGACGCCCGGCTGAGCGACGTGCAGCCGCGCGGCGGCCTTGGTGAAGCTCGCCTCTTCGGTGACCGCGACGAAGTACTCAAGCTGGCGCAGCTCCATAACCGGCCATGCTAGCCGCGACTCCGTCCAGCGCCGTGGCTTCTGCCCGAACGGCCCGGGACACGGCCGGCGGCGCAGCCCTCGGCAACCATTTCTTTTGTCCTTCTTGGGTGCGTCGCTGCAGTTCAGAGGACTGATTCCAGGCTGGGAGGTGAATACCTCACCTGCGGGAGGTCGGGTGTTCGGACGGCATACATGGTCCATAAGGGTGCGGATGACCGTCATTGCCGGAATGGTCACCGCGGTGATCTGCGCCATCGTGGCCGCGCTGATCCTCGTGGAGGTGCGCGGCTCCGAAATCGACGCCAAACGCGGGCAGGCGACGGCCGCGGCGCTCCGCGTCATCTACGAGATGCGGCGCGGCCCGGTGCGCGGCGACCTGGACGCGCCGGACGGCGTGATCGTCCAGGTCATGGACAAGAACCGGACGGTGATCGCGGGCACGCCGGGGCCGACGCTGGACGGCCCGCCGATCGCCCGCTTCCTCCCGTCGCAGATGCAGGTGTACTCGACCCGGGACGTGTGCTCGTCGGGGGACCTGCACGGCTGCGCGTGGGTGATCGGCTTCCGCGTCTACCAGCCCGGCGGCGACTGGCTCGTCTACGCCGCCGCCCCGACCGTCCCCTGGTATGTCAGCCCCGGCCTGATCATGGCGCTGGTCAGCATCTCGCTGCTGGTGATCCTGCTGGCCTGCCTGCGCGCCTGGGGGACGGTCGACCAGACCCTCGCCCCGGTGGACGCGATCCGCGCGGAGCTGGCGGAGATCACCGCGCAGCAGTCGGGCCGGCGCGTCACGGTGCCGGAGAGCCAGGACGAGATCCGGCGGCTCGCGGAGGCCGCGAACGCGACGCTCGACCGCCTCGACAGCGCCCTGGAGCGGCAGCGCGCCTTCACCTCCGACGCGTCCCACGACCTGCGCAGCCCGATCGCCGCGGCGCGCACGCAGATCGAGGAGGCGCTCCTGTTCCCCGACGAGGTCGACTGGCCGCGGACGGCGCGCGGCGTCCTGCAGAGCCTGGAGCGGCTCCAGGCGATCGTGACGGACCTGCTGCAGCTCGCCCGCCTGGACGCCGCGGCCTGGAAGGACGTCGAGACGGTCGACCTCGGCGCGCTCGTCACCATCGAGGTGGCGAGGTCGGACCGGACGAAGCAGATCGTCCCGCATCTCCAGGAGGGCGTCACGGTGCGCGGCGACCGGCTCCGGCTCGTCCGCCTCTTCACGAACCTGCTGGACAACGCCGAACGGCACGCCGACTCGCGGGTCGACGTCACGGTCCGGCGGACGGACGGCGAGGCCGTCCTGGAGGTGCAGGACGACGGGGCGGGCATCGCCGAGGAGCACCGCGACCTCGTCTTCCAGCGGTTCGCCCGGCTGGAGGCCAGCAAGGCGCGCGACCCCGGCGGCACCGGCCTCGGCCTGCCCATCGCCCGTGAGATCGCGCGGCTGCACGGCGGAAGCCTCACGATCGAGGACAGCGAGCGCGGCGCCCGCTTCGTCCTGCGCCTCCCCAAGATCCCGCCGGACCGCCCCGACCCCTGTTCCTGACGCCCTCCACGCGGCGAACGGGACGACCCGAGCGGCCTCGAGCGGGCTGCCGATCCTGCGGGGGCGGTGAAGCCCGCCGGCGGCGGACCGGGAGCGGGGATGCGAAAACCCCGCGGCATCGGTGCGCGCGGGGTCGGCGGTCAGGTCGGTGGGCGGGCCCGTGCGGGGGACGGGCCGGGCGGCGCGGCTGCGCGGGTCAGAGGGCGGATCGGGCGGGCAGGCCGCGCAGGTGGATCCAGCCTTCGATGTCCGTTTCCTTCACCCTGCAGCCGATGGGCTCGTATTCGCCGGCGTTCACGTAGCCGGGGCCGTGGGCGATGACGGAGTCGTAGACGAACCTCGACGCGATGACGCCGAGGTCGGCGCCCGTCGCGGCGAGCCTCTCCTTCAGCGGGGCGGCGTCGAGGAGCCGCGCCGCGTTGATGATCGTCCAGCCGGACATGCCGGGCGGGTCGGGCATCACCGGGCCGACGTCCAGCGCGACCCTGAGCTGGACGCGGACCGCCGCGCTCGACCGGTGGTTGTGCCGCCGCAGCCGCATCCCGAGCGCGGCGATCATGGGGTCGACGACGGCGGCGGTGGGGATCTCGGGCGGGACGACGATCAGCGCGCCGTCGCCGCGGTCCTCGCTGTGGCAGGCGTCCCACGGCACCCCGGACTCCTGGAAGGACTCCCGCAGGGCCGCGTACATGACCCGGCGCACCTCGATCCGGTCGGTCTCGTCGCGGACGCGCGAGCTGAAACCGGCGATGTCGGTGAACACGACGGTGCAGTTCTGCCCCGCCCACGACGGCCTGGCGATGGCCATCGGCTGCGTCGGCGGCGCGTGGGACGGGACGCGAACGGCCGCCGCGGGCTCCGGCCGCCAGGACGCGTCGTACGCCTCCTCCATACGCGTCCGCCCGCCGATGGGCGGCGGGGTGGTCGCCGCGCTCCGGGTGGTCGCCGCCCGCGGGTCGGCCGCACCGTGCGGGGCGGCCGCACGGCGCCGGGCGGTCGCGCGGCGCGGGCGGGGCACGCCGTGCGTGCTCGCGTGGACGGCGCCGGGCTCGCCGGCGGCGGTCGGCGGGACGGTCGCGCGGGCCCGGCCGGCGGCGCGGTGCGGCTGTGCGGTGGCGTGCGCGCCGGACGCCGCGTACGGGCCGTCCGCCGGGTACTGGATGGGCGTCGCGTACTGGCTGTCCACGGGGTAGGGCGTGGACGCCGGGTACGGGTCGGGCACCGCGTCCGAGCCGGCCGCCAGGTAGGGAGCGGACGTCCCGTATGTGCCCGATGTCGCGTACGGGTCGGCCGCCGCGTACTGGGCCGGGGCCGGTACCGGGGGCGCGTACGGGGTGTAAGGCCATACCGGAGGAATCGGTACGTACGCCATCGCATACGCCTGATGCGAGCCGTTGTGGACGGCGGGCCCGTACGAGTACGGGTTCCCGTACGGCCCCGTCCCGCCGGTCCCCGCGTCCTGCATGGAACCCGGCTGCTCGGTGAGCCGCTCGTACATCTCGCGCTCCAGGACGGCGACCACGCGCGGGTGGTTGCTCAGGTAGGTGACGAACTGCTGCGTGGTCAGGCGCAGCGCGTGCAGCGGCTCCATCGCGACGATGGTCGCCGAGCGGCGGCGCAGCATCAGCGCGGCGCGCTCGCCGATGATGTCGCCGGGGCCGCGGAAGGCGATGATCCGCTCGCGCCCGTCCCGCACCACGCAGACCCGCACCGAGCCGGACTTGATCACGATGGTGTGGTCGGCGGCCTGGCCCTCCTCCCACAGCACCGCGCCGGCCGGGTAGCCGACCTCCTCCGCGGTCGCGAGGAACTCGGCGCGTTCGATGGTGGTGAGGGCGGGCCAGAACCCCGGCCGCCTGGCCGCCCCGCCCCGCGGCCCGGTGGGCGCCGCGGGCGCTGCGGCCGCCGCGGGCGCCGCGTGCGCGTTCGCGAGGCCCGCGTTCCGGGGCGGGTCGTCGTCGTGCGGCGGCCGGGGGCGGACGGCGTGCGTCTCCTGGCGGCCGATCTGGTCCGGGTCGTGCCGGCGGGCGTGTTCGTCCATCAGCACACCCGCCTCTCGCTCGACGACCGGACGGGGTCAGTGGGGGCTGAACCGGTGGGGTGGACGTCAAAGGTCGGGGGATGAAACTGCTGTCTTGACATGTCAGGACCCCATGCCTCGAATTGCGGCTTCGGTTCCGCGAGCGGCGCCCGGGGTCGTCCGGCGTCCGCCGCGGGGGCCGAAGTCGCATCACCTATAGCCCGTACCGCGTGATCGCGGTTAGACTGGGTGAGTCCGCAGAAAACGTTTTGGCAGGTCAGCCTGGATCTTTCTGCGTTTGCGCAGAGTGTCTGCGGTAGACCCGCCGGCGCGCTTTCGTGCGACTCCGGGAGTCGCTCTCCGCTTTCCGCCGGTCCTCTTGGCTGCCAACCGGTGATCGGCCGAAGGCGGTGGGCGACTCTGCTTCGTTCGCGGCCCGTGATGGTTCGTGTTCCTTGCCGGCCTCCCCGTTCGTGCGTGCCTCGTTCGTTCGTCCTCCGTGGCGGCGGTGCCCCGTCCCCGTGGTGCGCGTTCCCGTTCCCCTCGCCAAGCCCCCGCGGGCCCGGGTCCGCCGGTGGCGAGCACCCGGCCGGGAAAGGGGCACGCCGTCCCCGCCCGGGTCCTCACCCTGCGTTGAGATCGTCGGCTTGCCGGATGTGGCACCGCGTCCCGTTGCAGGAGACTATGTTGTAATGTGCTAGGTAGCAGATTAGCAGACGACGGTGAGGCATGCAGCAGTCTGCTCGCTTCCGAGGCGAGTTTTGGGCGATATGACGGGGTCTGGCGCGTGGAGCGAAGATCGCATGACCGAGAAATGTAGCGCTCTGGTGGCAAGCGGGATGCCGGGTCCCGCTCTGCCATGTAGCATCCAGGCTGGTGACATTAACTACTTAGAGTGAGCGAATACGATGTCCAGTGACCAGGGACCTATAGTCCAGAGTGCGCTGCTGCGCTCGGAGCTCGTCCGGCTGCGCAAGGAGAAGAAGCTGACGCAGGAGCAGGTCGCGCGGCAGCTTGAGTGGTCCCCGTCCAAGCTGATCCGGGTCGAGGGCGGCAAGAACGCCATCACCCGGACCGACCTGCAGGCGCTGCTGCGCGTGTACGACGTCACGTCGGAGGGACGGCAGGAGCGGCTGCAGGCGCTGGCGCGAGGCGCGCGGGAACCCGCCTGGTGGAACGCCTACCGCGGTGAGCTCGACCCCAGCTTCCTCAACTACGTCGGGTACTGCGCCGGCGCGGCCTTCATCCGCCAGTTCCACGGCACGGTGGTGCCGGGGCTCATCCAGACGCCGGAGTACGCCGAGGTGCTGTCGACCGGCAAGGCGTCCGAGACGGCGCGGGTGCTCGCGGCGAAACTGCGCATCCAGCGGCAGCAGGAGCTCGCCAAGCGGGAGAACCCGCCCAGACAGCACTACATCATCGACGAGGCGGTCATCCGCCGCCATGTCGGCATCAAGATCGACCCCGCGATCATGCCGGCCCAGCTCAACCACATCGCCGACGCCGCCGAGCGCGACGACCTGCTGACGGTGCGGGTCATCCCGTTCAGCGCGGGCGCGCACCTCGGGCTGGAGGGGCCGTTCAGCATCCTGGAGTTCGACGGCGACCTCGCCGACGTCCTCTACCTGGAGGGGCGGTCCGGCGCCAGCGTGATGATCAGCGGCGAGGACGACAAGGTCATCGAATATCGCGACACATTCGAACTCCTCCTGGAACAGGCGCTGTCGGCCGAGGAATCGATCGCGCTGATGCGGCAGGCGGCCGAAGACCTCATGGCCTGACTCAGCAACCGCAACTCGACCCGACCGGAGGTGAAGGCCGCAGCGGGCATCCGACAAGGCGAGTGGCCGTCATAACACGCAGCGTGATCTTGTGGTCCCTTGTAGGCGGGATAACTAGAACCGTTTACACTCGTGATCGGGAAATTATCCACAAGGTCGTGGTTTGTCGTGCCCTGCTCGGTGCTCGCCCGGCGGGTGTTCTCGGCCGATCGGTTGGCGAGACGGCACCCGCCGGCAATGGACGGAGGTTGCTGGATGGTCTACCGGTCGACTCGCGGAGCCGCGCTGAACTGGCGGAAGAGCAGCGCGAGCGCAAGCGATAGCAACTGCGTCGAGGTGGCGGCGCACGGCCCGGCGGTACTGGTCCGCGATTCGCGCGATCCCTCCGCCGGAGTCATCACCCTCGCCCCCGCGCAGTGGAATGCGTTCGTGGACGCCGTCCGGGACGGCGACCTGGACTTGGGCTGAGTCACGTGACTCATTTTCCGGTCTCCGCTGAGAATTTATTGACCATTGCCGCTCCCAGCCCCCTTTACCGGCGATCTCTGACAACTCGCCGCCCCCGCGCCGCCTGAGCTGACCTCTCACGCCGGACACCGCCGCTGCCGCCCCCCGGTGATCCGCCCCCGCTAGGCGACGCTCCTCGGAAGCCGCGCCCCCGGCCCGCCACCTGCCACAAGCGCCCTCCACCCCACCAAGCCCCAAAGCAGGTGGCGCCGGGGGGGACCCAAAGCGGCGGCCCCAAGAGGAGATTCCCACCGGGATGTCCCCGTCAACGTTTTCAAGGTGTCGTTCCTTCTGCTGCCCTGCTGCCCTGCTCCTGAGCGTCCACTGCCTGCTCGGGCTCGTCCGAAAAGGCAACGTCCGGCTGAAATCCCTTGAGGCGTGGGCGTGCCGGGCCGCTGGCGAGCGGGGTGCGGGGAATGCCCAGTCGACCGGGCCGTGGCGCCGGTGACCTTTCAGAAGAGGAAAGGGATCGTGATTCCTTCGGTGCCGGTCAGGGTGGTGCCGGGTGAGCGGCCGAGGAGCCAGGCCAGGAGGGACGGGGCTGGGCCGGTCACCAGGCGGTCGCCCGTGCCGTGCTCTTCGCCGGTGTCGGTGGCGTGCAGGCGGAGGTCCGGGGCGTCGTCGCGGCGGGCGAAGGAGCCGGTGACGGCGGCCAGCTCGCGGCTGACGAAGTCGGCGGGCCAGTCGTCGGGGGTGAAGCCCGCGTCCAGGTCGACGTGGTGGATGAGGACTTCGGTGAGGCGGGCGTCGGCGGCGCGGGCGGCGGGGTGGCGGGCGCCCGTGGTCCACTGGACGGTCCGCCGCCATGCGTCGTCCGGCATGAGGGCGAAGGCTTCGGCGAACCGGTCGGCGGACTGGCGGACGTCGTCCAGGAGCGTGCGGGCGGGACGGCCCGCGCCGGCCTCTATCTCGGCGGCGCGGGCCTCCAGGCTCGGGTACTCGTAGGACTCGACGCCGGTGCGGGCCCAGGTGAGGAGGCGGGTGCCGCCGTCGGCGTTGCGGGCGACGTGGGTGAGGACGTGCCCGCACGTCCAGCCGGGGAGGAGGGACGGCGCGCGGACGCCGGCGACGCCGAGCCGCGACGCGGTCGCCAGGAAGGACCGGGTCGCGGCGGTGATCTCGGCGAGCGCGGTCATGCGAAGTCGGCGGCGTGGGCCTCGGCCCACTGGCGGAAGGTGCGCGGGGGTGCGCCGGTGACGTCCTGGACGGTGGAGCGGACGACGGATTCGTCCAGCGAGCCGTTCACGTAGAAGTCGAAGAACGCGTCGACGTACTCGGCCGGCATCTGCTCGCTCATCTCGGCGCGGGCCTCGTCGTCGGGCTGGGCCTCGAAGCGCAGGTCGCGGCCCAGGACGTCCGCCAGTACCGCGACCTGCTCGGCGGGCAGCAGGGATTCCGGGCCGGTCGGGTAGTAGGTCCGGCCTTCGTGGCCGTCCTCCAGCAGGGCCTTGGCGGCGACGGCGGCGATGTCGCGGGGGTCGACGGCGGCGGTGCGGACGTTCGCGAACGGCAGCCGGAGCGTGTCGCCGGCGCGGAGCCGCGGGAGCCAGCGGAGCGCGTTGCTCATGAACGCGGCCGGCCGCAGGATCGTCCACGGCAGGCCGGAGTCGTGGACGGCGCGCTCGGTGGCGGCCATGTAGCGGGTGACGGCGTTGGTCATGTCGCCGCTGCCCGCGGACCCGCCGGAAAGCTGCACGACCCGGGAGACGCCGGCGCGGCGCGCTTCGGCCAGGACGCCCGGCATGTCGCGGTAGCCGGGGAGCAGGAAGACGCCCGCGGCCCCGTCCAGCGCGGGCGCCAGGGAGGCGGGGTCGTCGAGGTCGCCGGTGACGTGCTCGACCCCGTCCAGCGGGGCCGGGGGAGGCTTGCGGGCGAGCGCCCGCACCGGCTCCCCGGCGGAGGCGAGGATGCCGACCAGCTCGCGGCCGACGTTGCCGGTGGAGCCCGTGACCAGGATCATCTCGGAAGTCCTTTCACCAGGGGAGCGGCCGGCCGTCGCGGAAGAACCCGCCGGTCGGGCCGTCGTCGGGGAGGGTCGCCGCCCACACGACGCTCGCCGCGCCGTCGGCGACGGGGCGGCCGCCGGGACCGCCCATGTCGGTCGCGACCCAGCCGGGGCAGACCGCGTTGACGAGCACGCCGTCCGCGCGGAGCTCGGCCGCGAGCATGCGGGTCAGCGCGTTGAGGGCGACCTTGGACGCGGTGTAGGCGGGGGTGCCGCCGCCCATGTTGGTCAGCGAGGCGGCTTCGCTGGAGACGTTGACGATGCGGCCGTGCGGGCTGCGGCGCAGCAGCGGGAGCAGCGCCTGCGTCAGGCGCCACGGCCCGTACAGGTTCGTCTCGGCCGCCTCGCGGACGACCGCGAGGTCGGCGGTGGACGCGCGCTGCCAGGTGTCGTAGGTGATCGCGGCGTTGTTGACGAGGACGTCGAGGCGCCCGATCTCGGAGGCGGCGCGAGCGATGTCGTCGGCCGAGGTGACGTCGAGGCGGAGCGGCGTGGCGCCGACCTCCTTGGCCACGCGTTCGGCCGCCTCGGCCGAGCGCGCGGCGAGCAGGACGTCGTGGCCGCGGGCCGCGAGCTGCCTGCACACTTCGCGGCCGATGCCGCGATTCGCTCCGGTGACCAGCGCGACCGTCATGCGTCCCCCTCACCGAAATGATCACGCCGTGAACGGCCGCGCGTCCAATACCGGGCGTGATTACCATCGGCTATGGACGCGCATCTGCGGGATCTGCGGTACTTCGCGGCGGTCGCCGAGGAACTCTCCTTCACCCGGGCCGCCGAGCGGCTCTTCGTGTCGCAGCCCGCGCTGAGCAAGCAGATCAAGCAGCTCGAGGAGCAGCTGCGGGTGCGGCTGTTCGACCGCGACCGGCGCACGGTCGCCCTCACGGCCGCGGGGCGCGCGCTGCTCCCCGCGGCGCGCGACATGCTCCGCGCGTGGGACGAGGCGCAGCGCGCGGTGAGCGACGCGGCGGCGAACGAGGCGGCGGTCCTGACGGTGGGGCTTTCGACCAGTGTCGGACGCGGGCTCCTGGCCGACATGCGGGAGCGTTTCACTGAGCGCCGTCCCACGTGGAGCATCCGTTTCCGCCAGGTCAACTGGGACGACCCCACCGCCGGCCTGGCGGAGGGCGACGTCGATGTGGCGTTCGTGTGGCTGCCCATCCCGCGCCAGGAAGCGTTCAACGTCCAGGTCGTCGCGGAGGAGGCGCGCTGGGTCGCGCTCAGGGACGACCATCCGCTGGCCGGACGCGACAGCATCGCGTTCGAGGAACTCCTGGACGAACCGTTCCTCGCCCTGCCCGAAGAGGCCGGTCCCTTGCGCGACTTCTGGCTCGCCCTGGAGGACCGTGGCGACAAGCCCGTCCGGGTGGGGGCGACCGTGTCGAACGCCGACGAGACGTTCGCCGCCGTGGAAGACGGCAGCGGTGTGGTGCTGATGGCGTCCGGCAACGCCGCCATCTACCGGCGTCCGGGAATCACGGCGATACCGGTGACGGGCCTGTCCCCGTGCAAGCTGGCCGTGGCGTGGCGGGCCGACGACCACCGCAGCGTAATCCGGGACCTCCTCGACACGGCCCGATCGGGCTCGTGATGGGGCGGCCGGGTGTCACTCGGAGCCGGTCCAGACGAAACCGTCGGGGTCGGTGAAGGATCCGGCGCCGCCGCCGATGAGGAGCCGGTGCGACCCGGTGCCTTCGGGATCGACGCCGGCGGCCTTCGCGAGGGCGCGGCGCTTGAGGAGCGCCAGCTTGACGGGGCTCGACTCGTCGGCGAACTCGACGTACCTGCGGCCGTAGCTCTTCGCCACGGTCAGGCCCTGGCCGACGTAGAACTGCTTGCTCGCGGCCACGTCCGAGACTCCCAGCTGGAGCACGATGACGTCGATCTTGCGGGAGGCCGGGCCGGTGTCCTTCTTCGACGAGGACGCGACCGTCCAGACCGTCCCGTCCGGCGCCTGCACGACGCCGCCGTAACCCCACAGGGACTTCGCGGCCGGCTTCACCGCCGTGGCGCCCGCGTCGACGGCGGCGTCCATGAGGGCGTTGACATCGGCGGGCTGGGACGCGATGAGCGACATGGTGAACCCGCGGAAGCCGGACGTCGGCGCGTCCGACGCTTTGAGGCGCACCTGCGAGCCCAGATCGAAGGCGGTGGTGTAGAAGCGCTCGGCGGACTCGGGGTCGCCGACTTCGAGGGTCACGTATTCGACGGAAGCCATGCGGTCACGCTAGGCCGCCCCGGGAACCCGGTGCTTCTCGATTCCTGACCGGTCAGGTCACCTGTTCCTCAAGGCGCGGCGGCGGTGTTCAGCGGACGCCGCGCGGCCGGAACTGGATGCTGATGCGGGGGCCGGTCACGCGGGCGCTCTTCGGGATGGCGTGCTCCCACGTCCGCTGGCAGCTGCCGCCCATCACGATGAGGTCGCCGTGGCCCAGCTCGTAGCGGATCGTCCGCCCGCCGCCGCGCGGCCGCAGCGCGAGAGTGCGCGGCGTGCCGACCGACAGGATCGCCACCATCGTGTCGTGCGTGGCGCCGCGCCCGATGGTGTCGCCGTGCCACGCCACGCTGTCGCGTCCGTCCCGGTACAGGCAGAGGCCGGCGGTGCGGAACGGCTCACCCAGTTCGCCGGCGTAGTGCTCGTCGAGCGCCGCCTTCGCCTCGTCCAGGACGGGGTCGGGGAGCGGCGCGCCCTCGTCGTAGAAGGCCAGCAGGCGCGGTACGTCCACGACCCGCTCGTACATGCGCCGCCTCTCGGCCCGCCACGGGACGGACGTGAGGAGCCGCTCGAACAGGGCGTCCGCGCCGGGGATCCAGCCCGGGAGGACGTCCACCCAGGCGCCGTGAGACAGGTGCGTCCGCCGCGCCGACGCCAGCGGGCGCGGGCCGCCCTCGTCGGTGTCGTCCAGCAGCGACCCTTGGAACATGTCGCCACTGTACCCGTTTCGCTCAAACATGTGTTCGATCATGCTCGGGCGCCGTGTTCTGTCGGTGGCGAACCGTAACCTCCCCCCGTGATGCTCGTGATGCGAGATCGGCCGCGCGCGGCGAAGGCGCTCATCGGCGTCCGGCTGATCAACCAGCTCGGCGCCTACGTGATGTCGTTCCTCGCCGTGCTCGCCGGCCCCCGCCTCGCCGCGGCGGCGCTGGCGGTCTTCGGGCTGGCCGCGCTGGTCTCGCGCTGGATCGGCGGCCTCCTGCTCGACAGGTTCGCGCCGCGCACCCTCATCGTCCTCGGCCTGGCCTCGACGGGGGCGGCCCTGCTGCTCCTCGCCGCCGCGCGCGGCGACGGTCAGTTCCTGGCGGCGGTCGCGCTGGTCGGCCTGGCGTTCGAGATCTACGAGCCCGCGACCCAGGAGTCGCTGGCCCGGGTCGGTGGGCGGCGCAGCGACCTGTACGGGCTGCTCGGCACGCTGGCGGTGGCGGTGGGGGCGATCGGCGGCCTGCTCGCCGCCGTCCTGCTGCCGCTGGGGCCGCGCTGGCTGGCGGTCGTGGACGGGCTGACATGCCTGCTCGCGGCCGGCGTGGCGGTGCTCTTCCTGGCCCGCGATCCGCCGGTGCGGAGGGCTGCGCGGAGCGTCCGGTGGCGGCCGCCCCGGCGGCTGCTCCGGCTGACCGCCGCGGGCACCGCGTTCGGGTGCGGCTACCTGGCCGTGCTGATGTTCATGCCGCTCGTCCTGCTTCAGCGCGGTGCGCCGCCGTGGCTGC
This sequence comes from Spirillospora sp. NPDC127506, assembly GCF_040302145.1. NCBI lineage: Bacteria > Bacillati > Actinomycetota > Actinomycetes > Streptosporangiales > Thermomonosporaceae > Spirillospora > Spirillospora sp. NPDC127506. The sequence goes on along the minus strand of NZ_JBEORG010000004.1, from coordinate 262,974 downwards.
CCGGCCTGACCCTGACCGGCGCCGCCGTGCTCGCGCCGCTGACCGGATACCTCGGGCGACGCCGCTTGAACGCCTGCCGGCACGAGCACGTCCTCGCCATCGGGTGCGCGGTGCTCGGCGTCCTCGCGGCCGTGCTCGCCGCCGGGAGGCCCGTGCCGCTCACGGTGGCGGCGTATCTGGCATGGGCGGCGGCCGACAGCGTCCTGCAGGGACGCTGGCAGGCTCTGATCGCCGACATCGCGCCCGAGCCGGATCGGCCGCGCTGGTTCGCGTTCTTCGGCTCGTCGTGGGGGGTGGCGCAACCGGCCGTCCCGGGCCTGGTGGCGCTGACGGGCGCGGCGATGCCGGTCGGCGCGGTCGCGTTCTTGTTGACCTCCGTTCTCCTGCACCGCCCCGGCCGCCGCCGCTCGATCGGCCCGGGCGCCGCGGGGACGGGTGCCGCGGGGACGGGCGCCGCGGGGACGGGCGCCGCGGGGACGGGCGCCGCGGGGACGGGCGCCGCGAGGACGGATGTCGCGGGCGCGGCGCGAGGTCACGGAACCGGGGACGGGGTCAGAAGTCCTTGAGGAGGTCTTTGAGGAAGGCGGTGGTGCGGGCGGGGCGGGCGGCGCGGATGGCGAGCAGGTCCATGATCTCGTGGTAGCGGGCGGCCTCGTCCCCCTCGGGGTAGCGGGCGCCGGTCAGCTGCTCCAGGTAGGTCACGTCGTGCAGGTCGTGCTCGGCGAACCGGACGATGGTGATCGGCCCGCCGAGCGCCACGTGCCCGCCCGCGGAGAACGGCAGCACCTGCAGCCGCACGTTGCTCATGCCCTCAGACACGGCGATGAGGTGTTCGAGCTGGCCGCGCATGACGTCCGGCCCGCCGAACGGCCTGCGCAGCGCCGCCTCGTCGATCACCGCCCACAGCCGCGCCGCGCCGACCGGCCGGTGCAGGATCTCCTGCCTGGTCATCCGCACGGTGAGGCGCCGTTCGAGCCCGTCGTACGGGGCGTCGTGGTGTTCGAGCCCGATCACGGCCCGCGCGTACTCGCGCGTCTGTAACAGGCCCGGGATGTACTGCACCTCGTAGGTGCGGATCGTCCGCGCCGACTGCTCGATCCCTAGGTACTGCTCGAACCAGCTCGGCAGGACGTCGCCGTAGCCCTGCCACCAGCCGGGCTTCTTCGCCTCCTGGACGAGCCCGGCGAAGGCCGCGCGCTCCTCCTCGTCGTGGACGCCGTACAGGTCGAGAAGGTTCAGGACGTCCTGGATCTTGAAGCTCTGCCGTCCCAGCTCCAGCCGGCTCATCTTGGACGCCGACGAGCCGATCGCGTGTCCCGCCTCGGCCCGCCCGATGCCCTTGCTCTCGCGCATCAGCCGGAGCCGCGCCCCGATCTGCATGCGCAGCGCGGTCGGGCCGGCCTGCCGATTGTCCAGCACAAGATCTCCAGCGGTTCCGTACGTCCTGGCAACTCTCGGAGATTCTCACAGGCGCGCATGGGCGTGCAGGAAACCTACGGACAGAGGTATGTAACCCGGCGGGCCGGTGGCCTGGGCATTTGGCACCATTTCCGGTGCAACTTCACCGCGCCGGAACCAGCAGGTCCAGGTCGCTCCGCGGCACCCGCGCCCGTTCGGCGACCGCGTCGCGGCCGGTGCCGGCCTGCCCGACGATCTCGATCGCGCGGGTCAGCATCGTGGGCTGCTCCAGCGGGCGCGCCGGGCCGGGCTCGTGCCTCCGCCAGCCCCGCGAGCTCATCGCGCTCATCGCGTTCCGGTACGCGGTCTCCCGCATGACGCCGAGCGTGCGGGCCCGGTAGAGGAGCGCCGCCATGCTGACGCCCCAGGTCGTCTTGAGGTGGGCGAGGCGGTCCCAGTCGGGGGTTCCGGGCAGTTCGGCGGCGATGTCCTGCTCGGGCATGAGGAATTCGGCGGCGAACCGGTGCGCCTGGTCTTCGACGACCTTCTCGCCGGGTTCGGCGTCGGCGTGCATGACCAGGTGCCCCAGCTCGTGGGCGGCGTCGAACCTGTTGCGCCAGTAGTCGCCTTTGGCCGGGTTGAAGAAGACCATCGGCCGCGGGTGCACGCCCACGCTGAACGCGTCGACGCGCGCGGCCGCGCGGGGCAGGACGAGAACGATCACGCCGTGCTTCTCCAGCAGCCGGACGACGTGCGGCACCGGCCCCGCCTGCTGCTGGAGCGCCTTGCGGGTCAGGCGCGCCGCCTCGACGGGGCCGGGGCCGGCGATCTCGTCCGGCGAGACCGGGTATTCGGGCAGGTCGACTTCGGGGAAGTCGACGAGGTCTTCGAGGGCGGCGACGACGTCGGTGGCGATGCGCCCGTAGGCGAGGGCCTGGTCGCGCTCGATCTGGGTGGTCGACCGGAGCGACCGGAAGTGCGCGCCGTCCAGGGAGACGGGGCTGCGGCCGCCGCGGAAGAACGAGACCGGGACGCCGAGCGCGAAGGCGAGCCGCTTCACCGTCGTCTCGTCCGGCCGCTGGACACCCGCCTCGTACCGCCCGATCGCCTTCGGCGTCGTCCCCACGACTTCCGCGAGCTGGTTCTTGCGCAGTCCTCTGAGCCGCCGGGCCAGCGTCAGCCGCTCGCAGTCGAACAGCACCCTGCGCCACCCTTTGCTAGGCCGTCTTCGTCTCCCCGCGAAGCCGCATGGGGACGTCGTCTTCCTTGTCGTCCCAGAGCGGCAACGTTCGCTCGACGAGCTTACGACGTGGATCGGGCCCGAGGGTGTCGTCCAGCTGCTTCACCCAGTGCCAGGCGGTGCCGCCGTCGGCGTTCCATCTGGGTCGCCCCAGGAAGAGTTCCATTTCAAGGGGCTCTTCGGTGGCGCTGTGCGCGAGGACCAGGGTGACGACGCCGGGCGTGTCGTGCGGCTCCAGGCCGAGCGGGAGCATCAGCTGCGGGTCTTCGATGTAGCCCTGCTGGGCGACGGCCTGCTTGGTGGGGCTGGCCCGGTCCCACCGGATGCCTTGGACGTTGCCGAACTCGTGCCGCTTGAGCAGGATGCGGTAGCGGCCGTACCGCCACCCGGGCGAGCCGTTCAGATCGTCCCGGACGACCTGCTTCGCCGGCTCGCCGCGGGCGAAGACGCGGTCGAGGTGGTGCGCCAGCGTTTCGAACGCGCCGACGCCGTACGTCCGCTCCTTGAAGCCCGCCGCGCGGCTCAACCCGTTGAACAGGGCGAGCGTCGCCTCGCGGTGGGCCTCCCGCGCGCCATGCAGGAAACCCGCCGCCAAGAGCTCGTCCCAAGCAACTCGGTCTTCAGCCACGCGTCCACTGTAGGCAGGACGTCCGACATTCGAGCCGCACTGCGTGGCCTTGCCTAGGTCAGGCGGGTCGGGTTTGCTCTACATGAATGGCCGGCGTGCTGCCGGTTGCAGTCCCGCTTACGTGACGTGCCCGGAGAGCAACGCGGAGACCGAATGAAGGCCATCGTCCACGAGACCTACGGCTCACCCGACGTCCTGGAACTCAAAGAAGTTGATAGGCCGCAGCCCAAGGCCAAGGAAGTGCTGGTCCGCGTACGGGCGGCCGGGCTTCATATAGGCGACTGTTTCACCGTGCGGGGTGAGCCGCTGCCAATCCGCCTGGCCGTCGGCTTACGCAAGCCGAGGCGTGGCATTCCGGGCGGCGATGTGGCCGGCGAGGTGGAAGCGGTCGGCGACGGCGTGACGCGGTTCAAGCCGGGTGACGAGGTGTTCGGGACGTCCAGCGGTTCGTGCGCCGAGTACACGTGCGCGCGAGAGGACCGGCTCGTCCTGAAGCCGGCCGGGCTCACATTCGAGCAGGCGGCGGCCGTACCGACCTCAGCGGTCACGGCCCTGCGCGGCATCCGCGACGTGGGGGCGGTGGAATCGGGGCAGAAGGTCCTGGTCAACGGCGCGTCGGGAGGCGTGGGCACGTTCGCCGTGCAGATCGCCGCATCGTATGGCGCGGACGTGACCGGCGTGTGCGGCCCAGAGAACGCGGAACTGGTGCGGTCACTCGGCGCCGCCCACGTGATCGACTACACCCGAGAGGATTTCACCACGGGCGAGCAGCGATACGACGTCATCCTCGACAACATCGAGAACCACTCCCTGGCCGACTGCCGCCGCGTCCTCACACCGACCGGAACCCTGATTCGCAACAACGGCAGAGGCGACCTGATGCAGCCGCTCCTGCTCTCGCCCTTCACCCGTCAGAAACTGCGAAGGTACGTCGCGACCGCGAACCACGAGCATTTGGCCGTACTGGCCGAACTCCTGGAATCAGAGAAGCTGACGCCGGTCATCGGCAAGACCTACCCGCTCGCCGAGACCCCGGCCGCCCTACGCCATATCGAGACAGGCCACGCCAGCGGAAAGGTCGTCATCGTCCTGTAGTGCGCGGTCAGGCGGTGCTCTCAAGCAGTTCCTTCAGCCGCTGGTGGCTGGCGGGCGCGGCCTTCGCGGCCATTCGCCGCACCATGGGCACCAGGGCCGAGGCCATGCCGCGTCCGTCGAAGTCGAGCCCGAAGGTCACCCGGCACCGCCCGGCGCCGAGCGCCTCGACGCTCACCGTGGCGTACGGGCGGATCGGCCCGTCCACGCCCCGGGCCGCCCACGTGCGCGGCGGCGCGTTCTCGGTGATCTCCTGCGTCATGGACCTCTCGGCCCCGCCGATCTTCCGGACGGTGGTGAAGCGCGAACCGACCTCGTCCCCCTCGACGCGCACGTCCACCACGTCCCGCTGCCACTCGGGGAACCTCGCGGGGTCGACCACGTAGGCGAACACCTCGTCCGCCGGCCGGTTGATCTCGATGCTGTTCACGAAGGCGCTCATGTCTCCTCCCGGGACGGTCACATTCGTCGCGAGCCATCCGTCTTGGGTATGACGGAGCCGACGGAAGGGATGTGACCGTGCAGGACGAGCAACTCGCCAAGCGATTCGAGGCTGATCGTCCGCGTCTGGTGGCGCTCGCGTACCGCATGCTCGGTTCACCGGCCGAGGCGCATGACGCCGTCCAGGATGCGTGGTTGCGCCTGTCCGGCACCAACAGCGACCGCATCGAGAACCTCAGCGGATGGCTGACGACCACGGTCGCGCACATCTGCATCGACATGTTGCGCTCCCGGAGGTCCCGCCGAGAGGACCCACTGGACGAGCCGCGCCTCCCCGAACCGCTCATCACCCGGGACGACAACCCGGAAGAACAGGCCCTCCTAGCCGACGCGGTGGGCGTCGCGATGCTCGTCGTCCTCGACACGCTGACACCCGCCGAGCGCCTGGCCTTCGTCCTGCACGACCTGTTTCAGATGCCGTTCGACGAGATAGCCCGCATCCTCGACCGCACCCCGGCGGCAGCGCGGCAACTCGCCAGCCGGGCCCGCCGCCGCGTGAGCTCGGCCCCCGTCCCGGACCCGGACATGAGCCGCCAACGCGCCGTCGTGGACGCCTTCCTGACCGCGTCCAAGAACGGCGACCTGGAGGCCCTGGTCGCGACGCTCGCGCCCGACATCGTCCTGCGCGCCGAGGCCGAGGGCGAACTGCTGCACCTCCGCGGCGCGAGGACGATCGCCCAGCGCGCGATCGCGTTCTCGTTCCGAGCGGATTTCGCCCGCCCGGCCCTGATCAACGGCGCCGCGGGCCTGGTCGTGGCCACCGAGGACGAGCCGCTGGCCGTCATGGCCTTCACCGTCGTCAACGACAAGATCGCCGAACTCGACATCTACGCCGACCCATCCCGCCTGGCCACCCTGGACCCCACCCTCTTTGACACCCCCTGACCCGCCCGGCCCTCCACAGCCGCCCCGAACGCGTCCCAGACGAGGTTCACCGGCGGGATGGCCGCGCGCCCGCGGCCATCCCGCGGGCGCCAGTCGTGGGGGAGGACATGGGGCCGGGCTACCAAGTGCCTGGGAACACCCGGTGCTTGAGGAGCCGATCACCCCGCTCGGCCGCCGACTTCGCGTCCCCGCAAGGCCACAAGTACCCCTGCCTCCCGCGCAGCGTCTCGTAATAGCCCCACGTCCCGCCAGGAGTTGCCCGAACGGAGATCACGATTCCGAGAGCCTTCGAGAAACCAGCGTGTACCCACAGCATGGGCAGTGGCGTGGGGAACTCCTCGGGTCGATAGAACTTGATGAAGCGCCATCCCTGCTGCTGGAGGGCAATGGCCAGCGCGTCCAAGTGGCGAATCGCGGTTCTTTTGCCCAGCCGAGTCCGCAGGCGGAGTACTTGACGTTCGGCTCGGACGCTCAGAGCGCGCACTTCGCCCACGTGACCTTCCCTCCCTTGGCCAGCGGATCAGTGCCCCACTCCAGCGCAAGCGCGGCAACCAAGACGAGTCCGCGTCCACTGATCGCGGTGTCACTCTCCGGTAGGACGCAGGGCACTCCGTCACCTCGGTCCTCGACCTCGACGACAGGCCGCCCGTCCGACTCGTCCCTCACCACGCGGACGACGATCGGCGGCTGCCCGTGCAGAAGGGCGTTTGTGACCAACTCGGACACAATCAACTGCGCGGTGAAGGCGTCCTCGATGCCCCGCTCCTGGAACCACTCACCGACGAACTCCCGTGCAGCCCCAGGAGCCTGCTTGGCCGCGCACCAGACAAGCAGTTCTAGGTCACCCACCTGGACGATCATCTGTTCGTCCTCCATGCGGCCGCTCACCGATTCCCACCTCCCGTATCCGTCATGACCCCCAGGCGCGCGTCCGGCCACCTGTGCCCGTGGCGACGTCGGTGTGGCAAGCGAACGCGACGACGAACGCGCTGATGACGACCCGGCACAGCCTGTGCCGCTCGCTGTGGCTCCCCACATGCGGACGTGGTGAGAAGCGCGACCCGCAGTGCCACGCACCGCCATGACCGTGTCGGCGAGACCGGCCGGGGTGGCGGCCTCGACGAGACTGCCTTCGACCAGCGCCCACCACCGGCGCGTGTGAAAGCCGAACCACGCCACAACGCCGAAGCGCCGCTCCAGATCCCGAATCTCGGCGCGGAGGATGGGTCTGGTGTCTATGGGGGTGGTCGCGTCCGCTAGCACCATCACGCCTCCGCCACGGAGACGGCATCCGAGACAACGGGATGGACGCCGGCGTTGTGTCCGCCGAGCCACCAGCGGCATGCTCCTCTGGAGCATATATTTGCGGCCATTACCGGCGTAATTTGCCACAAGACATCCGAATTAGGCATCCAAGTGCACTCGCTCAAGCCACAGGTGGCTAGGGAACCCGCATTTCTAGGCGCCGCCATTGGATCAAGTGCGGACATATTCGGACAACTGGGGCTGGTGATCAAGTTTGCCGCCTCCTTCCTGGGGTTTTGCTCAGCGATTCCGCTTCCCAAGAATGAGGCGGTGTGCTTAGGTTCACCTTTACTTGCAGGAACGCAAAACACTGGAGGGGCCATGCCGAAGGTTCGCGACCCGCTCGACCCCAAGATCTCCCAGTGGCATCTGCTCTCGTACTACCTGCGGTTCTTCCGCGAGAAGGAGGGGCTCTCACTCACCCAGTGGGGAAAGATCATCGGTGCGGCCCGCTCGACTGTTTCGAACATGGAGGCCGGCCGACACCGCATCCACGAGGATCACGCCAAGCTCATCGACCGCCACTTCGGCACCGGCCGCCTCTTCGAGCTGCTCCTCTGGTTCGCCAGGACGGCGCACAACCCCGACTGGTTCCGCCAGTACACCCAGTACGAGAAGCAGGCGGACCAGATCCGGCTCTACCACGGCCAGGTGATCCCGCTCCCGCTCCAGACCGATGAGTACACGTGGGCCTACGTCCGGGCCGGCACAGCAAAGGACTTCGAGGTGGAGCAGGCGGCACGGGTCGAGCGAAAGCGCGCCATCCTCGACCGTGACGACCCTGCCTTCCTTTGGGTTCTGATGCACGAGAGCGTCCTGGCCACCGTCGTAGGCAGCAGGCAGCTCATGAAGGCGCAGCTGGAGCATCTCCGCCGGATGGCGGAGGTCCCCACCATCATCGCGAGGGTTGTGCCATTCGAAGCTGGCGCCCATCTCGGAGCAGACGGCTATCTCCAGGTGATGAGTCTGGACTGCAGGGACGTCGCGTACGCGGGTGCCCAAGGTGGCGGCCGCTTGATCGAAGGTCCAGGCGAGGTGAGGGAGTTCTGTACTAAATTCGACCGCATCAGCGCAAAAGCCCTCTGCGAGGACGGCTCGCGCGCTCTCATCGAGCGGTATCTGGAGAAGTACTCATGACCATGGCGTGGCGCAAGAGCTCCTACAGCGGAGGTGCGGACGATTCGGCATGTGTCGAAGTAGCGGCCGTGTTTGCTGGGGTGAGCGTCAGAGACTCCAAGAACCCCAACGGTGCCCACCTCTCGGTGCCCCGTGCGGCGTTCGCTGCTCTGGTGCGCCAGATCAAGGACGGCGTACTCGACCGCCCATGAGCATCCGAAGGCCAGGGGGGTGACGGCTCTCATGCCGTGGCTACGCACTCGTCGATGTCAGCGCGGTGAAGGGTGGCGCTGGGCCACGCTGATGACGGCTTTTACTCTCCAGGTCGAACGCTCCCCGGAGGCACGTACCCGTGACTGAGCAGTGGCGCAAGAGCTCCTACAGCGGTGGGGCGAACGACTCAGCATGCGTCGAGGCTGCCGCCCTACGCGGTGGTGTGGGAATTAGGGACTCCAAGAACCCCAACGGCGGCCAGTTGCGAGTGACGGATATGGCGTTCGCTGGCCTGCTGCGGCAGATCAAAGACGGAACGTTCGATCGCCCCTAGCTTGTTGGCGTGCTCGTCGGCTTATCAGAGGGGCCCGCGAGCTTGGCGTGCTGTGCCCGGCAGCCCTGCCGTCTGGGGCACGCTGCTTGTGGTCTATGACATGACCGTGCAGTGCCCTCCCTACTTACGCTTCCATCTGGCCTTGACTCGACCACCGTGGTCTCATCAACGCCATCACTAGTATGGCCTGAGTGCATGTGTCAATAGACGTTAGACGCCTACCTGGACATCTCTAGCCAGCTGCACGGAATTCTTCGTATCGCTGCTCAATTGAGTCCCTGTTCGGACGATCTATCCGCCGCCTTGGCAGATTTAGAGGAATACCGTCCATCTCCTGGATGCCATGTTTGAGCATGGGGCCGTCTGTCTCATGCAGGATGTCCGTGCGGACCTCGATGGTGAGGCTTGGGTGTATGCCGATGATGTTGGCATCGTAGGCAGCGTGGTGGATCTTGCAGAGCGCCAATCCATTCGACACGGACGGAACTCCGCGGTCATCCTTGTCCGGAATGATGTGCGCGGCATCGAGCAATGAAGTGTGTCGCAAGCGGCACATTGCGCAACTTCCGTCATAGGCGGCAATGACCCGCTGACGGAAGACGGGCTGGTGCAATCGCTGCTTGCTTAGCCGTTCGTAATATCTGCGTTCTACTGGACTGAGGGACGATGCGTTCTGCGCCAAGGTCAGTTGACCTTGCTCAAGGCCGACCGCAACTTGGGACAGTTCTGGCTCGTTCGCGATGATCCAGACGGGGTAGAAGGGGAGGTAGACGCCTTGCCGAACTCCGAAGAACCAGATGAGCGGGAGTCTTAGCTCGTACGCTGCCTCAAGGCCCTTGTTCGTGTAGTGTTGTGGGTTTCCCTGATACTTGTAGCGCAGGAAGCCGTCGTCTCCTAGAGCATCCTCATATGGTGCGCGTTGCCCGTCGGATGTATAGGTCGTCAAGATTGACAGTGCTGCTGTCAAGTTCTTGGGCTTGCGAATGCCGAGTTGGTTGTCGATTAGTGGATAGCGTTGTCCTTCAAAAGTAAAGCTGAGAAGTTCATGACGGTGGACGACGGGGTTGTCGGGGGTGCATCGCCGGTCGAGCCATGCCATCGCAGCTCTGCGCAGACGTCCGTCGAAGTCCTGGCCCAGCACTACGCTCACGATCCAATTTGTACTACTCCGCCTCCCGCCACACCAGCACAACCTCCTCACGAGCGCGACCGATCTTGGTCAGGGGGACGTGTACGCGCTGGTCGAGACCTGCGCCGAATGTGGGCGCTGTGAGGTTGAGGTTTGGGCCGGGTGTGACCAAGTGGCCATGGCTTGGGTGGCTATTGAGGACAGCGCTTGGTGAGTGGCGCCGTCGCGTGCTGTTGGGACAGGTCGGGCTGTGGCGCGAGGCGGCGGCCCGTGAGCCCGAAGCGCTCCGGCAGAAGTCTCTTGGCGCCCGCGGTGCTTTGTGCGGGATGGTGTCGGGCTGTGGGACACGTGCTTAATGCCTTTTGTCGTTCGGCATCGATCTCTGTGTAGGACCTTCGTTTCTATCGTGGCGGCAGCGTGAGAGCTGCGGGTCTTTGAAGCTGCGGCGGGCGGTGTTGGGAGGCCGGAGGCCGGGGCGGATGGTGGGCGTGTGGCTGTGCGCGCGCACTAAAGGATTGTGCGCTCGTTCGTAAGTACAGGACGGGCGGACGGCATGCACCCTGCTGGGGAGGCGCGGTCAGGCGGCGAGGCGTCCTGGCCGCATCCAGTCACCAGAGGGGAAAGTCAGATGGGGACAAAGCGCAGGCTCCCGGTGCTCGCCGCCCTGTTCGCGTTGGGCTCGACGCTGGTCATGGTGGCGCCGTCTCATGCGGCCACAACGACGCAGAAGGAGTCCCCCAGCTCAGCGACCTCGCAGCGAAGGGCATGGATCCCAAAGCTCCAACCATTCTTTCCGGACGATCACGAGGACGTCATAATCAAAGTCGACACCGCAACGCGGAACAACCTGCTCCATACTTGCCCGACAGCGTTCGTGTGCCTTACCGTCGGCAGGGGCGACGGCTATCACGACTACTACAGGCTCTACAACTGCACCCAGCGCTCGCTGATGAACTTCATCGGGGAGGACGCACTCACCAACGCCCAGATCGGCAACGCTTCAGTCGTCTTGAAGGATCGGTGGGGCGGAACGCTGAGAATCATCCCTGCGGATCCCGACAACTCCACGCCGGTGCGCGTCGACTGGGATGAGGTCTGGTATATCGACCCGTGCTGATGGCATCGACTCGTCGGTGAACATCGGAACGACCACCGGCGGCCTCCTGCCGATGTCCGGTTCGGAGGTTGCCGGTGGTCTGTTCTGTCCCGCCTATTCAACGGTGTCTTCACGCGCCGGGATCAGCCGTTCTTTGCCACGCGTTGAGCCGGCCAGGTGTGCATGGCTTGGGTGGCTATGTCGGTCAGGGTCTCGCGGGTGGCGCCGTCGCGGGCCTGTTGGGACATGCCCTGGATGACTGCGGCGAAGTAGTGGGCCAGGGCCTTCGGGTCGGCCGAGCTGGGGAGTTCGCCGTCGGCTCGGGCGGCGCGTAGGCGGGATTCGAACCGTTTCAGGTTGGCGCTGCGTGCGTCGCGCAGGAAGGTCGCTATCTCAGCGTCCTGCGGAGTCACGTTGGTAGTGGCGCTGATCACCAGGCAGCCTGGCGGGTGGGACGGGTCGGTGTAGATCTCGGCGGCCTCGTGCAGGATGCGGGTGAAGGCCCGGTGGGCTGTTGGACGGGTGGCCGGAAGCGGTGAGGTCAGGCCATGGTCGCGGTCGGCGGAGTTCGCCTAAGCGAGCTGCCAGATCGGATGCGACCAAAGTGACGGCCGGGGATCTCAGATACGTCGGGCGTGCGGCGGCCGGCGCTCTCGCAACTCGGCGCCCGCCGAGACGTATGCAGGTCATCGGCCGAGCCGCCGATCGCCGATTGCCCGAGCGCGGCCGGGACAACGTGGCAGTAGAACAAGTTCTTGTTTTCTAGACCGGCAGGGTCCAGTCTTGGGCGCATGGACCTGGTTGCCCTGGAAGAGATCCGCCGGCTCAAGTACCGCTACCTGCGCTGCGTCGACCTGAAGCTGTGGGACGAGTTCGCCGAGGTGTTCACGCAGGACGCCGTCGCCGAGTACGACACCCCCGTGCTCGGCAAGACGCTGCGACTGGAGGGACGGGACGCGATCGTCCAGTACATGCGGGAGAACCTGGACAGCGGGAAGATCAGCGCGCACACCGCCGGGTGCCCGGAGATCGACGTGGACGGGGATCGGGCCACCGGCATCTGGTCGCTGGACGACACGATCATCATCCCGGAGCACAACCTGCTGATCCGCGGCGCCGCGTTCTACCACGACGTCTACCGCCGCGGCGAGGGCGGGCGGTGGCTGGTCGAGAAGACCGGGCACCGGCGGACGTACGAGTACATGGTCTCCCTGGACGATGCCCCGAGCTTGAAGTTCACCACCTCCCATTGATCGGGACCGGACATTGACCCGCGTATAGAACGGGTTCTAGGTTCTGGTTCCTCAGTGCCGCGATCGCGAGCACGGCGTCCGCGCCCCGCGTCCCCAGGAGAGCCCGGTGGCCACCGACTCAGCCGAAGGCAAGACCGATCAGTTCGAAGCCGCGACGCGCTCGTTCGCCGACGCGGTCGTCGAGGCCGAGCGGATCATCCGCGCCGCTCCCCACGTCAAGACCGACCAGGACCTGGCCGAGGGGCTCGACTACCTCGCCGGCAGCATCAAAGCCTCCCTGCACATGGTCGGCGCCTACCAGCAGGACTATCCGTTCTTCGCGTCCTCGACCGGCCCCTACACCAAGCTGGGGCTCGACAATCCCGACACGCTCTACTTCCACGCCTACATCCGGGACGACGCCGAATACGTCGTGACCGGACGCCGGGGAACCACGGCCGACCTCAGCTTCCAGGTCATGAACGGCGACTATTCGCCCACGCAGTCGCCCGACAGCCTCACTGCCTTCGACGACCGCGAACTCGACATCGCCGACGACGGGTCGTTCCAACTTCGGTTCGGCCCGCCCAAGCATGACCCCGGCCCCGGCTACGTCACCCTTCCCAAAGGTGCGGCGATGCTCATCGTCCGGGAGGTGTTCAGCGACTGGGAGAACGAGCGGCCAGGTGAGATCCGCATCCACCGCGCCGACACGCTCGGCACGTCACCGCCGGCCGTCCCCTCCGAACGGATGGCCCGCCGCTACCAGATCGCCGGGAAGATGCTGGTCTCCAGGATCCGTACCTTCCTGGCGTTCCCCGAATGGCACTACCTGCGGCTGCCCGTCAACACGCTGACCGAGCCGCGCCCAACGCCCGGCGGCCTGGCCACGCAGTTCTCGTCCGTCGGGCACTACGACCTGGACGACGACGAGGTCATGGTCATCACCGTGCCGGCCGCCGACCGGGAAGTGGCGCCCTACCAGGGCTTTCAGCTCGGCAGCATGTGGTACATCTCGCTCGACTACATCAACCACCAGACGAGCCTCACCGCCGACCAGGCCCGCGTGGACGAGGACGGGATGATCCGGTACATCGTCAGCGAGCGCGATCCCGGGCTCGCCAACTGGATCGAGCGGACGGGCCACCGACGCGGCTACCTGCAGTTCCGGTGGCAGCGGCTCAGCCGTGACCTCACACCCGAGGACGGTCCGAAGGCCGAGGTCGTGAAGTTCGACGACCTGCCCCGAGTCCTGCCGTTCTATGAGGAGCAGCGGATCACACCGCAGGAATGGGCCGAGAAGATCGCGACCCGTCAGGTCGCCGTCGCGAAGAGGATGCTGGGCTGATGGCGGGTCTACTCGAAGACAAGGTCGTCGTCGTTTCCGGAGTCGGCCCGGGGCTGGGCCGCGGGCTCGCCGTCCAGTGCGCCAAGGCCGGTGCCGACGTGGTGCTCGCGGCGCGCAACGAGGAACGGCTCGCCGAGGTCGCCAAGGAAGTCGAGGACATCGGCCGGCGCGCCGTCGCCGTCCCGACCGACATCAACGACGCGGCCGCATGCGAGCGGCTGGTGGAGACGGCCCAGGAGGCTTTCGGGCGCGTGGACGGCCTGATCAACAACGCCTTCGCGACACCGCCTTTGAAGGACCTCACAAAGGTCGATCTCGACGCGGTACGGGCGGGCTTCGAAACCAACGTGCTCGCCGCGCTGCACCTCACCAGGCTTTTCGTTCCCGCCCTCGAAGAGCACGGCGGGTCGGTCGTGATGGTCAACTCGGCCGTCCTCCGGCATTCCCGCCGGACGTTCGGCGCCTACAAGATGGCCAAGGCCGCGCTCCTCGCGATGGCGCAGAACCTGGCCACCGAGCTGGGGCCGCGCGGTATCCGGGTCAACACCATCGCCCCCGGATACATCTGGGCCGACAACCTCCAGTGGTACTTCAACTACCTCGCCGAGAAGCGCGGTGTCACCGCGCAGGACATCTACGACGAGAACGCCGCGACGACCGACCTGCGGAAACTGCCCGAGCCGGACGAGGTAGCCGACGCCGTGGTGTTCATGCTGTCGCCGCTGGCCCGAGCGGTCACCGGGCAATGCCTGGACGTCAACGCCGGCGAATGGCACCACTAGGCACCCGAGGGAAGGGCGTACCGATGAGCGCAGGCCGCGACAGCGTCGGGACGGTCGACGACCTCCACGCGTCCGCCGGCAAGGTCACCGGGATGGACGACTTCGGCGGCGACGAGTACCTCGAAGGGCTCAAGGTGCTGCTGGAGTCCCTTTCGAAGGACGCCGGCCTCACCCCGCTCGGGAACAAGGCCCAGCGGGCGATGCTGCGAGGCGCGCTCGCCGCCCGGCAGTTCTCCGAGGCCGCGTGGAAACGCCACCCCGAACATGCGAACGTCCCCATCGAGCGGCCCATTTTCGTCACCGGCCTGCCGCGCACCGGAACGACCGCGCTGCACAGGCTCCTCACCGCCGACCCCGCCCACCAGGGCCTCGACCTGTGGCTCGCCGAAGTGCCGCAGCCGCGTCCTCCCCGCGAGACCTGGGCCGACAATCCGGTCTTCCAGGCGATCGACGCCGGATACCGCCGCCACCATGTCGAGAACCCCGAGTTCATGGGCGTCCACTACATCTCGGCGGACTCCGTCGAAGAGTGCTGGCAGCTCCTCCGCCAGAGCATGCTCTCGATTTCCTTCGAATGCCTGGCGCACCTGCCGACCTACTCCTCCTGGCTCGCCGAACAGGACTGGACGCCCGCCTACCGACGGCACCGGCGCAACCTGCAGCTCATCGGCCTCAACGACGCCGGCCGGCGCTGGGTGTTGAAGAACCCCAGCCACCTTTTCGCCTTGGACGCGCTTCTCGACGTCTATCCCGACGCGCTCATCGTCCAGACGCACCGGACGCCGCGTACCGCGATGGCGTCCATGTGCAGCCTCGCCGCGCACGCCACCGACGGATGGTCGGACGTGTTCACCGGCGCCACCATCGGCCGCGACCAGCTGGACCTGTGGAGCAGGGGCCTCGACCGATTCCGCGAAGTGCGGGCGCGTCGCGATCCCGACCAGTTCGCGGACGTCCACTACGACGACTTCGTCCGCGACCCGATCGGCACCGTCGAGGCCGTCTACACCCGCTTCGGTCTTCCGTTCACCGACGAGGCCAGAACGGCGATGACGCAGCTCCACAACGAGAGCACCACCGGCGCGGCGAAACCGGCGCACCGCTACTCGCTCGAAGACTTCGGCCTCACCCCGCAAGAGGTGGACGAGCGCTTCTCCGACTACACCGCCACCCTGCCGACCGTCAGTCCAGCCCTACCGCTGGTCAGCGCGGACGATAGGCAGGGGCAAGACCCGCCAAACCCGAGGTAGGGCGCCGGGCGGCTGGGGTAGAGCACCACCCACCACACCGCAGAACCGCCCACGGGGATGAGCCGTATGACGAAACCGCCGCCGCGCGTGCAGAGGAACCGCGCGAGCCTGACGTACAAACTGCGCTATGCGACCCAGAACCCGGACAAGATCAAGGGCTACCTGTCCAGGGTCACCCGCGACTGGAAACTCCGCGTCGCCCACCGGAGCCATGTGGCGTACTACCGGGCGGTGATGAAGGCGGACGCGGCCAAGAGCCCCGAGGCCGCCGTCGGCAGCCCCACCCGCGACCGCTGGCTGAAACTCGGCCGGATGCAGTTCGACTACCTGCTCCAGCACGGCCTCAAGCCCGACGACCGGGTCCTGGAGATCGGCTGCGGCAACCTCCGCGCCGGGTGGCGGTTCATCGACTACCTGGACGCCGGCAACTACTACGGCATCGACATCTCGCCCGACATCCTGCTCGCCGCGCAGAACACCCTCGTCCAGCAGGACCTGCAGAACAAGGTGCCGCACCTGACGCTCGTCAACGACCTGAAGCTGCGGTTCCTGCCTTCCCGGCACTTCACCGTCGTGCACGCGCACAGCGTGTTCAGCCATTCGCCCATCGACGTCATCGACGAATGCCTCGCCAACGTCGGACGAGTGCTCGCACCGGACGGCTTCTTCGACTTCACCTTCGACCGGACGGAGGGAGCCGAGCACCACGTCCTCCGCGAGGACTTCTACTACCGGACGGAAACGCTGATCGGGCTCGCCGAACGCCACGGTTTCGCCGCCCGGTTCATGGAGGACTGGGAGGAACTCCCGCACGGCCAATCCAAGATCCGCGTCACCCACGCCGAATCCTGACCGCGCTCCGGCGGGCGGCGCGCGGGGTCGTCACGCCGGGGTGAAGACGGGGATGGCGAACAAACCTGAGAGGCGGGCCACCGCCTCCGGGATCACCCGGTAGTAGACCCACGTCCCCCGACGCTCGCCCTCGATCAAACCCGCCTGGCGCAGCACCTTCAGATGGTGCGAGATGGTCGGCGCGCTCAGCTCGAACGACCCGGTCAGGTCGCACACGCACGCCTCGCCGCCCTCCACCGAAGCGATCATGTTCAGCAGGCGCAGCCGCACCGGATCGGCCAGCGCCTTGAACACCTTCGCCAGCTCGGCAGCCTCCGCCTCGCCGAGCAGCGGGCCGCTCAGCGGCGCGCAGCACGCCTCCATCACGACGTCGTCCAACCGCAAGAACTTAGACATACATCTAATTTGACATCTATCGAAGCGATGAGGCAACCTGGCCTTGTTTCGATGTCTGTCAAAGCAGCAGACTGGTTCAGGGAGGAACGCCGTGACCGAGAGCAGAGAGCCGCAGGAGCCCGCCCCACCGGCCGCCGAGGGGAGCTGCTGCGGCGTCAGCGCGTGCTGCACGGACGCCGAGCAGGCCGCGGACCCGGACAAGACCGTCGAGCAGGCCAAGACCGATGCCGGCTGCGGCTGCCTCGCCGACGAGGCCGCCCAGCGGCCCGGCGCGCGGCATCCCGTCGTGGTCATCGGGGCCGGGCCGGTCGGGCTCGCGGCCGCCGCGCACCTCGCCGAGCGCGGGCTGGAGTTCCTCGTCCTGGAGGCCGGCGCCACGGTCGGCGCCGCGATCTCCGAATGGGGACATGTCCGGCTGTTCTCGCCCTGGCGGTACGACACCGACGCCGCCGCCCGCCGGCTGCTCGAACCCGCCGGGTGGACGGCGCCGCCCGCCGACGTCCTGCCCACGGGCGCCGAACTCGTCCGCGACTACCTGGTCCCGCTCGCCGAGACGCCCCAGCTGAACGGGCGCGTCCGCACGTCCACCCGCGTGCTCGCCGTGACCCGCGACGGCGTGGACACGACCCGCACCATCGGACGCGACGAGCACCCGCTGCTCGTCCGCGTCCGCGAGCCGGACGGGACGGTCGCCGACCTGCGGGCCCGCGCCGTCATCGACGCCTCCGGCACGTGGGGCAACACCAACCCGCTCGGCCACTCCGGGCTGCCCGCCCCGGGCGAGGACGAGGCCGCCGCCCACCTGACCGGGCCGCTGCCGGACGTCCTCGGCCGCGACCGCGACCGCTTCGCCGGCCGGCACGCGCTCGTCGTCGGCATGGGCCACTCCGCCGCCAACACCCTGCTCGCCCTGGCCGAACTCGCGGCCGAAGAACCCGGCACCCGCATCACCTGGGCCGTGCGCGACGCCTCGGTCGCCCGCCTCTACGGCGGCGGCGACGCGGACGGCCTGCCCGCGCGCGGCGCGCTCGGCTCCCGGCTGAAGGACGCCGTCGAGGCGGGCGCCATCGACCTCGTGCGCAGCTTCACAATCGCTCGTTTCACGGTGACCGGCACCGGCGTCCAGGTGCACGGCACGACCCCGGACGGGGACCGGACGCTCGCGGTCGACACGGTCGTGGCCGCCACCGGGTTCCGGCCCGACCTGGCGATGCTCCGCGAAGTCCGGCTCGACCTCGACCCGGCCACCGAGGCGCCGGCGAAGCTGGCGCCGCTCATCGATCCCAACTTCCACTCCTGCGGAACCGTCCCGCCGCACGGCGAACGCGACCTCGCCCACCCCGAGACCGGGTTCTACCTCGCCGGGGCCAAGAGCTACGGCCGCGCCCCCACCTTCCTGATGGCGACCGGCTACGAACAGGTCCGCTCCATCGTCGCCGCGCTGGCCGGGGACCGCGAGGCCGCCGACACCGTCCAGCTCGACCTGCCCGAGACGGGTGTCTGCTCCACCGACCTGGCCGAGGAGGCGGACGGCGGCTGCTGCGGCGGCGGGCCGGAGCCGGAACTCGTGCAGATCGGGTCGGGTGCGCCGTCGGGCGGAGTGGGCTTCGCCACCGGGCGCCCGAACGGGTACTCCGGCGACGCCGAGCGGGCCGGGCGCGCACAGCAGGCCGAGCGCGCCGACGCCTGACGCGATGAGCCGCGACATGCCCGCACCGGTCCCCGCGGCGCGCTCCGCCGCCCGGACCGGTGCGGCCGGCATGTCGCCCGTCCCGCTGATCGCGCTGTGCGTCACCGAGATCACCAGCTGGGGCGTGCTGTACTACGCCTTCCCGGTGCTGGCGCCCGCCATCGCCGCCGACACCGGCTGGTCGATCGCCACCGCCACCGCCGCGTTCTCGATCGCCCTGGTCGTGGCCGCGATCGGCGGCATCCCCGCGGGACGGCTGCTGGACCGGCACGGCCCCCGCGCCCTCATGACCGCCGGCTCGGCGGCCGCCGCCCTCGCCGTCGTCCTGATCGCGGCGGCCCCGAACCTCCTCTGCTTCACCGCCGCCTGGCTGCTGGCGGGGTCCGCGATGACCGCCGTCCTCTACCAGCCGGCCTTCGCCGCCCTGACCCGCTACTACGCGCCCCGCCACGTCCCGGCGCTGACCACGCTCACCCTCGTCGCCGGACTCGCCAGCACCGTCTTCGCGCCGCTCACCGACGCGCTGGCGCACCACCTGTCCTGGCGCGGCGTCTATCTCGTGCTGGCGGCCGTCCTCGCCGCCGTCACCATCCCGCTGCACGCGATCGCGCTGCGCCACCCGTGGCCGCCGGCCCCGAAGCGGCCGTCCGGCGGCGGCCATCCGCACCGGGTGGGCCAGGTCGTCCGCAGCCGCCCGTTCCTGCTGCTCGCGCTGGCGTTCACGCTGTCGGCCTTCGCGATGTTCGCGGTCATGACCAACCTCATCCCGCTGCTCACCTCGCGCGGCGCCGACTCGACGACCGCCGCGTGGGCGCTCGGCCTCGGCGGCGTCGGCCAGGTCGCCGGACGCCTCGGCTACGGCTCCCTCGCCCGCCGCACCAGCGTCCGCGCCCGGACGGTCTGGATCCTCTCCGCCGGCGCGGTCACCACGGCGGGCCTGGCCGTCCTGCCCGGCCCCGTCGCGCTGCTCACCGGCATCGCCGTCCTCGCGGGCGCCCCGCGCGGCATCACCACCCTCCTGCAGGCCACCGCCGTCAGCGACCGCTGGGGCACCGCCGCCTACGGCTCCCTCTCCGGCATCCTCGCCGCCCCCGTCACCACCGCGACCGCACTGGCCCCCTGGGCGGGCGCCGCCCTCGCCACCGCGCTCGGCGGCTACCCGAACCTCTTCCTCCTCCTGACCGCCTGCGCGACCGTGGCCGCGGCCCTCGCCCCCGCGACCGTCCCCCACCCCTGAAGGCACCCGCCTCTACGCGGGACGCCGCCTGAACGCCGCAGGCCCCTTCACCGCGGACGGGCGGCACTGTGTTGTCCGGAAGCGAGCACAGGTGAAGTGCGCAGGTCGTACTGGGCGGTATGTCAGCGGGGCTGGAAGATGCGGTCGACGACGCGGCTGGCGGCTTTGCCGTCGTCCAGTTCGCAGAAACGCTGGGTGAACTGCTGGTAGGCGGTTTCGTGGGCGTGGGCGACCTGGTCGATGCAGCGCAGTGCCTCGATCACCTCCTGGGAGGAGCCCAGCAGCGGGCCGGGCGCGTGGTGTTGGAAGTCGAAGTAGAAGCCGCGCAGTTGGTCGCGGTAGTGCTCCAGGTCGTAGGTGAAGAACAGCATGGGCCGGCCGGTGTTGGCGTAGTCGAACATCAGTGAGGAGTAGTCGGTGATCAGCACGTCGGCGACCAGGAACAGCTCGGCGATGTCGGGGTAGGCCGACACGTCCCGCACGAACCCGCCCCCCACCTGCGGGACGGTGTCGACCACGTTGGGATGGCGCCGGATCAGCAGCACGTGGTCGTCGCCGAGTTCGGCCGCCGCCCGTTCCAGGTCCAGCCGCAGGTCCAGCCGGTATCGGCCCGGCCCGTAGTAGCTGTCGTCGCGCCAGGTCGGTGCGTACAGCACCGCGCGTTTGCCGGGCGGCAGGCCCAGCCGCGCGCGCACCCGCTGGGCCGGGACGTCGCGGTCGGGGCTGGCGAGTATGTCGTTGCGGGGGTAGCCGGTTTCGATGAGGTCGCCGTGGTAGCGGAATGCGCGCCGCAGGATCGGGGTGCTGAAGGCGTTGGGGGAGATCAGGTAGCTCCAGCCGGGTGCTTCTTTGGCGACTTTCTCCAGGTAGCGGGGGTTGGCGAACTGCACGTCCTGGATGTCGAAGCCGATGCGTTTGAGCGGGGTGCCGTGCCAGGTCTGCACCACTATCTGGCCGGGGCGGCGTGTGAACCATTCGGGCAGGTGGGCGTTGGTGATGATGTAGCGGCTGCGCGCCATCGCCTCATACCATTCGGCGCCCCACAACCGCACCGCACGGGCGGTGTCGGGCAGTTCCACCTGCGCGTCCCGCACCACCCACAGGTGCTCGACGTCGGCGTCTCGGCGGATGAGTTCCTCATGAATGGCGCGGGGGCTGTCGGAGTACTGCTTGCCCGAGTAGCTGTCGTACAGCACCGCCTCGCGCAGCGGACGCAGCCGCCGCGGCGTGCGGTAGTGGCGGGCGCGGGTCCGGGCCTGGCGGTAGGCGCCGCGCTCGTCCGGCCGCAGATCGGAATGGGCCTCCACCACCGGCACGTCATACCCCTGCTCACGGAAGACGTAGCGGCGGCCGTCCACGGTCGTCTCGACGGGCAGGCGGGCCAGTGCCGCGTGGTCCAGGGGGACGGCCAGGCTCGGCCCGGCCGGCTCCGTCCGGCTCGCCGGCCGCCGCACGCGGACGTCCCATCTGCCGGACGCCAGCGGCAGGACGCCGCCGAGGGTGGCCAGGCGCGGCAGCGGAAGCTCGGCCCGGAACCGGCCGTCCGCGCGGGACACCGGGAACGCCCGCTCCTCGCTGCGCTCGCGGCTGCGCAGCACCAGCTCCGCCGGATCCGGCGCGCCCGCCGGCCACTCGCCGGTCAGCACGAGCGTCCCGTCCTGCTGCCATGCCGCGCCGGTGAGGACCGGACGAGGGGTGCGCGCCTTCAGACCCGCGTAGCCGTGGCGGGAGCGGTAGACGACGAACTCCTTGCCGCCGGCCGTGTAGAGGCCCTCCTCGACGTCGTCGTCGAGGACGAGCCGTACCAGTTCGTCGCCCGCGGAATCGTCGGACGCGGAGTCGTCCGCCGGCGCGGGGGTGTCGGCCGAGGTCGGGTCGTCGGCCGCGCCGGGGGCCTCGGCGGCGGCGAAATCGTCCGGCATCCCCGGCGTGCTCGCGGGGCGGTTCCCCGTCGCGGACGCGTCGCCCGCGGCCGCGTCGGCCAGGGACGCGGGCTCGTCGTCCTCTTCCTCGGTGCCGGCGTCCGCCGCCGGGACGCTGGCCGGCGCGGACTCGTCCGCCGATGACGCGGCCTCCACCGCCACGGGCTCGGACCCGCCGGCGGCAGGCGCCCCTTCGGCGAAGTCAGTCGGCGCGACGCCGCTTCCCTCGCCGGCATCGGCCGGCACGCTCAGGTCGAGCCGCCAGCCGGTCTCGTCATCGCGGGTGGCGCCGGGGAGACCGTCCTCGCCCAGGACGGGCATGTCGTCGATCAGCTCGCGAACCGGGATCCGCACGCGGAAACCGCCGCCGGCGCCGTCCGGTGCGACCGGGTAGCGGTTCAGCAGCGTCCCGGCCCGCCGCCGCACCGCGACCGCGGCGCCGTCCGGCACACCGCCCAGGATCGTTCCGCGGATCTCCACGGCGCCATCGCCGACCCGGTGGCCGGTGACGCGCGCCCGCACCGTCTCCACCCGCAGCCGCAGCATGCCGCCCCGCGTGATCAGCGGGACCACCCGCACGTCATCGGTGACGTAGTGCCAGGCCGGGTGCGCGCCGCTGCCGGACGCCGGCGCCGCCAGCGCCCCGCGCCGCAGCACCCCCCCGCCGTACACACCGGCCGCGACCAGCCACGTCCCGTCCACATACCGGCCCCCGCGCCGCAGCCGCTTCGGATCGATCACCGCCGAGAACCCCGACCACACGTGGCTGCGGTCGGGGTCGCGGGAGACATCGTCGGCGTCGGGGCAGCGCCGCGTCCACGCCGGTATCACCCTGGTGGCGCCGCTGCCGGTCTCCCGGACACCGATGGCCTTCAGGGACGACCAGGGGAACCGCGTGCCGATGTTGGCGATGAAGGCGTGCCCGGTGATGTGCAGCTTGCCGTCCCGCCAGGTCGCCTCGTGCAGCCGGGCGCGGACGGCCAGTTCCTCGCCCAGCCGGAACACGCTGCGCGGAATCCGCAGCCGGCGGTCGCCCCAGAACGGGTACTTGGCGTAATGGCGCCACAACCGGCGGGTCACCGGGATGCGCAGCCCCCGGCGTTCGTACTCCAGTACCTCCAGCAACTCCGGCATCAATCCGCGGCCGACCAGGTGCCATTTGAGGCGCATCATGGCCGGCAGATCGTTCATCGCCGTGCGGTCGGCCTGCTCCAGGAAACCGTGCGCCAGCTCGACGAACCTGGCCCGGAACTCCTCATCGGCCTCGCCCAGCACGTTCAGGAAGATGCGCAGATCACTGCGCAGCGCCACCTCGTCATATTCACGCTTGCACGCGCGCACCCCCGGCTCGGGCCGCGACCCCAGAAAACGGCTCACCGACTCCACCGCCGCGAACCGGTCGGTCACCGCACCGATCTCAGTACGCCGCTGCGTGATCGACAACGACCCCCCGCTCCGCTGCCGCCAGTAGTACACCGGCTCAGCCACCACATCCACCGCCGACGCCAGAAAATGCGCCGGCAGCGTCACCGGGATGTCCTCATACAGCACACCCTCGGGAAAGCGGAACCCGTGCTCATCCCAGAACCGGCGCCGGAACACCTTGTTGGGCACCAGCCGGTCATACATCAGCAGACGATCCCGCGTGACATGAGTGCGCAACCGCGTCGCCCCCATCGGACGCCGGTGCATCGGCGACTGCACCAGCCCCTCCTCGGTCAACAGCAGCACATTGCCCGAAGCGATGTCCGAACCCGTCCGCTCCAGCGTCCCCACCAGCAACTCCAGCGCATGCTCGGGCAGCACGTCATCACTGTCGACAAACGCCAGGAACCGGCCGCGCACCAGCGCCGCCCCCACATTGCGCGCCCGGCCCAGCCCCCCGTTGGGCTGGCTGACCACACGAAACCGCGGATCGGCCGCAGCGAACTCTTCGGCGATCCGCCCGCCGGCGTCGGTCGACCCGTCATCGACCAGCACCACATCCAATTCCCCGATCGACTGCCGGGCGATCGAGACCAAACATTCCTCAAGATACGGCTCGACGTTGTAAATGGGCACCACAACGCCAACACGCGGCTCTGGCTCGGATGTCATCAACTATGCCTCCCGTACCCGACACGGGTTTCCGCCCCTGTAGTAAGACGCTTACTCACGCCGTGCCGATCACATGAACCGGTGCCCCGATGAGCCGATCCGGGGCCGCTTCCGGGTGCTCCGGTCCCGTAAAACGCCCTGACCTCGATGATCGACATCTAACGTCCGAACCCGCGTTGAGCTTGCGGTCGGTCAGAATTCGGCGTGGGCGGTCACCGCATTCGTCGATGCTCCGAGATGTGCTACTTCCGCCGCTTGACGCCGTCAAAGCTCTCCGTCGCCGAACGCACGCTTGAGGGCACGAATCCACGTCCCGAGCGGGTGTGGGGCCGCGGCGCCGCGGGTCCGGCCTGGGAACCCGGCCCCCTCGGAGGAGGCTGTTAGCGATATCAGGTCCGTCCGTCAAGGGCCGGTCCATCTCCTGCGGTGCCGCCGGGGGGATTGACATGCGCTTGAGTTAGCGCAAACATTCGTGACACGCGCCACACGGACGAAGGCGGGCGAAGTGGACGAGACACGGCACGGCCGCGCGGCGGGACGCAGGCGGCTGCTCAAGAACGATGTCGCCGGAGCGGTCGAAGATCCCGTCCTGACCGTTTTCCCGGCCCCGGAGGCGCGTCGCCGGAATCTGCCCGGACGCCGCGCCAGGCGGTCCCGGCCCGTCCCGCGCGCGAGCGCCCGCCCTCGCGCCTGACTCTCGGGAGGTCCTGCCCCCAGGTCCCCCCGAATGGCAATGTTATCGCTAACACAATCCGATCGCCGACCGTCTGACCTGTGGAGACTCCGATGACCGAACGCGAAGCGCGCACCCCGGAGGAGTCCCGCCGGGCGCGCCCTCGCCCCGTCCGCGAAGTCTGACCACCGGCCGTTCCCAGAGACACCTCAAGACGCCCTTCGCCGAGCACCCCCGAGGAAGAAGGAAGAACCCCATGTTCAAGCGGCTCATCGTCGCCGTCGCCAGCACCTCGCTGGCGCTGACGGCACTCAGCGCCTGCGGCGACTCCGGCGGCAGCAGCGGCTCAGGATCCGGCTCCGACAAGCTCGTCCTCGGCTTCGCCCAGGTCGGTGCCGAGTCGGGCTGGCGGACCGCCAACACCAAGGACATCCAGGAGTCCGCGAAGGCCGCGGGCGTCGAACTGAAGTTCTCCGACGCGCAGCAGAAGCAGGAGAACCAGATCGCCGCGATCCGGTCGTTCATCAAGCAGAAGGTGGACGTCATCGCCTTCTCGCCGGTGGTCGTGACCGGCTGGGACGCCGTCCTCAAGGAGGCGAAGGCCGCGAACATCCCGGTCGTCCTCACCGACCGGGCCGTCGACTCCGACCCGTCCCTCTACGTCACCTTCCTCGGCTCGGACTTCGTCGAAGAGGGCAAGAAGGCCGGCGACTGGGTCGTCAACGAGTACAAGGACGCCAAGGAGCCCGTCAACATCATCCAGCTGGAGGGGACGGTCGGCGCCGCGCCCGCGATCGACCGCAAGAAGGGCTTCGAGCAGGCCATCTCCGCCAACCCCAACCTCAAGGTGATCGCCTCGCAGTCCGGCGACTTCACCCGCGCCAAGGGCAAGGAGGTCATGCAGGCCCTCCTCAAGGCCCACAAGGACGTCGACGTGCTGTTCGCGCACAACGACGACATGGGGCTGGGCGCGATGCAGGCGATCCAGGAGGCCGGCCTCACCCCCGGCAAGGACATCAAGATCGTCACCGTGGACGCCGTCCACGACGGCCTCCAGGCGCTGGCGGACGGCAAGTTCAACTTCGTGGTCGAGTGCAACCCGCTGCTCGGCGGCCAGCTGATGGACGCCGCGAAGAAGGTCAAGGCCGGCCAGAAGGTGCCGAAGCGCATCGTCACCGTCGAGACGGTCTTCGACCAGGCCAAGGCCAAGGAGGCCCTGCCGACCCGCAAGTACTGACCACCCGAGTTCCGCCGGGGCCGTGGCCGCCCGCAGCGGCCCCGGCGGGCACCACAGGGCGGGCACCGAGCAAGTGGAGGAGGCGGCGATGGCCGTTCCCGTCCTGGAGATGGACGGCATCTCCAAGGGGTTCCCGGGGGTCCAGGCCCTCGACGACGTGGCGTTCCGGCTGTTCCCCGGCGAGGTGCACGCGCTGATGGGCGAGAACGGCGCCGGCAAGTCCACCCTGATCAAGGTGCTGACCGGCGTCTACGAGGCCGACGCCGGGACGGTCGCGATCGACGGCCGCGACACCGTCATCCAGGGCCCGCTGCACGCGCAGCGGCTCGGCATCAGCACCGTCTACCAGGAGGTCAACCTCTGCGCGAACCTGTCGGTCGCGGAGAACATCTTCATCGGCCGGGAGCCGCGCCGGTTCGGGCGGATCGACTGGGCCGCGGTCAACCGCCGGTCGGCCGAGCTGCTGGCCCGGCTGGACCTCGACCTCGACGTCACCGCGCAGCTCGGCTCCTACTCGCTGGCCGTGCAGCAGCTTGTCGCGATCGTCCGGGCGGTGGACCTGAACGCGAAGGTGCTGATCCTGGACGAGCCGACGTCCAGCCTCGACCGCGGCGAGGTCGGCCGGCTGTTCGACGTCATGCGGCGGCTGAAGGACGACGGCGTCGCGATCCTGTTCGTCTCCCACTTCCTGGAGCAGATCTACGAGATCTGCGACCGGGTGACGGTGCTGCGCAACGGCCGCCTCGTCGGCGAGTACCCCATCGGGGAGCTGAGCCGGTTCGACCTGGTCGCGAAGATGACCGGGCAGGAACTGGCCACGCTGGAGGAACTCGACGAGGCGTCGCCGGAGGCCCCCCGGGGCGAGCGGCTCCTCGCGCTCGAAGGCGTCGGGCGCACCGGCGCCATCGACCCCGTCGACCTCGAACTGCACGCGGGCGAGGTCGTCGGCTTCGCCGGCCTGCTCGGCTCGGGCCGCTCGGAGCTCGCCCGGCTGATCTTCGGCGCGGACCACGCCGACTCCGGCCGCATCCGGGCCGGCGACGGCGGCCCCGTCTCGATCAGGACGCCGCGCGCCGCGATCGACCGGGGCGTCGCGTTCTGCCCCGAGGACCGCAAGGGCGACGGCCTCGTCATGGACCTGACCGTCGAGGAGAACATCGTCCTCGCCCTGCAGGCCGCGCGCGGCTGGCTCCGCCCGCTGAGCCAGCGCCGCCGCGACGAGCTCGTGGACGAGTACATCAAGGCGCTGCGCATCCAGCCGCCGAACCCGGACACACCGGTCAAGAACCTCTCCGGCGGCAACCAGCAGAAGGTGCTGCTCGCCCGCTGGCTCATCACCCGGCCGAAACTGCTCATCCTGGACGAGCCGACGCGCGGCATCGACATCGGCGCCAAGACCGAGATCCAGAAGCTGGTGGTGTCGCTGGCCCGCGACGGCATCGGCGTGGTGTTCATCTCCGCCGAGCTGGAGGAGGTCCTGCGCATCTCGCACAAGGTCGAGGTGCTGCGCGACCGGCGGCTCGTGGCCGAGCTCCGCAACGACGGGTCGCTGACCCCCGAACGCATCCTGCAGACGATCGCGAACGGAGACGCGCAGCGATGAACCCCGCAGCATCCCGCCTCGCCGCACTCACCAAGAGCACGCTGTTCTGGCCGGTGACCGTGCTGGTCGTCATGCTGCTCGGCAACGTGATCTTCACGCACGGCTTCCTGTCGATCCACGTCCGGCAGGGCCACCTGTACGGCAGCCTCATCGACATCCTGCTGTTCGGCGCGCCGCTCATGCTGGTCGCCCTCGGCATGACGATCGTCATCGCGACCGGCGGCATCGACCTGTCCGTCGGCGCGACCGTGGCGATCTCCGGCGCGATGGCCTGCTACCTGATCAGCAAGGGGCACGGGCTGTTCGTGGCGATCGGCGTCGCCCTCGCGGCGTCCCTGCTGCTGGGACTGTGGAACGGGCTGCTGGTCACGCGGCTCGGCATCCAGCCCATCATCGCCACGCTCATCCTCATGGTGGCCGGGCGCGGCGTCGCGCAGCTCATCACCGGCGGGCAGATCATCACGATCAACAACAAGGACTACAAGCTGATCGGCGGCGGCTACTGGCTCGGCCTGCCGTTCTCGATCATCCTGGTGGCGATCGCGCTCGCGGTCACCGTCGTGCTGACCCGCCGGACCGCGCTCGGCATGCTGCTGGAGTCGGTCGGCGGCAACGCCGAGGCGTCCCGGCTCGTCGGCATCCGGTCCGCCGGGCTGATCGTCCTGGCGTACGTATTCTGCGGGCTGTGCGCCGGGATCGCCGGGCTGATGATCAGCTCCAACACGCTGTCGGCGGACGGCAACCACGCGGGCCTGTGGATCGAGCTGGACGCGATCCTCGCCGTCGTCCTCGGCGGCACCGCCCTCACCGGCGGGCGGTTCTCCCTCGCCGGGACGGTCGTCGGCGCCCTCATCATCCAGACGCTCGACACCACCATCTACACCGCGGGCATCCCGCCCCGCACGACGCTGGTCTTCGAGGCCGTCGTCGTCACGATCGTCTGCCTGCTCCAGTCGCCCGCCTTCCGCGCCAAGGTGCTCCGCCGGCGCAGGCGCGCCGCGGAGCCGGCACCCACCACCCCCAAGCAGGAGGAGGTCACGGCATGAGCGACGTCCTTGCCAGTGCCATCGACCGCGGCCGCCCGCTCATGCCGCGCCGCAGGCACGTGCCCGTCCTGGTGACGCTCGGCCTGTTCCTCGCCGCCTTCGCCGCCGGGGCGATCCGCTACCCCAACTTCGGCTCCACCCAGGTCTTCCTCGACCTGTTCATCGACAACGGCTTCCTCATCGTCGTCGCGGTCGGCATGACGTTCGTGATCCTGACCGGCGGCATCGACCTGTCCGTCGGCTCCGTCGTCGCGCTGTCCGGCATGCTGTGCGCGATCGGCACGATGAAGCTGCACCTGCCCGCGCCCGTCGTCATCCCGCTGGTGCTGGCCGTCGGGACGCTGTTCGGCGCGGCGATGGGCTACATGATCCACGTGTTCCAGGTGCAGCCGTTCATCGCGACCCTCGCCGGGATGTTCCTGGCCCGCGGCCTGTGCCTGACGCTCAGCGAGAACCAGATCTCCATCGACAACTCGTTCTTCGACGCCCTCGCCCTGAACTCCCTCCACCTGCCGGGCCGCACCCACCTGTCCTACGGCGCCGTCACGGCCCTGGTGGTGTTCGCCATCGGCGCCTACGTCCTGCAGTGGACGCGCACCGGACGCAACGTCTACGCGGTCGGCGGCAACGAGCAGTCCGCGCTGCTGATGGGCCTGCCCGTCGGCCGCACCAAGATCCAGGTGTACGCGATCAGCGGCTTCTGCTCCGCGCTCGGCGGCGTCCTGTTCGCGCTCTACACCCTCTCCGGCGACCCCACCCACGCCATCGGGATGGAGCTCGACGCGATCGCCGCCGTCGTCATCGGCGGGACCGTCCTCACCGGCGGCTCCGGCTACCTCATCGGCAGCGTCCTCGGCGTCCTCGTGCTCGGCGTCATCAAGACCATCCTCAGCTTCGAGGGCACCCTCAGCTCATGGTGGACGCGCATCGCCATCGGCGTCCTGCTGTTCGGCTTCATCGCCCTCCAGCGCCTCATCGCCGCCCGCCGCCGAATCCGCACGTCCACCTGAACGACGGCCACCTGAACGGCGGCCACCTGAACGGCGGCCACCTGAACGACGGCCACCTGAACGACGGCCACCTGAACGGCGGCGGCCCTTCCCCCGGCGGCGGTCCGGGGGAAGGGCCTGGAGCCGGCGCCCGGTCCCCAGGGCGCCGGTCCGTCGGCAGAGCCGTTCACGTTCCGCGGGCGAGGCGTCCGCGGCCGGCTCAGTCGCAGAGGGTCGGACGGGGGTCGGTGATGCCGTCGGTGCAGTCTTCGGGGACGAAGCCCGCCTTCTCGGTCCTGACCTTCGGCCGCCAGGTGTAGAGGGCCTTGTCCTTGGCGTCGTACCCGGTGACGCTCATGACGCGGATCGTGGGCGAGGTCATCGCGCCCTTGGACATCGGCCCGGTGGCCTTACGGTCGGGGATCATCTTCGTGGGCGTCTGGGCGATGAAGAATCCGTTGTCGACGGCGGCCTGGCCGGTGCGCCCGCCCTCCCAGACGACGTAAATCCTGGTCACCGCCGGCTTGGCGCGGCCGACGACCACGGCGTGCAGTTCGTCCCACCCGCTGAGCGCCTGGATCTGGCGGATCCCGTCGACGCGCAGCGGCGCGTCGAACCCGAAGAGCCCGCCGCGCGACGTGCCCGGCCAGGGGTGGAACTGCGGCGGCTCGGTGTTGGTCTTGCCGCTGGTCGCGCACAGCACGTAGCCGCGCGCGCTGCCGACCTCGGCGAGCCGCCCGCCCTCGACGGGCATCGTGGTGAGCAGCCGGAAGTCCGCGGCGCCGCCCATGTCGGAGCGGCTCTCGCCCATGGTGCCGACGGGCGGCCCGTTGCGCATGCAGGCGCGGGCCAGCGCCAGCTCCTGCCGGCTGTTGTCCGGCAGGCCGCGCCCGTCCTGCGGCGGCGCGCTCGGCTTGCTGAGGGCGCCGTCCTCCGCCCGCCCGCCGCCCGCGGTGATCGTCAGGGGCACGGCGACCGCCAGGGCGAGGCCGGCCGCCCCGGCGGCGGCCGCGGCCCTGCGGCGGCGGGTGGCGGTCCGGATGGCGCGGGCGGCGAGGCCGTCGGCGGGCTCGGCGCGCTCGGCGAGCGCGGTGAAGGCGTCTTTGAACATCTGGTCGGTCATGGTCAGCTCCCCGTGGGTGCGAGGTGGGCGGCCAGGTCGGGGGCCAGTTCCCGGAGCCGGGCGATGGCGCGGTGGGTCTGGCTGCGGACGGTGCCGACGGAGCAGCCCATGATGTCCGCGATCTCGGTCTCCGGCAGGTCCTCGTAGTAGCGCAGGACCAGCACCGCCCGCTTGCGCGGCGGCAGCGCCAGCAGCGCGCGCTCCAGCGTCACCCGCAGATCGACGTCCGGCCCGGCGGAGGGCAGCTCCGGAGGCTCGGCCACGACCGACTCCCGGCGGCGCCACCGCCACCGGGTCACCTGCTCGTTGTACATGGCGCGGCGGACGTAGCCCTCGGGGTTGTCGCGCACGTGCCCCCACCGCGCGGCCGTCTTCGCCAGCGCGTTCTGCAGCAGGTCCTCGGCGGCGTGCTGGTCCCCGGTCAGCACGTACGCCGTCCGGATGAGGCTGGTCGACCGCGCCGCGACGAACGCGCTGAAGCTCTCGCGGGCCTCTCGCTTCAAAGGGCCTCCTCTGTGGCTGTCACCCCCTCAGACATCCGGGAGGCCCGCAACTATGCCGCGTCCCCCGACTTTCCCGCCAACTCACCTCAGCGTGGGACGTCCACCAGGACCTTGCCGACCGCACCGCCCTCCACTGCCCGGGTGCGCGCCGGCGGCGCGCGGCACGTCCTCGGCGACGGTGAGCGTCCGCCGGAGCCGGACGCTCCCGCACCGGCCCGGCAGCCGGTGAGCGGCCGGGTCGGCGCGGGAGCTCACATGGGCGAGGGCCTCAGTCCAGTTCTATGTAGTCGAGTTCGGCGTACCCGGTGCCGCCCTGGAAGTACGGCGACCCCTTGGCCAGCCGGATCACGCTGTACCCGGCGGGCAGGTTGACGGTCGTGGAGATCGTCGAGCCGAACTGGCCCCAGCCGCCGGTGGGCGGGTAGCTGACCGTGGACCACGCGCCGCCGTTGTAGGCGATCCCCTGGGTGGACGTCGCGCCGGTGCCGTTGGCGTAGCCGATCTTCATCGTGTACGTCCGGGCGGTCGGGACGTTGACGATGAAGTCGACGTAGCTGTCGGTGCGGGGGTCGCCGGAGTTGTCGATCCGGCCGACGTAGCCGCCGTTCGAGGCGCTCCCGGAGGAGAGCCGCTCCGCCCGGAACACCGCGGCGTTCTCGGCCTCGTACCGGTGCTGGTAGGCGGGCGTGCCGCTCGCCGGCTCGACCAGCAGGCGGTAGGCGGAGTTCGCGTCCATGCCGGAGACCGGCACGGAGATCTCCCCGTTGTGCACGGTGTACGTCCTGTCCCAGACGGCCGTCGGCGCCGAGACCGCGGTGTGCCGGCCGGAGTACGGCGTCGACTCCAGCCGCACCCGGACGGACCCGCCGAACCCGTTCAGCCCGGTGACCCGGACGGTGTTGGTGCCCGACGCGTGCCCGGCGACCACGTTGACGATCTTGCGGGTGCCGTCGTAGGACGCGAAGCCGTCCAGCCCCGTCTGCGCCTGGGGCGTCGTGGCCACCATGTTGCCGGCCATGTCGCCGTACCACTTGTACAGCCAGTACGTCCCGGTCGGCCGGCCGTTCGCGACGAGCCCGTTCAGCGTCCCGTACTCGTACCAGAACGCGCGGTCGGCCGAGTCGACCCCGCCGCGTTCGAGCTTGGCGATGAAGCTCGCGGCGTTGCCCGGCTGGTCGACGGCCTGCGTGCCCGCGTACTCGTTGATCGAGATGCGGCGCGGGCTGATCCCGAGCGACCGCTCCAGCGCCCGGTAGGCGGAGATGTCGGCGGCTATCGCGGACGGGTCCTGGGCCAGCTCGTGCCAGCAGATGATGTCGGGCAGGACGCCGTTGTCGCGGGCGTAGGTCAGGAACGACCGCATGTAGTCGGCGTTGTACCAGCTCAGGCTCGGGCCGACGATCGGTGTGACCGGGTCCTTGGCGCGGACGCGGCGGAACGTGCGGGCCCAGCCGTCGTTGAAGGCGCCCGCCGCCCCGGTGTTCCAGGTCCAGTCGGGCTCGTTCCAGAGTTCGTAGCCCTCGATGTTCGTGACGGCGGTCTTGGCGAGCCGGGCGCTCACCTGGGCGTCGACCTTGCCGAGCCAGTCGTCCCAGCTCACCCACCTGTAGGGGAAGTCGGGGTAGATGTCGGGCATCCGGATGATGACGGACGCGCCGAGCCTGTCCGCCTGCGGGGCGACCAGCAGGGCGTCGCCCGCGGGGGGCTGGCCGTTCGGCGCCTGCCGCACGCCGGGCGCGGGCTGGGTGACCGTGCGCGGGTGCAGCGGGTAGAGCAGCGCGTCGGCGGGCCGGTTGCCCTCGATGAGCCCGTACAGGCCGCCGGTCGCCACATGGGTGACGGGACGGAACGGGGCGGCGACGTTCACCACGAGCGTGGCTCCGTCGGCGTGGGCGGGGGCGAGGGCGGCGGTCTGGACGGCCGCGATCGCGCTCAGGGCGAGTCCGGTGGCGAGGAACCTCCGGCGTCTGGAACTCATGGGTCACCTCGGGGGGTGGGCCGCGGGCGTCACCGGGGACGCGGGCGGGACGGGGGAGCGGGGACGGGGCGGGGGAGCGGGGCGGGTGCGGTGAGCCCGGCGAGCCGGGGCACCGGGCTCCGAAAAGGTTTTCGGGAGGAACGTAAGAACGGGGGCGCCGGTTGTCAAGGGTCCTTTTCAGTCACGCGCCGCTTACAATGCTCGGAGCTCGGAAAGGTTTTCGGTGACCAGACGCCCATCTCCAGCAGTGACCCTCACCGAGGTGGCCCGGCGCGCCGGGGTGTCGGTGGCGACGGCCTCCAAGGCGCTGAACGCGCGGCCGGACGTCGCCCCGGAGACCCGCACCCGCGTCCTCGCGGTCGCCGAGGAGCTGTCCTTCCAGCCCAACGCGCTCGCCCGCGGCCTGCTGTCCGGCAGCACCCGGACGGTCGGGCTGCTCACCGACGAGCTCGCGGGGCGCTTCGCGATCCCCGTCCTGCTGGGCGTCGAGAACGCGCTCGGGGACGGGGAGATGTCGGTGCTGCTGTGCGACGCGCGCGGCGACGCCGTCCGGCGGCGGCAGCACATCCGCACGCTGCTGGCCCGGCAGGTCGACGGGCTGATCGTGCTCGGCGACCGCAACGACGTCCGCGAGTCGCTCACCGCGGGCATCCCCGTCCCGGTCGTCTACGCCTACGGGCAGTCCGACGACCCCGGCGACCTGTCCGTCGTCGCGGACGACGTGGGCGGCGCGCGCCTCGCCGCCGAGCACCTGCTCGCGCTCGGCCGCCGGCGGGTCGCGCACATCACCGGCGAGGAGGGCTACCGGGCCGCGCGGGACCGGGCGGCGGGGCTGCTGGAGGTGCTGGGCGGCGCGGGCCTCCGGCTCGCCGGCGGCCGCCCGTCCTACGGGGCCTGGTCCCAGCGCTGGGGGCGGCAGGCGACCCGCATGCTGCTCGACGCGGAGCCCGGCGTGGACGCGCTCTTCTGCGGCAGCGACCAGATCGCCTACGGGGCCATCGACGCGCTGCACGACCTCGGCCGCCGCGTGCCCGACGACGTCGCCGTCATCGGCTACGACAACTGGGAGATCTTCGCGACCGAGAGCCGCCCCCCGCTCAGCACCGTCGACCTCGACCTCGAACGGCTCGGCGCCACCGCGGCGCGGGAGCTGATCGCGGCGCTGGAGGGCGAGCGGCGGGCGGGCGTCGTCCGGCATCCGGGCCGGCTCGTCGTCCGCGAGTCGACCGCGCCGAGCTGATCACGGGGTGCGCGAGGACGCGGGGCCGGTGCTGGCGCGCAGCGAGATCGGCGGTGTCAGCAGCTGGTGCCGCAGCGGCGCCCCCGGGTCGCCGATGCGCTCCAGCAGCAGGTCGATGGCCATGCGGCCCATCTCGCGGGAGGGGACGTCGGCGGCGGTCAGCTCGGGGGTCACGGCCTCGGCCCACCGGCTGCCCACGATGCCGGTGACGGACATGTCGCGGGGGATCTCCCGCCCGGCGGCCCCGAGCCCCCGGTACAGCCCGCCGAGCGCCGCCTCGTTCAGGGTCACGATCCCGGTCACGCCCGGGTCGTCCGACAGGATCCGCGCCACGCAGGACTCGCCCGCCGCGGCGTCGTCCCCGCACTGGTAGGAGCGGCCGGCGAGCCCGTGCTCGGCGAGCGCCTCCTCGAACCCGTCCTGGCCGCGCCGCGCCGACTCGTACCCGGCGCGGATGAGCTCCTCGGACCGGTTGACCAGCGCGAGCCGGCGGTGCCCGAGCTGCGCCAGGTGCCGGACGCAGTGCTGGACGAGCCGCCCGTGGTCGAGGTCGACCCAGCTGGTGCCGTCCGGCTGCGCGGTGCGGCCGATCGTCACGAACGGGAAGCCGGTCGCGCGCATGCGGTCGACACGGGCGTCCTGCAGGCGGATCTCCATCAGGACCGCGCCGTCCACCCGCCGCTCCCCGATCAGCCGGTGGAAGGCGCGGTCCTCCGCCCCTCCCGGCGACATCAGCACGTCGTAGTCGCGGACGGCGGCGGCGTCGACCAGGCCCCCGATGAAGTCGAGCTGCATGTCGGTGTAGTGCGTGCTCGCGGGCGGGAAGACCAGGCCCAGCGTCCGGGTCTCGCCGCGGGCGAGCGCACGCGCGCTGGCGTTCGGCTGGTACCCCATCTCGTCGATGACCTGCTGGATGCGCAGCCGGGTGCCCTCCGACACCGGCCGCTTCCCGCTGATCGCGTAGGACACCGTGCTGCGCGACACCCGCGCCCGCCGTGCGATCTCCCCGATGGTCACGGACGTCGCTTCATCGAACCGATTCGACAAGGATCCTCCAACCCGTGCCTTCACGATAGCGGCTGCGACGCTTTGTCGAACCGGTTCGCCCCACCTAAATATGGGCGTCCCGAACCATTGACCGGTGACGGGGAACGCGCTTATCGTGCATCGAACCGGTTCGGCGAACCGGTTCGATGCAGTTGACGCGCCCGGCGCGCGCCGGAAAGGAAACCGCGATGACCCACCCTGTCCACCACCTCAGGACGCGCTTCCTGGCGGCGGGCGCCGCCGCGCTCACGCTGGCCGCGCTCACCGGCTGCTCGTCCGGCGGCTCTGCGGCCGACTCCGGCACCTACACGATCTGGGACCCCTACCCCCAGTACCAGGCCGACTCCGAGTGGGCGAAGCTGCTGGACGGGTGCGGCTCCGCCGCGGGCGTGAAGATGAAGCGCACCGCCTACGACACCACGGACCTGACCAACAAGGCGCTGCTCGCCGCGCAGCAGGGCAACGCCCCGGACGTCCTCATCGTCGACAACCCGGTGGTGTCCACGCTCGCCGAGGCCGGCGTCCTCACCACGACGGCCGACACCAGCACGGACACTTCGATGATCCAGCCCAACCTGCTGGCGGCCGGGCAGGCCGGCGGCAAGACCTACGGCATCCCCCTCGGCGCCAACACCCTCGCGCTCTTCTACAACAAGGACGTGCTGAAGGCGGCGGACGTCGACGCCTCCACGATCAAGGACTGGGCGAGCCTCACCGCCGCGCTCCAGAAGGTGAAGGCGGCCGGCAAGAAGGGGATCACGTTCTCCGCCATCGGCACCGAGGAGGGCAGCTTCCAGTTCCTGCCCTGGTTCTGGGGTGCGAAAGCGCAGCTCACGAAGCTCGACTCGGAGCAGTCCGTCAGCGCGCTGGCCCTGTGGTCCGACTGGCTGAAGAAGGGCTACGCGCCCAAGTCGGTCCTGAACAACACCCAGACCACCAGCTGGCAGGAGTTCGCCACCGGCGACTACGCCTTCTCCGAGAACGGCACGTGGCAGCTGGAGAACGTCAAGAAGGCGGGCTTCCCGTACGGGATCATCCCGATCCCCGCGAAGGACGGCGGGACCGCGCCCGCCCCGACCGGGGGCGAGTTCGTGACCATCCCGGTGCAGGACGACACCGGCCGCTACGGGACGTCCAAGAAGATCGCCGACTGCCTGACCAGCGGGGACCACTCCTTCACCGCGGTCAGCACGCTCTCCTACATCGCGCCGACCACCCAGATCCAGCAGAAGCAGGTCGAGGCCAAGCCCGAGCTCAAGGTGTGGGTCGACGCGGTGCACGCGGCGAAGGGCCGCACCAGCGACAACCTCGGTACCAAGTACCCGAGGATCTCCCAGCAGATGTGGACGGCCGTGCAGGGCGCGCTGAGCGGTTCGGCCACGCCCCAGGAGGCGATGGCGAAGGCCCAGACGTCGGTGAAGTGACGCGATGAACGACACGACGCAGCGGGCCCGGCACGCGGGGAGGAGCGTCCCCGCGGCATCGGGGGGCCGCGCCGCCTCCCGCGCCCGACCGAAGGCGGCGTACCGGCGATCGGGGCACTGGACGGCCTGGGCCTTCCTCCTGCCGCTGGTGGCCTACCTCGTCCTGTTCTACGCCTACCCCCTGTACCGCAACATCGAGCTGAGCCTGCGGGACTACACCGTCCGGTCGTTCGTCCACGGCGGGGCGCCGTTCACGGGCCTGGACAACTACATCGAGGTCGTGCGCGACGCGACGTTCTGGCCCGCGCTGTGGCACACCGTGGTCTTCACGCTGGTGTCGCTGCTGTTCCAGTTCTCCATCGGGCTGGCCCTGGCGGTGTTCTTCAACCGGCACTTCAAGCTCTCGGCGGTGCTGCGGGCCCTCTTCCTGGTGCCGTGGCTGCTGCCGCTGATCGTGTCGGCGTCCACCTGGACGCTGCTGCTGAACTCCGAGGCCGGCGCCGTCAACTGGCTGCTGGGCCTGGCCGGCATCGGGCCGGTTGACTGGCTGACCTCGCCGCACTGGTCGCTGGCCTCGGTGACGATCGCCAACATCTGGATCGGCATCCCGTTCAACCTGGTCATCCTGTACAGCGGGCTGCAGTCGGTCCCGGACGAGCTGTACGAGGCGGCGGCGCTGGACGGCGCGTCCGCGTGGCAGCGGTTCTGGCGGATCGCGTTCCCGCTGCTGCGCCCCGTCTCGGCGATCACGCTGATGCTCGGCCTCGTCTACACGCTGAAGGTCTTCGACCTCATCTGGATCATGACGCGGGGCGGGCCCGCGGACTCCTCCACGACGTTCGCCACGTGGTCCTACCACCTGGGCTTCGCCAACCCGCTGCCGTCCTTCGGCCCCGGCGCCGCCGTCGGCAACCTGCTGGTGCTGGCGGCCCTCGCGTTCGGCCTGCTCTACATCCGCTTCGAACGCCGGCAGCGGGAGGCCGCATGAAGGCGACCAGGTCCTGGTGGAAGACGGGGATCGCGCTGCTGCTGACCGCGGTAATGCTGTTCCCGGTCTACTGGATGCTCAACAACTCGCTCACCCGGGACGAGGACATGCGGCGGACCCCGCCGTCCTTCTTCCCCGCGCACCCCACCCTGGAGGGCTACCGCGCCGTCCTGGACCAGCAGCTTCCCTACCTCGCCACGAGCCTGGTCGTCGGGCTCGGCACCGTGCTGCTGACCGTGGCGGTCGCCGCGCCGGCGGGTTACGCCCTCGGCCTGCTGCGCCCCCGCGGCACCGGCGCGCTGAGCTTCCTGCTGCTCGCCGCCCAGATGATCCCCGGGATCATCATGGCGATGGGGTTCTACGCCATCTACCTGAACCTCGGCGTGCTGAACACGGTGCCCGGACTGATCCTCGCCGACTCCACGCTCGCCGTCCCGTTCGGCGTGCTGATCTTCACCGCCTTCATGGGCGGCATCCCCCGGGAGCTGCTGCAGGCGTCCCGGGTGGACGGCGCGGGGCCGTTCCGCACCTTCTGGTCCATCGTGCTGCCGATCAGCCGCAACAGCGTCGTCACCGTGTCGCTGTTCGCGTTCCTGTGGTCCTGGTCGGACTTCATCTTCGCCAGCACGCTGGACGGCGGCGGGCGCCACCGGCCGATCACCCTCGGCATCTACCACTACATCGGCAACAACAACCAGCAGTGGAACGCCATCATGGCCGCCGCGGTCGTGGCATCGATCCCGACCACGCTCATTCTGATCGGCGCCCAGCGCTACATCGCCGCGGGAGCCACAGCCGGCGCCGTCAAGGACTGACCCCTTCCCTCACCCGTCCCCTCCAGAAATGAGCTCCTGTCTCCATGACCGCCGGACCCGTTTTCTCCGTCCAGGACATCCCGTTCAGCATCTTCGGCTCCTGGCTCGCCCTTTCTCCCGTCACCGCGCTGGCCACCCATGCCGAAGACCTTCACCTGGTCTCCCACCAGGGCGGACTGAACCCGGTGCTGCGCCTCACCCCGCTCGCGGGCGGCGCCCGGGCGGCCGCGACGATCACCGCCACGCCCGGCCGGCTGGCCTGGACGCACCCGTCCGGGCGGATCGAGGCGGCCTTCGAGTCGCCCGACACCGTGCGGCTCCGCGGCTCCGGCCTGGCGCTGCGGCTGGACGCCGCGATCGCCGAGCTGACCCCGTTCACCGGGACCTACTTCTACGACGTCGCCGGCGTCCACGTGTTCACGTCCTACGAGACCGGGCGCCGCTACCGCGTGACCGTGATCGCCGGTGAGGCCGCCGCGCACGGCGCCCAGGCCCTCCAGACCGCCGAACGCGGCCTGACGCTCGGCGGCGGCGACTGGGAGGCGGTGATCGAGGAGTACGGCACCGCCCGCGCGCCGTACTCCCCGTCGGTGCCGTTCGACGCCGTCGCCGACGCGTCGCTGAAGTCCTTCCTGCGCTTCGCGGACGCGATCGCCCCCTGGCGCGGCCCGGACACCCCGGCCGCCGAACTGGCCGCCTACGTCCTGTGGTCGGCCACCGTCCGGCCCGCCGGGTTTCTGGGACGTCCCAGCGTGCTGATGTCCAAGCACTGGATGAACAAGGTGTGGAGCTGGGACCACTGCTTCAACGCGCTCGCGCTGGCCGCGGGCGACCCGGCGCTGGCCTGGGACCAGTACCAGATCCTTTTCGACCACCAGGAGTCCTCCGGGGCCCTGCCCGACTCGGTGACGCACTCGGAGGTCCTGTTCAACTACGTCAAGCCGCCGATCCACGGCTGGGCGTTCGGCCTCCTGCGCCGCCATCTGCGATTGGAGCGTTCCGAACTGGAGCGGGTGCACGGCCAGCTCGAAGCGTGGACCCGTTTCTGGCTCACCGCGCGCCGCGCCCCCGGCAGCCCGCTTCCGCACTACGAGCACGGCAACGACAGCGGCTGGGACAACGCCACGGCCTTCGATCCCGAGCGGGTCGTGGAGACCGCCGATCTCAGCGCGTTCCTGATCCTGCAGATGCGCGAGCTGTCCCGGCTCGGCGCCGAACTGGGCCGTCCCGGCGCACGGCACTGGGCCGACACCGCCGACGAGCTGCAGGCCGAGCTGTTCGCCCGCCTCTGGCAGGACGACCGCTTCGCCGCCCGCGGCGTCGCCACCGGGAACACCTGGCACACCGACGGGCTGCTCGACCTGATGCCGATCGTCCTCGGCGCCGACCTGCCCCCGTCCGCGGTGACCGCGCTGACCGGGCGGATCACCGCGCACCTGACCGAGTTCGGCCTGGCCACCGAGCTGCCGGCGTCGCCGCACTACCGTCCCGACGGCTACTGGCGCGGCCCCATATGGGCGCCGGCGACGATCCTGATCGAGGACGGCCTGCGCCGGGCCGGGCAGACCGCCCTCGCCGACGAGATCAGCGCCCGCTTCCGCGCCCTGTGCGAACGGTCGGGCTTCGCGGAGAACTTCGACGCGCTCACCGGGGCGGGCCTGCGGGACCGCGCCTACACCTGGACGGCCAGCGCCTACCTCCTGCTCGCCGCCGCCCACGAGGCCCGCCGCGCCCCCGGACGCGCACTGGGCGCCGAACTGCCCTAGCGGTCAGGCGGTGAAGTCGCCGTGCAACACGTCGTGGGTCTCCAAGCTCCGGCGGTACTCACCCGCCAGACCACGGGCAAACTACACAAACGCCTACTCGGCGAGTCCAAGGGCGGCCGTGCAGCAGGCCACCGGCGTCAATGCGTTCCCCCGGCGACTCCCGGCCGAGCGACTCCACCTCGGCCGGGCCGGGCAGCGGACCGCCGCCGTGAGGGATGAAGCGTCCCTCGTCGCGCCGCTTCACGGCGTCACGCTGGGGCGCCGAGCGGCGGGTGCTCGAGCACCCGGGGCTTGTACTCGACCAGCTGGATGCGGCCGTCGAAGGTGCGGTGCTCGATCATCTCCAGGGCGACGTCCGGATAGCCGTCGTAGATGCGTTCTGCGCCCGTGGCCCCGGTGATCACCGGGAACATCACGACCCGGAAGCGGTCGACGAGCCCGGCCCGCAGCAGGGACCGGCACAGGCTCAGGCTGCCGATCGTGCTGAGGAGCCCCGAGCCGTTCGACTTCATGGCGCGGACGACCTCGACGGCGTCGTCGCGGACGAGCGTGGAGTTGGCCCACGTCAGTGGCTCCTCGAGTGAGGAGGAGAACACCACCTTGGACGCTCGCGTGAGCTCGTCGACGGACGCCTCTTCTTCGGGCCTGAACTCGTCTTGGCCAGCGGGGACCTCGCCGGCGGCGAAGCCCGACATCAGGCGGTAGGTGTTGGCTCCCATCAGGTACGTGACCTCGGGCTGCTCGCCGAGCCATGCGAGGTACTCCGGTCCCTCAAGGCCCCAGAACCCGGGCCACCCCTCTCCCGATGCGTAGCCGTCGAGGGAGGTGATGAAGTCCACGAGAAGCTCCGACATGGCGGTGTCCTTTCCTAGGTGTCACCAGGCTGACCGGCCCGGAGCCACAAACTCATCGGCCGATCTATCGGCTCGGCATCGACCGAGATCGTTGCGGCCTTGCCGCTAGGGACGGTTTGCAGCACCGTGTCGTGGGCGGCGAGGGCGTTGAGCGCGGCAGGGGCCTGGTCATGCGGGCGCATGTTGCGCTTCAGCTCCCTTGAGACCGTTGAGGGAGCGCGGCTCAGCCGGCGGGCGACGGGGGGAGGGATCCCACAACGGGATCGCGCGCCGGGCTGCGGTGTACCCCCTACCGGATTCGAACCGGCGCTACCGCCTTGAAAGGGCGGCGTCCTAGGCCGCTAGACGAAGGGGGCCCGGGTGGTGGCGGGTGCGGTCGCCACTCGACCTCGCCAGTCTAGAGGACGTGGCGGGGCGGCGTGCAAACGGTTACCCGGTGCGGGTGGGGGACGGGAGGCGGGCGCCGGGGGCGCTCTCGGTGGGGGACGGGCTGCGGGACGGCCAGTCCGAGGGGAACTCGGACGGGAACGGGGAGGTCGGGGAGGCGGGTGGGGAGGAGGCCGGGGGCGTCGGGTTGATGGTGCGGTCGGGGTCGGGTTCCAGGTGGCGTTCGATCTGGGCGGAGGTCAAGCCGAGGCCGCCGAGGCGCAGGTCGTCCCAGCCCTGGAGGCGGTGGGTGGCGCGGCTGAAGTAGAGGACGGAAAGCTCGATCGGGGTGGGCTCCTCGTGTTCGAGGCCGCGGAGGCCGGCGCCGCCGGTGGAGCCCTGGATGAAGAGGCGGGTGCCGGTGGGGAGGAGCTTGGTGGAGCGGGAGTGGGTGTGGCCCGCGAGGATCAGGGGCGTGATGCCGGAGAACGCCTCGCCCTCGGTGGGGTCGTGGGTGACGACGATGTCGGGGGTGGTGCCGGAGGCGCGGAGCTTGGAGGCGTAGCGGAGGCCCTCGGCGCGGAGCTGGTCGGCGCCGACGAAGTCGTCGCGGGTGCTCTTGTCGGGGGTGAAGCG
The DNA here is from genome assembly GCF_040302145.1 of Spirillospora sp. NPDC127506. NCBI lineage: Bacteria > Bacillati > Actinomycetota > Actinomycetes > Streptosporangiales > Thermomonosporaceae > Spirillospora > Spirillospora sp. NPDC127506. The sequence continues at coordinate 220,943 of NZ_JBEORG010000004.1, read as the reverse complement.
GGGGTCCCCGACTCCGTAGATGCGCAGGCCCTTGACCTCGCGGGTGTCGTCGTCCAGGACGATGGCGTTCTTCTCCCGGCCGACGGCCTTCTGGGTCTCCTTGGAGTCGTGGTTGCCGCGGACGTAGACGTAGGGGACCTTCAGGTCGGAGATGGCGTCGGCGAACTTGTCCTCCGGTTTGCTGCCGTGGTCCATGAGGTCGCCGCTGTCGATGATGAGGTCGACCTTGAACTGGGTGGAGACGGACTTGATGACGTTCCACGCGGCGGGGTTCAGGTGGATGTCGGAGACGTCCAGGACGCGGATGGTGGACGGGTCCGGCTCGTAGGTCGGCAGGGTCGAGGTGGTGGTGTAGAGCTCGGAGACGTTGCCGACGAGGCGGGCGAGCTGGGCGCGGTAGGCGGAGAAGCGCTCGACGATGCTGCGGGCGTCGCCGACGATCTGGGGGGCGTTGGCGAGCAGGCCGGTGTAGCGGGGTTCGGCGATGGACTGGGGGTTGAACGTCGCCCAGGTCAGCAGGGTGACGGCCACGAGGCCGGCGGCGGCGGAGCCAAGGCCGAGGAGGGCGCGGCGCCAGGAGCGGAAGAGGATGAGGGACGCGGCGAAGCTCGCGGCGAGCGCGATCAGGACGGCGCGCACGAGCAGCTCGATGAGGCCGTGCCGGATCTGGCCGGCGATCCGGTCGGTGAGGCGGTCGATCTCGGTGTCGTCCTCGATGAGCTTCTTGGCCTGGTCGGGGCGCAGGTCGGTGAGCCGGGCCTCCAGGGTGACCGGGCCCTCGTGGGTGTCGAGGCGGAGGGAGCCGAGGGGAGGCAGCTTCAGGGTCGTCCCGCCGTGCAGGGACGGCTGGAGGGTGAGCTGGACGTCGGTGGGGCCGACCGGGGTGACGTAGCGGCCGCCGGCGATGAGGCCGAGGTAGCCGCCGGCCAGGCCGATGACGATGACGAGTCCGAGGCGCGTCCAGCGGTGGGCCAGGAACGGTGAGACGCGCCGGGCGACGGGGGAGCCGAACCGGTGGACGCGGTCGGCGGTGACGGCGCCGAACGCGCGGAGTGCTGCGATGGCCTTGGTCAACGCGGCGCGGACCTTGGGCACGTGTTCCCCTTCTATCGAGCAGAATCGATGGCGTGATGGAGTTGTCGCGCGATGAGTTCGAGGACCTCGTGGCCGAGGCCCTCGACACCATCCCACCCGAGTTGACCGCCCACATGCGCAACGTCGTCATCGTCGTGGAGGACGACGCGCCCGAGCGCGGCCTGCTCGGCCTGTACCAAGGGGTACCCCTCACCGAGCGGGGCGACTGGTACGGAGGCGTCCTGCCCGATCACATTTCGATCTACCGCAACGAGATTCTCCGGATTTGCGACACACGAGAGGACGTAGTGGAAGAAGTCCGGATAACGGTGGTGCACGAGATCGCCCACCACTTCGGGATCGACGACGGGAAGTTGCACGAACTCGGATACTGACGCAAAGAATTGTGCACTGTAGGTCACGTAACTGCCACGCAGCGTGAGTTAATAGGGGAGGGCGCCCGTACCGGGCGGGCTGAACTGGAGCGTGCGTGGCGGGAAGGCAGACCGGCCGGCATCGTCGTCCGCCGGAGGAGCAGGCGACCTACCGCGAGGTGTTCGCGGTCGGGGAGTTCCGTGCCCTCTGGCTGGCGCAGGCGCTGTCGTACATCGGGGACCAGCTGGCGCAGGTCGCGCTGGCCGTGCTCGTGTACGACCACACGCGGTCGACGCTGCTCACGGCGCTGATCTACGCGCTGACCTACCTGCCGCCGATCCTCGGCGGGCCCGTGCTGTCCGGGCTGGCCGACCTGTTCCCGCGCCGCACGGTGATGGTCGTCTGCGACGTGCTGCGGGCCGCGCTGGTCGCCGTGATGGCGCTGGTGGTGATGCCGGTCGGGGTGCTGTCGGCGCTGGTGTTCCTCGTCGTCCTGCTGGGGACGCCGTTCTCCGCCGCGCGCGCCGCAGTCATGCCGGACGTCCTGGAGGGCGACAGATATGTGGCGGGCTCGGCGATCGCCAACATCACCCACCAGGTCACGCAGGTGCTCGGCTTCCTGGCGGGCGGCGCGGTCGTCGCGATCGTCGGGACGTACGAGACCCTCGCCCTGGACGCGCTGACGTTCGGCGCGTCCGCCGTCATCCTGATCGGCGGGCTGCGGCGGCGGGCCGCCCCGCGCCGCGGGGAGCGCGAGTCGCTGCGCCTGCTGCGCGGGACGCGGGACGGCGCCCGCCTCGTGTTCGGCGACCCGGCGCTGCGGTCGCTGGTGCTGTTCGCGTGGCTGTGCGCGTTCTACGTGATCCCCGAGGGGCTGGCCGTGCCGTACGCGGCGACGTTCGGCGGCGGCGCGGTGACCGCCGGGCTGCTGCTCGCGGCGATGCCGACCGGGATGGTGGTCGGCTCGCTGCTGTTCAGCCGGTTCGTCCGCCCGGCGAACCGGCTGCACGCGATGGGATGGATGTCGATGCTGGCCTGCCTGCCGCTGGTCGGCGCCGGCGTCCACCCGCCGCTGTGGTGGGTGGTCGGGCTGTGGGCGCTGTCGGGCGTCGGCAGCGCCTACCAGCTGGTGGCGAACACCGCGTTCGTGGCCGCGGTCCCCGCGTCGGGGCGCGGGCAGGCGTTCGGGCTCGCCCAGTCGGGCATCCTCGCCGGCCAGGGCGTCGGCATCCTGGTCGGCGGCGCGGCGGCGCAGGTGCTCGGGCCGGAGACGGTGGTGGCGCTCGCGGGCGTCCTCGGTCTGTCGTGCGCGGCGATGCTGACGCTCGGCTGGAACCAGGTCCGCGGCGGCGTCATCGCCGGCAAGCGCGCGGGCCCGGTCGCCGCGGCCCCGCCGCCCGGCCGGGGCGAGGGCGAGATGTCCGGTGCGGGCCGGGCGGGTTAGGCGCCGGCGCGCTCCTTCTTGAGCGACTCCTTCGTCTTCTTCACGGCGTCCTTGACGCTCGGGGACTCGCTCACGTTCTTCATGAAGTCCTCGGCGATGGAGGTCGCGGCGCCCTCCTCCGGGATCAGCGCCCACCCGATCAGGTAGAGGCCGACGCCGGCGCCGCCGAAGAGGTTGAAGACGACCAGGCCGATCCGGACGATGTTGACGTCGATGCCGAGGAACTCGGCGGCGCCCGCGCACACGCCGGCGAGCATCCGGTTGTCGCGGGGCCGCCGGAGCTTCTTGGCGGCGGTGTCGTCGGTCTGCGCGGTGGTGTCGGTCTGGGCGGTGTTGTCGGTGCTGTTCTGGGCGGTGTCCTTGTTCATGTCCATGCCTCGATCATGCCCAGCGGGCGGCGGATAGGACATCGGGATTCGCCCTGATTCACCCCTGAGTCCACCCCTGGCCGCCCGGGGCGCCGTCCCCGACGTACCCTCGTGGGCGGACGGCCCCGGAACGGAGGAGACCAGCATGGACGTGCTGCGCGTGGACGACCGGCTCACGGACGAGGAGCGGATGGTCCGCGACACCGTGCGCGCCTTCGTGGCGGAGAAGGTCGCCCCCCACCTGGCCGGATGGTTCGAGGACGGGACGTTCCCCGCCCGGGAGCTGGCCCCGCGGCTGGGCGAGCTCGGCCTGCTCGGGATGCACCTGCGGGGCTACGGCTGCGCCGGGACGAGCGCCGTCGCGTACGGGGTGGCGTGCCGGGAGCTGGAGGCGGCCGACTCGGGGCTGCGCAGCTTCGTGTCCGTCCAGGGGTCCCTGGCGATGGCGGCGATCCACAAGTACGGGTCGGAGGAGCAGAAGAACGAATGGCTGCCGCGGATGGCGGCCGGGGAGGCGATCGGCTGCTTCGGGCTGACCGAGCCCGACCGCGGCTCCGACCCGGGCGACATGCTGACCCGCGCCCGCCGCGACGGCGCGGACTGGGTGCTGAACGGCACCAAGATGTGGATCACGAACGGGTCGATCGCGGACGTCGCGGTCGTCTGGGCGCAGACCGGCGACGGGATCCGCGGGTTCCTCGTCCCCAAGGGCACGCCCGGGTTCACCAGCAGCGACATCCACCAGAAGCTGTCGCTGCGCGCGTCCGTCACCTCCGAGCTCGTCCTGGACGACGTGCGGCTCCCCGAATCGGCGATGCTCCCGAACGTGAAGGGCCTGAGGGGGCCGCTCGGCTGCCTCTCGGAGGCCCGCTACGGCATCCTGTGGGGCGCCGTCGGGGCCGGGCGGTCGTGCTACGAGGCGGCCGTCGACTACGCCAAGACCCGCGAGCAGTTCGGCAGGCCCATCGGGTCGTTCCAGCTCACGCAGGAGAAGCTCGCCTGGATGGAGGTCGCCCTCGGGCAGGCCGGGCTCGTCGCCCTGCACATCGGCCGCCTCAAGGACGAGGGCGAGGTCACACCGCAGCAGGTGTCGTTCGGCAAGCTCGCGAACGTCCGCGCGGCCTTGGACGTCGCCCGCCAGGCCCGCACGGTCCTCGGCGCGAACGGGATCACGCTCGAATACCCGGTGATCAGGCACATGAACAACCTGGAGAGCGTCCTCACCTACGAGGGCACGCAGGAAGTGCATCTGCTCACCCTCGGGAAGGCCGTCACCGGCCTCGACGCGTTCCGTTAAGGAGCGGTCGACCTTTCCGCGTAGTGTTATTGCCTGGACGTTGCGCCATCGACCTGGGCAGACTCACCGGGTCAAGCGATCTACCAGAGGGAGCGGCATGAGAGTCGGCATCGTCGGGGCCACCGGACAGGTCGGGGCCAAGATGCTCGAAATCCTGGCCGAGCGCGGATTCCCGGTCGACGAGCTGCGGCTGTTCGCCTCGGCGCGCTCGGCGGGGCGCAGGCTCCCGTGGGACGGCACCGAGATCACCGTCGAGGACGCGGAGACCGCCGACTACGCCGGCCTCGACATCGTGCTGTTCTCCGCGGGGAAGACCACGTCCCGGGCCCTGGCGCCGAAGGTCGCCGCCGCGGGCGCGGTCGTGGTCGACAACTCCTCCGGCTGGCGGATGGACCCGGACGTCCCGCTCGTCGTCGCCGAGGTCAACCCGCACGCCGCGCGGAACCGCCCCAAGGGCATCATCGCGAACCCGAACTGCACCACGATGGCCGCGATGCCGGTGCTGCGCCCGCTGCACGAGGAGGCCGGGCTGACCGCCCTCGTCGTGTCCACCTACCAGGCCGTGTCGGGCAGCGGCCTCGCGGGCGTCGCCGAGCTGCACGACCAGGCGTCCAAGACCGTCCAGAACGCCGACCGGCTCACCCACTCCGGCGCCGCCGTGGACTTCCCCGAGCCGTCGGTGTACGTGCGGCCGATCGCGTTCAACGTGCTGCCGATGGCGGGCTCGATCGTGGACGACGGCCTCGCCGAGACCGACGAGGAGCAGAAGCTCCGCAACGAGAGCCGCAAGATCCTGGGGATCCCGGAGCTGAAGGTGTCGGGGACCTGCGTCCGCGTCCCGGTCTTCACCGGCCACTCGCTGCAGGTCAACGCCCGGTTCGAGCGCCCGATCAGCCCGGAGCGCGCGAGCGAGCTGCTCGCCGGCGCGCCCGGCGTCGTCCTGTCGGACGTCCCGACCCCGCTGCAGGCCGCCGGCCAGGACCCCACCTACGTGGGCCGCATCCGCCGGGACGAGACCGTGGAGAACGGCCTCGCCCTGTTCTGCTCGGGCGACAACCTGCGCAAGGGCGCCGCCCTGAACACCGTCCAGATCGCCGAGCTCGTCGCCGCCGAGTGACGACCTAGCGAGCGCGCCCTCCTCGGACCTCCAGCGTTTCGAGGAGGGCCGCCGTGCTGTGCGCGATCTCCTCCACGGCCCGCTCGAACGCCTCCGCGTTGTGGGCCGCGGGCGCCCGGAACCCGGAGATCTTCCGGACGTATTGGAGCGCCGCCGCCCGGACGTCCTCGTCGGTGACGTCCTCCGCATAGGGCGGCCGGAGCGTCTTGATGCTTCGACACATGCTCCCATTGTGACCCTGAGGTCGGACGTTTCGCGGGGTGCCCGGCCACCGCCGCGCCCACGCGACACCCCTGGGCGCCGCGATCGCGTCCGAAAGGGGGAGGGAACCGCCGCAGACACAGTTGGGCCCCCGGGCCCTCGTGTCCTGGGAACTGTAGACACGAGCGCCCGGGGGTCCGGCGGGGGGCGGGGACCCCGGTGGCGGGTCGCACGGCTCGGGCCGAGATTCGTGCCGTGCGCCCGCCGGTGATCAGCCCTGGGGGTGGAGGGCGGGCTGTTCAGCAGTGCACCGCGCGGGCCTGCCGGGTGTCAACGAATCCATCCGGCACTGGATTTTCAATTGTGTGAACGGGCTCGTGGAAAACACTGAAACCGGCCTTTGAGCTGCGCCTACGTGGTGATCTTGAGGTCGTCCAGGCCGGCTTCGACGAGGCTGGCGGAGCCCGCGTCGGCGGCCTCCACCAGGATGCGGACGGTCTGCCCGGCGTAGCCGGAGACGTCCGCGGTCTGCGTCTGCCAGGACCCGGCGCGGTTCGTCGCCGCGCCCGTCTGGTTCAGCACGGTCGTGGACCCGTTCGGCCCCACGACCCGCACCCGGAGGTAGTCGGCGGACGAGCTGTTGTTCAGGTGGGCGAAGAACCAGGAGAACGACAGCGTTCTCGCCCCCGCCGGGAGCGCGATCGCCGGTGACCGGATGCTGCTGGCGCCGCCGTCGAGGTCGTACGTCCCGGCGTCGGTCCCGGCCGCCGCGCCGGTCACCAGGGCGCCGCTGCCGCCGGCGGCGGCGAGCTGCAGGCTGATGCCGGACCAGCTCGTCGGCTGCGGGGTGCCGCGCTCCCAGGCGCCCGCGGTGGCGGTGTCGGAGCCGTCAGGGTCGGCCGTCCAGCCGGTGGCCGTCTCGAAGTCGTCGGAGTGGACGGTGTCGCCGGGCGGCTGCTGCGTCCCGCCGTCGCCGCCGAGCGTCCAGACGGCGTGCGCGATGGCGTCGGCGTTGCGGTCCAGCGCGGTGTCGTCGATGTTGGACGTGGTGTCGCACGACGAGTGGTAGCAGCGGTCGAACGCGACGCCCGCCTGGCCGCCCCACAGCTGCGCCTGCTGGGACGTCTTGCGTCCCTCGGCGCCGGTGAACAGCCCGCCGGCGGGTATCCCGGCGCGGATGAACGGGCGGTAGTCGGAGCGCCCGTCGAACGCCGTGTCCTGGACGGGCACGCCGATCGACGAGAAGTACGACCGGAGCACCCGCTCGATCTCGGCGGACCCGGCCGGGCCGCCGCTGCCGGACGACCCGTCGCCGTCGTAGGCGAAGTAGCCCGCGTTGGGGGAGCCGACCATGTCGAAGTTCAGATAGCCGGTGATCTTCGACCGTTCGCTCGGCGGCAGGTTGTCGACGTAGTACGTCGACCCGACGAGGCCGAGCTCCTCGGCGCCCCACCACGCGAAGCGGAGGTGGCGGTCGGGCCGGTGGCCCTCGCGTGCGACGGCGAGCGCGGTCTCCAGGACCGCCGCCGTGCCCGAGCCGTTGTCGTTGACGCCGGGCCCGGCCGTGACGCTGTCGAGGTGCGCGCCGGTCATCAGGACGTCGTTCGAGTCGCCGCCCGGCCAGTCGGCGATCAGGTTGTAGCCGGTCGCGCCGCTGCGCGAGAACGACTGGACGCTGGTCTGGTAGCCGGCCGCGTCCAGCCTGCCCTTCACGTAGTCGAGCGAGGCGCGGAAGCCGGGGCGGCCGTGGGCCCGGTTGCCGCCGTTGGCGTTCGCGATGCCCTGCAGCTGCGACAGGTGGGCCTTGACGTTGGCGAGCGGGATGTCGGGGGCGGCGGCCGCGGCGGGCGCCGCCGAGGCCGGGAGGGGCAGGAGGGCGGACACGGTCAGGGCCGCCGCCCCGAGCACCGCCATGGTGCGCGATCTCATCGATCCTCCGAGTCGGGGGAGGGAACGGCCCGTGACGAGGGAGCGGGCCCCGTCACGGGCCGCGTGCGGGAGGCGGTCAGGACCGGGTGATCTTCACGTTGTCGAGTCCGGCTTCGACGAGGCTGGCGGAGCCCGCGTCGGCGGCCTCCACGACGATGCGGACGGACTGGCCCGCGAAGGCGGACAGGTCGTACGTCGCCGTCTGCCACGCCCCGGCCTTGTTGGCCATGGCGCCGCTCTGGTTCAGCACGGTGCCGGCGCCGTTCGAGCCGACGACGCGGACGCGCAGGTAGTCCTCGGTGGAGCTGTTGTTGAGGTAGGCCAGGTACCAGTCGAAGCTGAGCGTCAGCGTGCCGCCGGGCAGGCTGATCGCCGGGGACCGGACGGTGGTGACGCCGCCGTCCACGTCGTACGTCCCGGCGTCGGTCCCGGCCGCCGCGCCGGTCACCAGGGCGCCGCTGCCGCCGGCGGCGGCCAGCTGCAGGCTGATGCCGGACCAGCTCGTCGGCTGCGGGGTGCCGCGCTCCCAGGCGCCCGCGGTGGCGGTGTCAGAGCCGTCAGGGTCGGTGGTCCAGCCCTGGTCCGTCTCGAAGCCGTCGGAGAAGACGGTCCCGCCGGGGCCGCCGTTCCCGACCGTGAGCGTGTAGACGGCGGTGCGGTCGACGGACGCGCCGTCGCCGAGCACCGTGATCCGGTACGTCCCGTCGGCGGTGCCCGCCGGGACGCGGACCGTCATCGTGGCCGACTGGCCCGCGGTGACGGTGCTCGGCGAGAACGACACGGTCGGGCCGGACGGGCTGCTCGTCGCCGACAGCGCCACCTGCTGCGCGCTGCCGCCGGTGACGGCGGTGTTCACGGTCGCGGTGACGGTACCGCCGGCCTGCGCGCCGCCGGACCCGGGGCTCGGCGACAGCGAGAAGTCGTTCTGCTGCTGCGTGCCGCAGGACGCCTCACCGCTCTGCGCCGGGACGTTGATCGCGCTCCACGCGGCCTTCACCGCGTTGCACTCGGCCGGCGAGCCGGGGAACAGCTCCAGCGCCGCGTTGACCGTCTCGACGCGGGCGCGCGCGTGGCTCCAGTTGGTGACCTTGCGGTTCAGGCCGCCCATGAAGATCTGGCCGGCCTTCTTGATGCCGATGCCGGTCACGGTCGAGCCGTTGCAGGTGGGGCTGGCCGGGTTGCCGTTGGACGGGTTCGAGCCCTCGGCCAGGAGGTAGAACCAGTGGTTCTGCGGGCCGGCCGCCGCGTGCACCTCGGTCCGCGGGATCGACGACGAGTAGCAGTTCGGGTCGCCGAGCGCCTGCGGGTTGTACATGTTGCGGATCGGGCCCGAGCCGACCAGGTCGACCTCCTCGCCGACCAGGTAGTCCGGCGGGTCGAAGGTGGACGGCTCGTTCATGTAGTGCTCGGTCAGCGCGCCGAAGATGTCGCCGGCCGACTCGTTCATGCCGCCCTTCTCGTTGCCGTTGCCGCCGCTGTCGCCGCCGGGGGTGTTGGTGAAGACCGCGTGGCCGTTCTCGTGCCCGACGACGTCCACGGACGTGGCCTGCCTGGTGCCTGCCTGGTTGCGGCCGAAGCTGGTGTAGCTGCCGTTCCAGTAGGCGTTGGCCTGGTTGAGGCCGACGCGGAGCGGGAACCCGCCGCCGCGGCCGTTGATGCCGCTGCGGCCGAGCCACTCGCCCAGCATGTCCCATTCCTTCTGGACGGCGTACAGGGCGTCGACGCAGGCGGTCTCCAGGTCGGTGCCGCTGCCGTTGCCCCAGGCGCTGTCGGGGCCGGTGTAGGTGGAGCCGTTCTGGCCGCCGCACCGGACGCCGGAGCGCTGCGGGTCCGTCATGGACGTCGCGGCGGTGCTGAGGTCGACGGTGCCGTGGTAGTAGCTGCGGTCGTCGGCCGCGTCCCGGACCTCGTCCCACGTCTTGACGACCTTGCCGGTCTTCGCGTCGACGAGGACGTGCAGCTTCGTCGGGGCGTTCTTCCGGGTGCCGCTGACGACGGTCTCGTAGACGAGCCGTCCGGAACCCTCGGCGACCACCATCAGGCGGGGCGCGGTCGCGCTGTCCACCTCGGACACCTGGGCGCGGGAGGTCTTCGCGGCCTTCGCCGCGCTGATCTCCGCGCTGGTCGACACGCTGAGCTTCTTCGTCTGGTCGACGGACGTGCTGAGGACGCCGCCGCTCGCGTTGGTGGTGACGACGAAGTCGCCGCCGTACACGGGCAGGCCGTCGTAGGTGCGCTCGTACTGGACGTGCTGGAGGCCGCGCAGCCCGGACGTGACGCCGCGCCGGACGATCCCGTCCTTCGCGGCGACCTTGAACTCGGCGGGCTTCGCCGCGACCAGGCGGTCGGCCGAGGCGGCGGCGACGGTGCGCGGATCCGGCTTGGCCGGGGCCGCGGGGGCGGTGCGGGCGGTCGCACCGGTGGCGGGGGAGGACATCGCCACGGCGAGGCCGGCGGACAGCACCGCCGCCCCGATCGCGGTCTGGTGTCTCACGGGGGTGCTCCTTCCACGTGCCGGGGCGGTGCGCGGGGACACGTGGAGCTCCTTGTGGGAGCGCTCCGCGGGGCCACCGGTCGCCCGGCGGGGGTATGGATGGGGGACTCATCCGGATGAGCTGCCCGAAGTGCAACCCGAATTGTGAAAAGTGTCAATGAATCCATTTGTTATTGGATTTTCAATTGAGTGAACGAAACCACTGAAAAACCCCTTGCATCCAGCGCGAACGGGCCGGGCCGATCTTGTCGGCCCGGCCCGTGCCGGTGGGAACCTTCGGCGCGCGGTGAGCGTTTCGGCCCCGCGCCGCCGGGCTAGGGGGCGATGCGCCGGCAGAGCCAGGCGAGCGCCAACGGGTAGCGGTAGTCGATGCCGCCGTGGCCCGCGTCGAACAGCTCGAAGTGGATCACGTCCTCCCGGACGCCGTTGTCGAGGAGCGCCCGGTGGAACGCCTGGGCGCCGATGTCGAGGAACCACTCGTCGCGCGTCCCGCCGTCGATCCAGATCGCCCGCTGCGAGCGCATCGCCTCCGCGTGCGCCGGCACCATGCGGACCGGGTCGAAGGACAGCCAGCGCTCCCACACGTCCTGCCGGATCACCCCGGTGACCGGGTCGAACGGCAGCTCCGGCGCGCCGTCCTCGCGCGCGGTGTAGCAGAGCGCCATGCCGAGGACGTTGAGCAGGTCCATGTCCTCCGGCTTGGTGAACGACGCGCGCGAGTTGAAGTCGTTCCACCAGCGCCAGATGTCGCCGTCGTACTTGCGCAGGTGCCGGACGCACTTCGGGAACTCGGGCAGGTAGGAGTACTCGAACAGCGCGTCGCCGGCGTGCGTCGCGAGGGCGCCGAACAGGTCGGGCCGCAGCATCGGCGTGATCATCGCGCCGTAGCCGCCGCTGGACTTGCCGCTGATCGCGCGGTGCTCGGGCGCGTCGAGCGTCCGGTAGCGGGCGTCGACCCAGGGGACGACCTCGTCGCAGATGTAGGAGTGGTAGCGGCCGGTTCCCGGCGAGTCGACGTACTGGCTGCCGCCGTGCGCGGTCCAGGCGTCGACGAACACCACGATCGCGGGCGGGGCCTCGCCGGACGCGAACACCGCGTCCGCCGTCTCCGGGAACGGCTGGCGGTACGGTGTCCGGTTGCGCCATATCCCGACGTGCCCGGTGAACCCGGTGATCACGTACACGCTCGGGTAGCGGCGGTCCGGCTCGTCGTCGTAGCCCGGCGGGACGTAGACGAGGAGCGGCCGCTCGTGCGGGTCCTTCAGCGGGTTGCCGCGCAGCAGCTCGCTGCTCACGGTGTGCTCTTCCAGGCGTCCGGCGAACTCGGCCGACCACGGCAGCATGGGCGCTCCCTCATCGCGGGTGGATGATCACATTGACGCTAACCCAGGCGGACGGCGGGTCGGGCACGATGCCTTCCGGCGCGCCGCCTGGTCTGCACTCCTGAGGGAAGGAGACCCATATGACTGACAACGCTGCGAAGCTCCGCGAGCTGCACCGGCCCGGTGACCCGCTGCTGCTGCCGAACGTCTGGGACGCCGGCAGCGCGCAGATCGTCCAGGAGGCGGGGTTCCCGGCGCTCGCCACCGCCAGCGCCGCCGTCTCCGCGATGCTCGGCTACCCCGACCACGAGGGTGCGCCGGTGGAGGAGATGTTCGCCGCCGCCGAGCGCGTCATCCGCGCCGCGACCGTCCCGGTCACCGTGGACGCCGAGGCCGGCTACGGGCTGCGGCCCGCCGAGCTGGTCGAACGGCTGCTCGCGATCGGCGCCGCCGGCTGCAACCTGGAGGACACCTACGCCGGCGAGCTGGCGAAGCCGGAGGAGCAGGCGGAGTTCCTCGCCGCCGTCCGGGCCGCCGCCGGCGACGCCCTGGTGATCAACGCGCGGATCGACACGTTCATCCGCGGGGTGCCGGACCCGGTGGAGGCCGCGATCGAGCGGGGTCGGCTGTACCTCCAGGCCGGGGCCGACTGCGTCTACCCGATCGTCGCGCCGATGGACGCCGTCCCCGCCCTGGTCGAGGGGCTGCCGGGGCCGGTCAACGCGAACAACCCGCCCGGCACGTCCCTCGCGGACCTGGCCGCCGCCGGGGTGGCCCGCGTGTCCTACGGCCCCATGGGCTACCTGCGGGCGCTCGACACGCTGAAGGAGTTCGCGACCCGGATCAAGGCCATGGAGGACCCGTACGCCTGACGCTGTGAGGGCGCCCACGTCCGGGCGCCCTTGCAAGCATTCACTTACACTGGCACAGTGAGACGGAATTCGCCTCTATGTCTCAGGAAGTGAGGGCGGTATGACAGCGATCGCGGCGGAGGCGCAGACCCCGAAGGTCGTCCTCGACTCCATCAGCGGCCTGGCCCTCGCCGCGGCCGCGGCGAACGTCGTCATGCAGCTCGCGCGCCTCCCCATCGGGCACGGCGTCGCGGAGAGCAAGGTGGAGAGCGGCCGCGTCGACAGGCATCCGGTCAAGCGCGGCCGCACCACCCTCACCTACATCGCCGTCGCGATGCTCGGCACCGACGAGGAGCGCGAGGCGCTGCGCCAGGAGGTCAACCGCGCCCACCGGCAGGTCCGCGCGAAGGAGCCCGTCGCCTACAACGCGTTCGACCCCGAGCTCCAGCTCTGGGTCGCCGCGTGCCTGTACTACGGCCTCGAAATGATCTACGAGATCCTGTACGGGAAGCCGACCCCCGAGCAGGCCGAGGAGCTGTACAGGTACGGCGCCCGGTTCGGCACGACCCTGCAGATGAAGCCCGAGCTGTGGCCCGCCGACCGCGCCGCCTTCGAGGAGTACTGGCAGGACGGCGTCCGCAAGATCGAGATGGACGACGTCACCCGCACCTACCTGCGCGACCTGGTCGAGCTGCGCTTCCTGCACGCGCCGGTGCGCCTCGCTCTCGGCCGCTACCACACCTTCCTGACCCTGGGCTTCCTGCCGCAGCCGTTCCGCGAAGAGCTCGGCTACACCTGGACGCCCCGCCGGCAGCGCCGCTTCGACCGCTTCACCCGCGCAATGCGCCTCGCCAACCGCGCGATGCCGCGCCCGGCCCGAGAGTTCCCCTTCAACGCCTACCTCTACGACTTCCGCCGCCGAATCAAAACCGGCCGCCCCGTCGTCTAGCCCGGCGTACGGCCCCGGCCCCCTCAGCGGCGGCGAAACCAACCACGCCGCCCGTAGATGTGCGCGCGGCCCTGGGGCGATGCGAACATCTGCCCGGCGTCATGGCCGACGCCGGGCACATGCACCAGCTTGTGGACTTCCCGTCCCGCCTTGTGGCGCAGGTAGCTGTAGTAGATCTCGCCGCGCTCGATGCGTGTGGCGCCCTGCGCCTCGGCGGCCGGATGGATCTCCAGCAGCGCCGCGCCGCGGTCCGCGTCCTCCGCGCCGAGCAGGTAGACGACGTCCCTGGCGATATAGCGCTCGAAGTAGTCGTCGGCCGGCCGCGCGGTGCCCACGTAGTCCGGAACGCCGCCGCCGAACCCGTAGCGCCAGCGGTCCACCGCGGGGTCGCTGTGGGCAAGGAAGGTGTCCCCCTTACGCCGCATCCTGTCGAAGTACAGATAGGTCGACGGGTTCGCGACGACGAACCGGACGTCCGCCGCGAGGTCGTCGGGACCCCGGCCCACGGCCGCGTAGCGGTTGACGAACTGGCCGCCCGCCGAATTCCCGACGATGGTCACCCGCCGCAGCCGGGGATGGATGCGCAGCCCGCGCAGTAATTCGTCCATGACCGTGAACGAGCTGACCGAGCCGAGCCCGCCTTTCCAGTCCTCCGTGCGCCAGTGCAGGTATTCGGCGCGCTCCGGGTCGCCGCGCACGTCGTCCTCGGTGAGGAACTGCGGCGCGACGACCAGCCGGTGCGGTGCCTTCTCGATCGACCGGAAGTAGTCGCCGGCGTTGCGCAGCGCGCCGTGCACGACGATGACCGCCTCGGTGAGCCTGCGCTGCCGTTCGTGCAGCGGAGCGGACGCGAACATCGCCAGTTTCCGGCCCGCCACGACAAGATCCTTGTCGCCGATTTCGCCGATCGCCTCATGCTGAATGTCCGCCTGATTGGCAAAGGTCATCGTCCCCCCTCGAAGACCGCCCGGCACGTCCCGGCCCGTCCATACCCGCAGTGGGCGACGTGACCGAGGAGCTTGGGGAATTCGGGCCGATGAGCCGATCTTGTTGCCTGATCTTGGGAAGTGACTGACCGGATTGTGGGTCTCATGTTCCAGGTCCGCAGTTGGTAAGGGGCCAGAGCCTCTCATCTCCGGGTGTCCGCCGTCAGCAGGACTCTCGTTCTCGCGATTCAGGACAGTACACATAACCAATACCAACCCGTCCGTATACCGGTTTGCGGCATTGGCTCGGTCGGGCGCCGCGCTGAGGACACGCCACGGGGCATCACGGAGTGCCGGCGTGCAGCGGATGGGTCATTGTCGACCGGTAGGTGAGGTACCTATGTCCTGTCCGGGAGCGTCGATGCGCGCGATTCCGGTGAAAATGAATATCGACCGGCTGGAGAGGATTTCCGATGGCGGATGCGCTGCACCGGGAGATCGCCGACGAGCTCCGGGAGAAGATCAGATCCGGAGAGTTCGCGCCGGGAGCCCGGATTCCCACGGAACCGGAACTGGAACGGCTTTTCGGTGCGTCGAGGAACACCATCAGAGTCGCGATCACCAATCTGGTGCACGAGGGCCTGATCCAGATCCAGCCGGGGCGGGGGATGTTCGTACCGAAGGGGCCGATCCCGTTCTTCGTGGTCCTCTCCCGAGAGGAGGGCGGGGACGGGACCGATTCGCCCCTGGACTCCTACAGCTCCGGCGTCCGGGCGGCCGGCCGCAAGCCGAGCATCCGCGACTTCGAGATGCGGATCGAGTACCCGGACCGGGAGGTCGCCGGATGGCTGGAGATCGGCGAGGACGTCCAGGTCGTCGTGCGCGGCTCGAAGCGGTTCATCGACGACACGCCGTACTCGCTGCAGAAGTCGTACTACTCGATGGACCTCGTCCGGGGAACCGAGATCGAGAGCAAGGAGAAGATCGCGCGGGGGACGATCCGGGCGCTCGCCGAGATGGGCTACGAGCAGTCCGGGTACCGGGACGAACTCGTGGCCCGGATGCCCACCCCGGAGGAAAAGAGGTTCTTCAAGATCGGGCCCGGTATCCCCGTCGTCGTGGTCCACCGTGTCGCCTACACCAGTGCTTCCCTGCCGATTCGCCTGACGGTCACCACGTACGCGGCGGATCGCAACAGGCCGTCCTACGACATCGGAGACGTCCCCGAGCGGCCCATGGCCACCGGGCAGATCTCCATCGTCGGATAGCCGCTCACGCGTCCACCTGGG
The DNA here is from genome assembly GCF_040302145.1 of Spirillospora sp. NPDC127506. Taxonomy (NCBI): domain Bacteria; kingdom Bacillati; phylum Actinomycetota; class Actinomycetes; order Streptosporangiales; family Thermomonosporaceae; genus Spirillospora; species Spirillospora sp. NPDC127506. The sequence continues at coordinate 205,307 of NZ_JBEORG010000004.1, read as the reverse complement.
GCGGAGCCGACCGCCCCGTCATGAGGCAGGTGGCTCAGATTCCCATACCGGAGACCTCGTCCCCACGGACGCTGCACAGGGGGATGTTCGCCGTTGACATCGCCTCCTTCGGCCTGCGTCGAGATCCGGACATCCAGCGGTATCTGCGGTCGTCCATCCACCGGATCGTGCGGGAGTCGTGCCAGGCGGCCGGCCTGCGCTGGGACGCCTGCCATCATGAGGACCGCGGGGACGGCCTGTTCGTCATCGCGGAGCCCGACGCCGGCATCGACGTCCTGCTGGAGCCGCTCGTGGTGCGGCTGCTCGCGGGCGTCCGGCGGCACAACAAGCTGGCCGGCGGGGAGGCGCGGATCCAGTTGAGGGTGGCTGTCCACGCCGGATACCTGCATCTCGACGAGCACGGCGTCACGGGGGTGGCCCTCAACCATCTCTTCCGGCTGCTGGACGCGGGAGCGCTGAAATACCGGCTCGCCGAGGCCGGGACCGACTTCGCGCTCATCGTGTCGCATCATCTGTTCGAGGAGGTCGTCTCCTATAGCGTCGGGGTGATCGAGCCGTCCGCGTTCACCTGTGTGCCGGTCATGGTGAAGGAGACCCATGGCCGGGGGTGGGTCTGGCTTCCGCCCGACCCGCAGCGCGGGGGGTCTGTTGAGGCGTCGGTGGCTACCGCGCAGGTCACTGTGCTGCTTGCTGCGCTGATCAGTCGGCTGGACGAGGTCGTGCAGCGTCGTCCTTGAGGGCGGGGTCGGGGGCGGAGGGGCGGATCTGCAGTTCGAAGTCGCCCTGGTGCTGCCGGACGCCGGCGACCACGGCGTCCTCCAGCACCTCGGCGCCTTTGAGTTGGCGGCGCATCATGGGGTCGTCGTGGACGTCCTTGTAGAGGGCGAAGCACAGCAGGATCAGGACGATCGTGAACGGCAGCGCGCCGATGAACGTGATGTTCTGGATGCCGTTGAGGGCCTCGTCGCCGCCGATCACCAGCATGATCGCGGCGACGGCGCCGGTCAGCGCGCCCCAGAAGATCACCACCCAGCGGGCGGGGGCGGTGGAGCCGCGCTGGGAGAGCGTGCCCATGACGACCGAGGCGGCGTCCGCGCCGGACACGAAGAAGATCCCGACCAGGAGCATCACGACCACCGCGGTGACGGACGACCACGGCAGGTGGCCCAGCATGTTGAAGGTGATCTGCTCCTCCGAGCCGTTCCCGTACGGGTTCAGGCCCTCGCGCTGCTGGCTGATCGCGGTCCCGCCGAAGACGGCGAACCAGACCAGGCTGACCGTGCTCGGCACGATGATCACGCCGGCGACGAACTGGCGGATGGTGCGGCCCCGGCTGATCCGGGCCAGGAACATGCCGACGAACGGCGCCCAGGAGATCCACCACGCCCAGTAGAAGATCGTCCAGCTCGCGAGGAACTTCTCCATCGCCGCGCCGCCGGTCGCGCCGGAGCGGGACGCCATCTCGCCGAAGTCCTCCAGGTAGACGCCGATCGAGGTGGGCAGCAGTTCGAGGATGAACACCGTCGGCCCGACGACGAACACGAAGACGGCGAGGACGGCCGCGATCACCATGTTGGTGTTGGACAGCCACTGGATGCCGCGCGCGATGCCGGAGACCGCCGACACGATGAAGCAGATCGTCAGCACGACGATGGTCAGGACGAGCACGGTGGTGCCGAGGCTCTCGATCCAGCCCGCCTCCCGCATGCCGGTCTGGATCTGCAGGGCGCCGATGCCGAGGGAGGCGGCCGACCCGAACAGCGTCGCGAACAGCGCGAGGATGTCGATCAGCTTGCTCAGCGGGCCGGTCGCGCGGCGGTGCCCGAGCAGCGGCGCGAACGCCGAGCTGATCAGCTGGCTGCGGCCCCGCCGGTAGTGCCCGTACCCGATGGCGAGGCCGAGGACGGCGTAGATCGACCACGGGTGCAGGGTCCAGTGGAACATCGTGGTGGCCATGGCCGTCTCGATCGCCTGCTCGCTCTGCGGCGCGTCGGTGTCCGGCGGCGGCATCACGTAGTGGGTGAGGGGCTCGGCGGCGCCGAAGAACATGAGCCCGATGCCCATGCCGGCGCTGAACATCATCGCGATCCACGAGACGGTGCGGAACTCGGGCTCGTCGCCCTCCCGGCCGAGGGGGATCCGCCCGTACCGGCTGACCGCCAGCCACAAGGAGAAGATCACGAAACCGGTCGCGGCGAGGACGAAGAGCCAGCCGACGTTGCGCAGCAGCCAGTTCAGCGTCGTCTCCGACACCGAGCTCAGGGTGCCGGTGGACGCCCCGCCCCAGATCACGAACGCCAGGGACAGCACGGCGGTGACGCCGTAGACGACCCAGTCGGTGCGCGCACGCGCGGGTTTTCCGAGGGGCACCGGGTCGGTGCCGGGATAGGCGTCCTCGCCTCCGGTGTTGCTCCTCATGATCTGGTGTCTTGCCCGAATAACCGCTCGTCAGTGACACGGGAGGGTAATCCGTCGACCTCGCCCCCGGCGCACGTGACCGTCCGCGGGGGTTCAGAGCGCCTTGCGCGCCTCGCCCACCGCCTCGACGAGGTCGTCGACGTCGGCCGGCGTCGTGCGGTGGCTGATCACGCAGGCGCGCAGGGCGGCGCGTCCGCTCAGGTCGACGGGGCTGATCCACGCCCGCCCGCCGCGGACCACGTGCTCCGCGAGCGCGTCATGGTGCTCCCGGGTCGCGGTGCCGGGGTCGGCGAAGCAGACGACCGGGAGCGGGGTGTCGTTGACGATGTCCCAGCCGGCCTCGGCGAGCCCGCGGCGCAACGCGTCCGCGAGGTCCGCGTCGCGTTCGAGCTGCCCGGCGTAGCCTTCGCGGCCGGCGACGGCGAGGCTGAGGAACAGCTTCAGGCCCATGAAGCGGCGCGACCACTGCTGGCTGGACGTGTAGGGGTCGACGGTGTCGGGGATCCCGGCCGGCATGTAGGACGTGGTGACCCGGAACGTCTCCGCGAGCCCCTCCGCGTCCGTGCAGAGGAAGGCGCCCGCACCCATCGGGACGCTCAGCCATTTGTGCGCGTCCACGGTGATCGAGTCGGCGCGCTCGATGCCGGACAGCGCGGGCCGCAGCCGGTCCGACAGCGCCGCCGCGCCCCCGTAGGCGGCGTCGGCGTGGAGCCGCATGCCCTGCTCGCGGCACAGGTCGGCGAGCTCGTGCAGCGGGTCGATGACCCCGGCGGCCGTGGTCCCGGCGGTCGCGACGACGAGGAACGGCCGGTCGCCGTTCGCGCGGTCGGCGGCCACCTGAGCGGCCAGGGCCCCGGTGTCCATGCGCAGGTCGGGGCCGGCGGGGACGAGGCGGACGGCGTCCCGCCCGATGCCGGTGGCGTGCGCGATCTTGAGCCAGGCGAGGTGGCTCTCCGCCGACGCGTACATGACCGGACGGCCTTCCACCGCCCGCAGCCCCTTCTCGCCGTACTCCGGCCACGTCTTGGTCAGCGCCAGCAGCACGGCCGTCAAGTTCGCCTCGGCGCCGCCGCTGGTGAACGACCCGGCGACGGCGTCCTCCGGGTAGCCGAGCCGCCCGCCCAGGAAGCGCAGCAGGTGGGCCTCGATCTCCACCGCCGCCGGGGCGTGCGACCAGGCGGCCAGCTGGGGGTTGAACGCGGCGGCGAGCGTCTCCCCGAGGACGCCCATCAGCGTCGGCGTCGGGTTGAACAGGCCGAAGTAGCGCGGATGGGTCGTGTGGACGGTGGTCGCCCGCAGCAGCCCGGCCACGTCCTCCAGCACGTCCTCGGGGTCCGCCGGACGGTCGAAGCCGTACGCGCCGACCGCCCTGCGCAGGTCCCGGACGTCCACCGGCGCGCTCACCTCCCGCTGGGCGATCTGCCGGCGCTCGTCCTCGAGCAGTTCGATGACGCGCCGCCACAGCCGCTCGGCCGCCGCCGGATGCGGATCGAAGGAGGCGCGTCCAAGAGGGAATCGGTCCATGCCACCGACCCTCCCGCGGGCGTCGCACCCGGCCAAGTGGCAGTAACGACCATCATCGCTAAATTAGTGACATGCACACGCTCGCGGTCGCCGTCGCCTCCGGGGTGCCGATCTTCGAACTGGCCATCCCCTGCGAGGTGTTCGGCTACGAACGGCCCGGCCTCGCCGACTGGTGGTACGACTTCCGCCTCTGCGCCGCGCCCGGCACCCGCACCGCCGCCGGCTTCGCCCCGGACACCGTCCACGGCCTCGACGTGCTCGCCGAGGCCGACACGGTCGTGGTGCCGGCCTGCGCGAGCGTCATCGACGACCAGCCGGCCGACCTGGTGGAGGCCGTCCGCGCGGCCCACGCCGGCGGCGCCCGCATCGTCTCGCTCTGCACCGGCGCCTTCGTCCTCGCCGCGGCGGGCATCCTGGACGGACGCCCGGCGACCACCCACTGGATGCACGCCGACCAGCTCAGCGCCCGCTACCCCGAGGTCAAGGTGGACGCGTCCGTCCTCTACATAGACGACGGCGACGTCCTGACCAGCGCGGGCACCGCCGCCGGGCTCGACCTGTGCCTGCACGTCGTCCGCAAGGACCACGGCGCCACGGTCGCCAGCGCGCTCGCCAAGCGCCTGGTGATGCCCGCCCACCGCCCCGGAGGCCAGGCGCAGTACATCGACGCGCAAGCCGTCGAGGACGCCGACGAACTCGGCCCCCTCCTCGACTGGGCCCGCCGCCACCTGCACGAACCACTGACCGTGGGCGTCCTGGCCCGCCGCGCCAACGTCACCACCCGCACCCTGATCCGCCGCTTCCACGCCGCCACCGGCACGACCCCGATGACATGGCTGCGCGGCATCCGCATCGACCGGGCCCGCGAACTGCTGGAGACCACGACGCTCCCGGTCGACCAGATCGCCGCACGCTCCGGCCTGGGCAGCGCCGCCAACCTCCGCCACCACTTCACCCGCACCGTGGGCGTCCCCCCGACCACGTACCGCCGCACCTTTTCCGCCACACCCGCGAACACCCGCTAGCACCCACGGGCGGTGCCCGCCGCGCGGCCCGCCGGGGGACGAGGACCGCGCGGCGGAACGGCCAGGCGCGACCAGCAAGAGTCAGCCCGGCCGCCACCGGCCCGCGCACTTCTCAGCAGGACGCCACGCGCAGGTGCCAGTCGATCACCGCCGCGAGTCGGGTGAGTCGCTAGGTGGGGTGGGGTCAGCGGCTCAGGGCGGTTCGCTGGTCCACGCGGGAGAGCTTTTCGGGGTTGCGGACGAAGTAGAGGCCGGTGATCAGGCCGTTCTCGACGCGGGCCGCCATGACGGTGTCGGTCTCGCCGCCGAACCGGATGATGAGGCCCGGCCAGCCGTTCACCTGGACCGGCTCGAACGACAGTTCGGTCTCCGTCCTGATCCACCGGAGGCCCGCGGACAGCACGCGGGCCACCTTGTCGGCGCCGACGACCGGACGCGGCAGGGCCTGCCTGCGCCCCCCGGCGTCGGACAGGAGGACGACGTCCGGTGCGAGGACGTCCACCAGGCTCTGCACGTCGCCGGTCTCGACCGCGTGCTGGAACGCCTGGAGCGCGGCGCGGGTCTCGTCCGAGGAGACGGCGTCGCGGGGGCGGCGCGCGGCGACGTGCGAGCGGGCACGGTGGGCGATCTGCCGGACGGCCGCCGGGGTCTTGCCGACGGCCTCGGCGATCTCGCCGTAGGGGAAGTCGAACACGTCGCGCAGCACGAACACGGCCCGCTCGGTCGGCGTGAGCGTCTCCAGCACCAGCAGCATCGCCATCGAGACGTTGTCGGCGAGCTCGACGTCCTCGGCCACGTCGGGCGTGGTCAGCAGCGGTTCGGGCAGCCAGGGGCCGACATAGGTCTCCTTGCGGCGGCCGAGGGTGCGCAGCCGGGTCAGCGCCTGGCGCGTCGTGATCCGGACCAGGTAGGCGCGCTGGTCCCGGACCTCGGCGAGGTCGACGCCCACCCACCGCAGCCACGTCTCCTGCAGGACGTCCTCGGCGTCGGCGGCCGAGCCCAGCATCTCGTAGGCGACGGTGAACAGCAGGTTGCGGTGGGCGACGAACGCCTCGGTGGCGGGATCGGCCGTACCCGCCGCCTGGTCGCTGTGCTCGCTCATGGTCGGCTCCCCGGTCGGTCTTCAACGGCCCTATGCGCACGGGACGCCTTCCGGCGCCGCTTTGTGACATCGGCCGGCGGTGGCCCTCATCACAGCGGGGCGCTGTCACAAAGGACCGGGCGCCCGGCATCTCGTGGTCGTCAGGACGCCGCGCCGGACGCTCCGCGCGGCGCGCACCGCACCCACCATGAACGGGGGACCTCATCATGTCGACCAGGGATGCGCCGGCGGCCGTTCCGCGCCGCTGGACCGCGCTGTTCTTCATCGGGCTGGCGCAGCTCATGATCGTCCTGGACGGGACGGTCGTGAACATCGCGCTGCCGTCCGTCCAGCGGGATCTCGGGATCTCCGACGGCGACCGCCAGTGGGTCATCACCGCGTACACGCTGGCGTTCGGGGGCCTGCTGCTGCTCGGCGGCCGGATCGCCGACTACACCGGACGCAGGCGGACCTTCCTGGTCGCGCTGCTCGGCTTCGCCGGGGCGTCCGCGCTCGGCGGCGTGGCCTCCGGCTTCGAGATGCTGCTGGTCGCCCGCGCGCTGCAGGGCGCGTTCGGCGCGCTGCTCGGCCCGTCCGCGCTGTCGCTGCTGACGGTGACGTTCACCCGGCCGCAGGAGCGCGCCAAGGCGTTCGGGGTCTGGGGCGGGGTCTCCGCCGCGGGCGGCGCCATCGGGCTGCTGGCGGGCGGGGCGCTGACCGACTACCTGGACTGGCGCTGGTGCCTCTTCATCAACATCCCGATCGCCCTGGTCGCGGTGGCCGGCGGGTCCGCGATGCTGACCGAGTCGCGGCGCGAGGGCCGGGCCCGGTTCGACGTCCCCGGCGTCCTGCTCGCCACTGCCGGGCTCGTCGCGATCGTGTACGGCACCGGCCGGGCCGAGTCGGACGGCTGGCGGTCGGCGACCGTCACCGGCCTGCTCGCCGCCGGTGCGGTGCTGCTCGCCGCGTTCGTCCTCGTCGAGCGGCGGGTGCCGGAGCCGCTGCTGCCGCCGCGCGTCCTCGCCGACCGCACCCGCGGCGCCGCCTACCTGGCGGTGGGGCTGGCGGGGGCCGGCATGTTCGGCGCGTTCCTGTTCATGACCTACTACCTGCAGATCGTCAAGGGCTACTCGCCGATCAGGACGGGCGTGGCCTTCTTCCCGATGGTGCTGACGGTCATGGTGTCGGCCGGCGCGATCAGCGCCCGGCTGCTGCCCAGGGTCCCGCCGCGGGCGCTGATCGTCCCCGGGATGCTCGTCAGCGCGTGCGGCATGCTGTGGATGCTCACCCTCGAACCCGGCACCGGGTACGCCGGAGGCGTGCTGGTCACGGGCCTGCTCTACGGGTTCGGGGCGGGCATGATCATGCCGGTGGCCATGAACTACGCCACCCGCGGCGTCGACCAGGGCGACTCGGGCGTGGCGTCGGCGACCGTCAACGCGGCGCAGCAGGTCGGCAGCTCGATCGGGATCGCGCTGCTCAACACCATCGCGACCAGCGCGACCGCGGACTACCTCGTCTCGCACGGCAGGAGCCCCGCCGTCGCGAAGCAGGCGCTGGTGGAGGGGTTCGGGACGGGCAGCGCCTGGGGCGCCGGGATCCTCCTGGCGGGTGCGCTGATCGTCGCCGTCCTCATGAACGCCCCCCGCCCGGAGACCCGGCCCGCCCCCGGAGCCGAAACGGAGGTGCCGCTGCCCGCGCACTCCTGACCCGGGACGGATCACCCGCGGCCGGCGCCGCCCGGGTGATCCGTTCCGCCACGGCCTGCCGGAAGCGCGGGCACCGGGTCGCCACGACACGACGGCTCCGCGTCAGAACACGGGCGTGCCGTCGCGGACGAGCCGCCAGTTCTCCGTGTGGAAGGTCGCGGGGTCGATGGTGCCGGCGGCGGAGGCGTACTCGACGATCGCCTCGCGGATCGCCACCTGCGCGTTGTAGACGACCTCGGCGGTGGTGATGTGCGGGAAGCCTCCGCCGCCCGACTGCCGGTAGTTGTTGACCGCGACCGCGAACCGCTGGTCGTCCGCGACCGGTGCCCCGTCGTAGGTCATGTTGGTGATCCGCGAGCCCTCCGGCTTGGCTATGTCGACGTCGTAGGCGATGCCGGAGAACTGGTCGTAGTTGTAGTCGGGGCGGTTGTCGGCGTTCGTCCAGGACGCCGGGTCGACGGGGTCGGACGCGGAGACCTGCTTGAAGTACTGGGCGGAGTACTCCAGGTAGTCCTTGATCTGGGAGCCCGTGAGAATGCTGCCCAGGAGGGTGTTGTCGTAGATGTAGAGGCCCGCGATGTCCTTGATGGTGACCTTGCCGGCGGGGAAGGTCGCGGCCCGGCTGAAGGGCGCCGCGATCGACACCACGGGGAGGGACTCGTGTTCCGAGCCCGCGAGCGCGGCTTTCACCCTCTCGGTCTGGACGAGGTGGATGTAGTCGAGGATCGCCGTGTCCTTCCAGCACGCCTCCGCGGCGGACATCTCCTCGGTCGAGGTGGCGACCTCCTTGTTCACGTAGGCCACGACCGCGTCGTGCTGCTTCTTGACCAGGGTGACCATCTCCGGGTCCTCCTGGACGGTGTTCGAGTTCACCGTGGTCGCCGACTTGCCGGTGACCTTCCAGCGGCCCCGCGAGTGGGTGAGGGTCAGGTCGAAGATGGACAGGCGCTGGCCCCAGCACTTCGGCTCGCTCATCACGACGGTCCGGCCGGTGATCTTGTTGGTGACGAAGCGCTCCGGGATCTCCAGGTGCGCGTGGCCGAACAGGATGGCGTCGATGCCCGGGACCTGCTCGGCGACCAGCGCGGCCGCGTTCTCGATGGGCAGCGCGTCGCCGTAGGACGACGTCCCGCTGTCGCCGGAGTGCGCGCTGATGATCACGACGTCGGCGCCGCGGGCGCGGATGACCGGCACCCACCGGCGCGCGGTCTCGACCAGGTCGAGGAAGTCGAGCTTGCCGGAGACGTTCGCCTTGTCCCAGATCGCGATGCCCGGGTTCGTCAGGCCGAGGAGGCCGACCCGGATCGGCGGGTACCCGCGGACGTGCATCCTCTTGATGATGTACGGGCGGTAGGCGGGCCGGCGGGTTCCCGCGTGGACGGCGTTCGCGGCCAGCACCGGCGCGTCCATCTGGCTGATCCACTTGTTCAGGAACGGGATGCCGTAGTTGAACTCGTGGTTGCCGAGCGCCACGGCGTCGTAGCCGATGGCGTTCATCTGGCGGGCCATCGGATGCGTCCCGCCGGTCTCGGTGATCGGCTCGACGGTGGCGTAGTAGAAGCCGAGCGGGGTGCCCTGGATGGTGTCGCCGGCGTCGAACAGCAGGGTGCGGTCGCGTCCGCGGGCGGCGCGGACCTCGTTGACGAGGCTCGACACGCGGGCCAGGCCGACCGTGTTCCCGTCACTGTCGCCGTACTCGGCGTCCTTGTAGTAGTCCCAGTTCACCGCGTGGCTGTGGATGTCGGACGTGCCCATCACGGTGATCGTCACCGACCGGCCGTGCGGCCCGGCCGCCGAGGCGGTGCCCGGCCAGCCGGCGACCGCGAGGGCGCTCGCCGCGCTCAGGCCGCCGAGGACCTGCCGGCGGGTGACCCCGTCCGGGACCCGGCACGAACACCAGCGCGGCTGTGGATTCTGCATGGCGCACCCGTTCCTTCCGCAGGGGACGGCAGAACGATAGGCCCGCGGGTCGGTCGCGAAGCCGGTGGAATCCGCCGATCCTGGAGGGGGATCGTTGGCACTCCCCTCCAAAGCCGGGTGCCTGGAAAGTGCTGCGGTGTGCGTCCGAAACCCCGCGCGGAGAGTGTGTGGCCTAAGTCACACGGGGTACGTGGTGTCCCAGTAGATGACTCCTGAAACAGGTTTGTTCCCTTTCTGACACTGTTGCCGTGTCTGTAGTTTCGTGTTCCTCTATTTATGACATTGTCCGGTTGCGGATCGCTCCCAGCCGATTCCGCGCCGCCGCCATCTAGCCGCCCAGCCACCGACGACGCACGCACGCCAACGCACGCAAGCCAACGCACGCAGGCACGCCAACGGCACGCACGCACGCCAACGCAGCGACAGCGGAGGGTCCGGATGCGCAAGGAGACGCTGGAGAGCTTCGTCCTCGGGGACGTCCTCCGGTCACAGGCGCAGGTACATCGAAGGCAGACGTTCCTCAAGTTCCGGGACGGCGAGGTCACCTACGGCGAGGTCGACGCCGCCGCCGACCGGCTGGCCCGCTCCCTCTCCGGGGCCGGCATCGGACGCGGCGACCACGTGGGCCTGATGCTGCCCAACTGCGCCGACTTCGTCCATCTCGTGTTCGCGCTGGCGCGGCTCGGCGCGGTCGCCGTGCCGATCAACATCGCGTACAGGGGCGAGCTGCTGCGGCACGTCCTGGACAGCTCGGACTCGCGCTGGCTCATCATCGACGGCCCCTACGCCGAGCGGGTCGCCGATGTCGCGGAGAGGCTGCCGAAGCTCGGCGGCGTCCTCGTCCGGGACGCCGCCGGGGCCGGGGTGCCGCTGGACCGGCTCGGCAAGCCGGCGCGCGAGCTGAACTCCCTGCCGGACGAGGGCGGCACGGTCGATGTGAAGGTCGGCTTCGGGGATCTTCAGGCCATCATGTACACGTCCGGGACGACCGGGCCGTCCAAGGGCGCCATGGTGCCGCACGCGCTGGCGCTGACCTGCGCGTACGACTCGCTCGACTTCCTCGACCGGTGGGGCAAGACGATCTACTGCCCGCTCCCGCTGTTCCACGCCGCCGCGCTCTGGGACGGCATGCTGTCGGCCCTGCTGGGCGGCGGCTCGATCGCGATCGTCGAGCGGTTCAGCGCGTCCAGGTTCTGGGACGACGTGCGCCGCTTCGACGCGCAGGTCTGCATGAGCGTGTTCTCGATGATCCCGATCCTGCTGAACCGGCCGCCGACGTCGCGGGACCGCGACCACCGGCTGGAGACGTTCTACATGGGCAAGTCGAACCTCGACGAGGCGATGCGGGAGCGGTTCGGCGTCCGGTCGGTGGAGACCTACACCAGCACCGAGGCGGGCATCGCGACCGGCAGCCCGTACGGGGAGTGGCGGGTCGGCTCGTGCGGGCGGGCGCACGAGGAGCGCTTCCACGTCGCCGTGGTGGACGAACTGGACCGCGAGGTCGGGCCGGGAGAGCCGGGCGAGCTGGTGCTGCGGCCGAAGCAGCCATTCGTCCTCACGACCGGTTACTACGGCGACTGGGAGGCGACCACACGTTGCTTCCGCAACATGTGGTTTCACACCGGGGACCGGGTATGGCGAGACGACGACGGGTATTTCTACTTCCTTGACCGGATGAAGGACGCCATCCGCCGGCGCGGGGAGAACATCTCGGCCTTCGACCTGGAGACCGAGATCAACCAGCATCCGGCGGTGCTGGAGTGCGCCGCGATCGGCGTGCCCTCGGAGCTGGAGGACGAGGACATCAAGGTTTCGATCGTCGTGCAGCCGGACACCGGGCTCGACCCGGAGGAGCTCGTCGCCTACTGCGAGGAGCGGCTGCCGCGCTCGATGATCCCCCGATACGTGGAGTTCGTGGACGCCCTCCCGCGCACCCCGACCGACAAGGTCGCCAAGTACAAGCTGCGCGCGCAGGGCGAGTCGGGGATCACCGAGACGACCTGGGACCGGGAGGCGGGCGGCCGGTGAACTGGGACGACACGCCGGAGCAGGCGGCCTTCCGCGAAGAGGTCAGGGCTTTCATCGCGGAGCGGTTCCCCGCGTCCTACCGTCCGGCGGCGGACGAGGAGCAGAGCCTCGAACCCGAGGACGTCGCGGGCTACAACTGGCCCGTCGACCGGGTGTCCGACGACCCGGAGCGGCGGGAGGGGGCCAGGGCGTGGGCCGCGGCGCTGGCCGAGCGCGGCTGGATCGCCCCGCACTGGCCGCGGGAGTACGGCGGCGCCGGGCTGTCGCCGCTGGAGGAGTTCGTCCTGCACGAGGAGATGATGCGGGCGCGGGTGCCGACCGTGAACGGCATCGGCGCGTTCCTCCTCGGCCCGACGCTTCTGGTGCACGGCACCGAGGAGCAGAAGGCCCGGCACCTGCCGCCCATCGCCTCGGGCCGGGCCGCCTGGGCGCAGGGCTTCTCCGAACCCGGCTCGGGCTCCGACCTGGCCTCGCTCCGCACCCGCGCCGTCCGCGACGGGGACGAGTACGTCGTGGACGGCCAGAAGGTGTGGACGTCCCTCGGCCAGTACGCCGACTGGCTGTTCGTCCTGGTCCGCACCGACCCCGACGCCGGCAGGCCGCATCGCGGCATCACGTTCCTGCTCGTCAAGGCGGACGCGCCCGGCGTGACGATCCGCCCCATCACCGACATCCGCGGCGCGGCGCCGTTCTGCGAGATCTTCTTCGACGGCGTCCGGGTGCCGGTGGCGGACCGGGTCGGCGAGGAGAACCGCGGCTGGTACGTGGCGATGTCCGCGCTCGGCTTCGAGCGGGCCGGGATCGGCGCCACGATCAAGTACGAGCAGGCGCTCGCCGAGCTGGCGGCGTACCTGCGGTCGCCGGACGGGCGGCGGTTCGCGCGGAACACCCCGGCGATCCGGCGGGAGATCGCGCGCCGCCGCACGGAGGTCCGCGTGCTGTACAACCTGGCCCGCTACACGGTGTCGCGGCAGGCGGCGGGGGAGGAGCCCGGCTTCGAGGCGTCCGTCAACCAGCTGTTCGGCGCGGAGCTGCACCAGCGGCTGGCGCGCACCGGCGCGCGCGCCTTCGGCCGGTCCGCCGCGCTCTGGGAGCGCGAGGGCGCCCCGCTCGGCGCCCTGTTCACCCACATGCGCCGCGACTCGGTGGCGTCCACCTTCCTCGGCGGCACCACCGAGATCCAGCGCAACGTCATCGCCACCCGGGGCCTGAACCTGCCCCGCGGCTGACCACCACCAGGAGGAGCGAACCCGTATGCCCGACGAGAACGCCTACGAGACCGTCGACCTGCGGATCGAGGAGCGAGTCGCCTGGCTGACGCTGAACCGCCCGGAGAAGCTGAACGCCCTGACGCCCACCACCATGACGGAGCTGCGCGACATCTTCACCCGCGTCGACGACGACGAGGACGTCTGCGCGGTGGTGCTGCGCGGCGCCGGCGAGCGCGCGTTCTGCGCCGGGATGGACCTGGCCTGGTCGGAGAAGCTGACCCCGCGCGAGCGCGTCGAGCAGGGGCGGCTCGGGGAGAAGACGTTCGCGATGATGGAGCGGCTGTCGGTGCCGGTGATCGCGGCCGTGCACGGGTACGCGGTCGGCGGCGGCCTGGAGCTGGCGCTCGCCGCCGACTTCATCGTCGCCTCCGACGACGCGAAGATGGGCCTCGTCGAGATCACGCTGTCGGCGCGGCCCCCGTACCGGCCGAAGATGACCGAGGACGGCGACCCGGACCAGCCGGAGTTCGGCGGGTCGGCGCCGGGCTGGGGCGGTGTGAAGCGGCTGCCGGAGCGGATCGGCAAGGCCCGCGCCAAGGAGCTGCTCTTCACCGGCGCGCGGATCGGCGCCGAGCGCGCGCTGCAGCTGGGGCTGGTCAACGACGTGTACCCGGCGGACGAGTTCGACAAGCGGGTCGGCGAGCTGGCCGAGCGCATCGCCGCGATGAACCGCTACAACCTGCGCCTCGTCAAGGAACTCGTCACCTACGGCTACGACTGGATCGAGCCGCACCCGAGCTAGGAGGACCCGTGCAGATCTACCGCATCGATCACGTCGCGCAGGTGACCCCCGACCTCGACGCGCAGGTGGCGCTGCTCTCCGGGCTGTTCGGGTTCCGGCGCGTCCGGAGCTGGGACAACCCGGGCGAAGGGGTGCGCGGCGCCCGCCTGGAGATCCCCGGCAGCCGGGGGCAGGCGTGGGAGGTCGTCTCCCCCGCGGGCGAGGGCTCGCCGCTGCAGACGTGGCTGGACGAGCATTCCGGGCGGCCCGGCCTGCACCATGTCGGCGCCGAGGTGCCCGACCTCGAAGCCGTGCAGGCCGAACTCGAAGTGCGCGGCATCAAGCCGACCGACGGTGCGCGCGGCCGCTGGCTGGAGGCGTCGCTGAGCCCGCCCGAGTACGGCCCCGGCGTCCTGTGGCGGCTGCGCGGCCCCGGGAGCCTCGACATGTGCGGCGACACGTCCGCCTCCGCGGTGGAGACGGGGTCGCCGGACGGGCCGTCCCTCGGCATCGTGGCCCTCGACCACATCTGCCAGGCGTTCCACGACCGCGACGTGCTCGCCCGCTGGTACCGCGACCTCGCCGGCTTCGTGCAGGTGTGGCGGACGGCCGACGACGAGCATCCCGACATGGCCGACCTCGTGCTGAACATCCCCGGCTCCGCCATCTGCTGGGAAGTGATCATGCCGCGCGGCGAGGACTCGTTCATCGAGCGCTTCCTGGCCAAGGGCGGCCCCGGCGCCCACCACGTCACGTTCGAGGTCGCCGACTGGGACGCGGCGATGGCCGCCTGCGAGCACTACGACACCCCGACCTTCGACGACGAGGAGGGCGTCACCGACGGGGCTGCCTGGAGGCACACGTTCATCCATCCGAAGAAGACCGGCGGCGTCCTCGTGCAGCTGTTCTGGGAGGAACGCCCCGGCGTGTGGGTCCGCTCCGACAAGGTGCCGCCGCCATGGACCTGAGCCTGACCGAAGACCAGGAGCTGATCGCCTCCACCGCCCGCGAGGTCCTGGCCTCGCGCGTCTCGACCGCCGGGGCGCGGGCGCTGGAAGGCGACCCGTCCGGCTACTCTGCCGCGCTCTGGAAGGAGATGGTCGAGCTCGGCTGGACGGGCCTGGCCTTCCCCGAGGAGCACGGCGGCGTGGGCGGCGACTTCCTGGACGCGTGCCTGCTGTTCGAGCAGCTCGGCTACGCGCGGGTGCCGAGCCCGCTGCCGGCGTCGGTGGCCTGCTGCGGCATGCCGGTCGCCCGCTGCGGGACGCCGGAGCAGAGGGAACGCTGGCTGGCCGCCATCGCGGACGGCCGGATCGTGACGGCCGCCCCCCTGCCCTGGGATCGTCCAGGTGAGGGCCCGGCTGCCGCGCGCGAAGGCGACGCGTTCGTCCTCAGCGGGACCGCCGAGTTCGTCCCGTACGCCGCCTCGGCCGAGCACATCCTGGTGGTGGCGCGGCTGGACGGTGAGCCGCGCGCCTTCTGGGTGGACGCCTCGGACGTGACGCTCCGGCCGCTCGGCGCGATCGGCTCGGACCGTCCCTGCCACGTCGAGCTGGACGGCGTCCGCGCCGAGGACGCTCTCGGCGCGGACGCCGCCGCCGCGATCAACCTGTTCGGCGCGGCCGCGACGTGCGCCGAGATGGTGGGCGGGGCGCAGCGCGTCCTCGACATGACGGTGGAGTACGCGACGGAACGCGAGCAGTTCGGCCGCGCGATCGGGTCGTTCCAGGCCGTCCAGCACCACTGCGCCGACATGGCGATCGACGTGCTCGGGTCCCGCTTCATCGCCTACGAGGCCATCTGGCTGCTGTCGGCGGGCCGCGAGGCCGCCCAGGAGGTCGCGATGGCCAAGGCGTGGGTGAGCGAGGCGTACGAACGGGTGTGCGCCCTGGGCCACCAGGTCCACGGCGCCATCGGCTTCACCGGGGAGCACGACCTGCGCCTGTTCTCCGAACACGCGATGGCCGCGTCCCTGGCGTTCGGCGACCCCGACCTCCACTACGACAAGCTCGCCGAAGACCTCGATCCGGACTGACCACCGGGAACGCCCGGCCGGCGGCGGCCGGCCGGGCGTCTCCCGGGGAGCCCGGGGCTGGTGCGGGTGGACCTAGTGCGGGTAGACGGAGTAGACCATCCGCTTGCCCGGGTGTTCGCCGAGCGTCCAGATGGTGCCCAGCGTCGGGGTCGAGGCGGCACCGCCCTGCCAGTGGGACAGGTCCTCCGGACCGATCGCGAGGTCCTGCCGCTGGTCGATCCGCAGCGTGGCGGTGGACGATGTCGCCGGCTCGGTCTTGATGAGGTCGCCTGCGCCGGTCTCGCCGTGGCTGCGGCTGAGGTACCAGCGGCCGTTGAAGCGCATCGCGCCCTGCACGTTGCTGTCCGGCAGCCTGTGCGCCACGTCGGCGTTCCAGCGGTACGACGTGTTCATGATCAGGTTGTGGTTCGAGTCGAACGCGCCCGCGATGGGCCAGGCGGCGACCCGGCCGTTGACCGCCTCGCCGCCCGCGCAGTACTCCCCGGCGATGAGGTGGTCGGTGCCGCTGCGGTCGAGGGAGACGTAGGAGAAGTTCGGCGAGCCGTCCGACGCGGTGCACTTGGTGCCGGTCGACGCGGTCCGGGTCCACGAGCCGACCTGCGGCATGATGTAGCGGTAGCTGAAGCCGTAGTAGGTGTCGCCGACGAGGCCGACCCAGTCCTTGTTGCTGGTGGTCCCGTTCTTGGACGCGCCCAGGTCGTAGATGCGGCGCATGTCGAACATCCGGAACCCGCGCGCGGTGTCGGCGACGAACAGGTAGTTGCCGTACCAGAGGATGCCGCCCGCGTGCAGCGGCTTGCTGTAGTCGCCGCTGGACGAGTCCTGCGACACCCGTACGGCGTCGTAGTCGCCGTTGGCCCGCGGATACACCAGCAGGACGTGCCGGTAGGCGCCGGTGTACGGGTTGATGAAGCTGATGCGGACGCCCTTGACCGGGTTCTTCGTGGACGTGTTGTGGTCGTACCAGCTGACGATGACCGGCTGGTAGCCGTTGCCCCACACCCGGTCGGACTGCATGTCGGCGACGGTGGTGACGCCCTGCGGGTACCAGTCCTCCGTGTCGTTGTCGCCGCTGTTGAAGCAGATGCTCCGCTCGATGTCGACGCTGCTGCCGGACGCCCGCGCGGCCGGGTTGCAGGCGCCGCCGACGGCGACCGGCGTCGTGTCGCTCCGCCGGTTCAGGTCGTTCATGATGTCGGTGACGGTGGCCTTCACCAGCGGCAGGGCGTCGGCGCGGTCCTGGAGGTCGGTGCCGTAGGAGTTCGGGCGGAGCTGGAAGTTGGCGAGGTCCAGCTCGTCCGCGGCGGCCGGGGCCTGCAGCGCGGCGAGCAGGGAGAGGGCGAGGGGCAGGACGGCAAGGGCTGCCGCGCTTCGACGTCGGCGCATGCGCACTCCTCACGGCCGGGCCCGGCCGTGGGTCTGGGGGAGCGGCGGGTACTCCGGCCAAGATCGACAATGTCGGCTTGATCAAAATGTCATGGATGCCGGGTTCGTTCCATAGCGGGTTGGGGAGGAAAGTGATCAACTTCACTTTCCTCGGCGTATGCGGCATAAATTTGCTGGATGGACGTGGTCGTTGCCGTCGTCGCGACGCTCGTGGTGACGTGGGTTCCGGCGCTGCTGTGGTGGCGCCGCCAGGGGCGCGGCGGTGACCTGGGCGGACCCGCGCGGCGCGCGACGTTCGAGATGCTGCACACCGCCTCCCGGGCCGCGCCCGCGTTCCGGGCCGGGCTGACCGAGCAGGGGGCGCAGAAGGCCGCGCGGCACCTGCGGGCGCTGCTCGACTGCCCGGCGCTCGCCATCACCGACGGGGAGCGCCTGCTGGCCTGGGACGGCGAGCACGACCACCACGCGGCGGAGGGGCTCGCGCACGCCGAGGTCACGCTGGGGAACGGGCGGACGCAGGTGCACGACGTGGGCTGCGACCGGGTCGACTGCCCGATCCGGCGGGTCGTCGTCGTCCCGCTCGCGACCGACGACCGGGTCGTCGGGACGCTGGCCGCGTACGGGGAGGACGTCCCGGCCGGGCTGATCCGGGCGGCCGAGGAGGTCGCGCAGTGGGTCGACGCCCAGCTGGAGCTCGCCGAGCTCGACCATTCGCGGGCGCTGCTGATGGAGGCGGAGATGCGGGCGCTGCGGGCGCAGATCTCCCCGCACTTCATCTACAACTCGCTGACCACGATCGCGTCGTTCGTCCGGTCCGACCCGGAGCGGGCGCGGGAGCTGCTGCTGGAGTTCGCCGGGTTCACCCGGTACTCGTTCCGGCGGCACGGCGACTTCACGACGCTCGCCGAGGAGCTGCGGTCGATCGACCGGTACCTGCTCCTGCAGCGGGCCAGGTTCGGCGAGGAGCTTCGGGTGACGCTGCGGATCGCGCCCGAGGTGCTGCCGGTGGCGGTCCCGTTCCTGTGCCTGCAGCCGCTCGTGGAGAACGCCGTCCGGCACGGGCTGCAGGACAGGTCGGAGCCCGGCCTCATCACGATCATCGCGGAGGACGCCGGGTCCGACTGCGTGATCAGCGTCGAGGACGACGGGATCGGCATGGACCCCGAGGAGGTCCGGCAGCTGCTCGCGGGGGAGCGGCGCACCCCCGCCGCGGACCAGGCGGGGATCGGGCTCGCCAACGTCGACGACCGGCTCCGGCAGGTGTACGGGGACGAGTACGGGCTCGCCGTGGAGACCGGGCCGGGCGCCGGAACCAAGGTCATCGTGCGGGTTCCCAAGTACCGTCCCGGCGTCACGGCCTCTTGACTCTCCCGGCGGCGTTGACTGGAATGTGGCGGACGGTACGGGAAAGGACGATGCGGTGGGCCTGCGTGTCCTTGCGGTGGATGACGAGGCGCCTGCACTGGACGACCTCGTGCACCTGCTGCGCGCCGATCCGCGGATCGGCGAGATCCACACGGCCCGGGACGGCGCCGCCGCGCTGCGCAAGCTCGACCGCGCGCTCGCGGACGGGCGGCCCGTCTCCGCGGTGTTCCTCGACATCCGCATGCCCGGACTGGACGGCACCGTGCTCGGCCGCGTCCTCGCCCAGTTCGCCCGCCCCCCGCTGATCGTGTACGTCACGGCCTACGAGGGGCACGCCGTGGACGCGTTCGAGATCAAGGCGACCGACTACATCCTGAAGCCGGTGCGGCCCGAGCGGCTCAGCCTGGCGATCACGCGGGTCACCGAGGCCGCCGAGGAGGCCGGCTGGGCGGACGTCCCCGCCGACCCGGCGCCCGCGGAGCCGGAGCCCATGCCCGTCGAGCTGGGCGGAGTCACCCGGTTCGTCACCCCGGCCGAGGTGCTGTACGTGGAGGCGCAGGGCGATTACGCGCGCCTGCACACGTCCGGCGGCAGCCACCTCGTGCGGATCCCGCTGAACGCGCTGTGCGAGCGGTGGAGCGGCGCCGGGTTCGTCCGGGTCCACCGGAGCCACCTGGTCGCGCTGTCGGCGATCAAGGAGCTGCGGCTCGACTCGGGGCGCTGCACGGTCGTGGTCGGCGACGCCGAGCTGCCGGTGGCGCGGCGGCACGTGCGGGAGCTGCGCGACCTGCTGGTGCGGCGGGCGAGGAGATCGTCCTGAGCCCGCGGGAGCGGCCGGCCGAGCACCCGGCCGAGCACCCGGCCGAGCACCCGGCCGGGCGGCCGGTGGAGCGCTCCACCGGACGGCCGGCGGAGCGGCCGCGCGGCGTCGCGGCCGGCCGCACGCTGGTGACCGGGCCGCGGACCCGGACCGTGCGGCGGCCCCGCTACCCGGTGACCCGCGAGATCGACGAGCAGACCGGGCTCGGCGAGGCGTACATGCGCTCGCTGCTGCGCACCCAGCTGCGGCTCGCCGCCCGGCTCTGCCTGGTGCTCGCCGTCGTGGTGCTCGGGCTGCCGCTGCTGTTCGCGACCGTCCCCGAGGTGCGCGAGGCGGAGGTGTTCGGCCTGCCGCTGCCGTGGGTGCTGCTCGGCGGGCTGATCTACCCGTGGTTCGTGGCGTGCGGCTGGTGGTACGTCCGGCAGGCCGAGCGCAACGAGGACGACTTCGCCGACCTCGTCGACCGGACCGAGGACCGGCCGTGAACGCCGCCTACGGTCTCGCGGGGGTCATGCTCGTCGTCGTCGCGACCGTCCTGATCGGCGTCCTCGGGGTCCGCATCTCCCGGACGACGTCCGACTTCTACGTGGCGTCCCGGACGGTGACGCCGCTGCGGAACGCGTCCGCGATCGGCGGCGAGTACCTGTCGGCGGCGTCCTTCCTCGGCATCGCGGGCCTGATCCTCGCGTACGGCGCGGACATGCTGTGGCTCCCGGTCGGCTGGACGGGCGGGTACCTGGTGCTGCTCGTGCTGGTCTCGGCGCCGCTGCGCCGCTCCGGGGCCTACACCCTGCCGGACTTCGCCGAGGCGCGGCTGGAGTCGATGGCCGTGCGCCGCGTCGCGAGCGTCCTGGTCGTGCTGATCAGCTGGCTGTACCTGCTGCCCCAGTTCCAGAGCGCCGGGCTGGTGCTCCGCACGGTCACGGGCACGCCGGTGTGGGCGGGCGGCGTGCTGATCGCGGTCGTCGTCGCCGTGAACGTCCTGGGCGGCGGCATGCGCAGCGTCACCCTCGTCCAGGCGTTCCAGTACTGGATGAAGCTGACCGCCCTGGCCGTGCCGCTGGTGTTCCTGCTGCTGGCGTGGCGCGGCGACGGCTCGCCCGGCCTGTCGTCGGACGCGCCCCCGCGGTTCGGCGACCGGACGACCGTCGCGGTCGGCGTCGCCGTCACGGTGAACGTGACCGCGCCCGTCCAGGTCGTCGTGGACGGGAAGGTCGACGGCCGCCACCACCGCCGCGCGCCGCTCACCCTGACACCCGGGCCGCACAGAATCGACGCGGACACGTCCGTCACCTTCCCGGCCGGCGCCGACGTCCCGCACGTGAGCGGGCGCCCCGTCACCACCGACCGGGAATGGGCCCTGCCGCTCGACGGGCGCGAGCATTCGCTGTACGCGACGTACTCGCTGATCCTCGCGACGTTCCTCGGGACGATGGGGCTGCCGCACGTGCTCGTCCGCTTCTACACCAACCCGGACGGGCGCGCCGCACGCCGCACGACCGTGATGGTGCTGTCGCTGCTCGGCGCGTTCTACCTGCTCCCGGCGCTGTACGGGGTGTTCGGGCGCCTCTACACGCCCGAGCTGCTGATGACCGGGCGGGCGGACGCCGTCGTCCTCACCCTGCCCGGACGGCTGATCGGCGGGCTCGGCGGCGACCTCCTCGGCGCGCTGGTGACCGGGGGCGCGGTCGCGGCGTTCCTGTCGACGTCGTCCGGCATCACCGTGTCCGTCGCCGGGGTGCTCGCCCAGGACATCCTGCGCGGCGGCGTCCGGTCGTTCCGCGTTGGGACGCTGCTCGCCCTCGTCGTCCCGCTGGCCCTGGCGATAGCCGCGCGGTCGCTCGCCGTCGCGGACGTCGTGGGGCTCGCGTTCGCCGTCGCCGCGTCCACCTTCTGCCCGCTGCTCGTCCTCGGCGTCTGGTGGCGGCGGCTCACCGTCCCGGGCGCGCTCGCCGGGCTCGTCGCCGGCGGCGTGCTCGCGGGCACCGCCGTCATCGTGACGATCGCGGCCGGGCCGCCGTCCGGGTTCGCCGGCGCGCTGCTCGCCCAGCCCGCCGCCTGGACGGTGCCGATCGCGTTCGCCGTCATGATCGTCGTGTCGCTGTGCACGCAGCGCCGCGTGCCGAAGGGCGTCGCCCGCATGATGGTGCGCCTGCACACTCCGGAGTCGCTCAACGTCGACCGGGGCACCTGGCGGCCCCGGCGCGTCTGACCGTTCATCGCGCCAGAGCGACCGTTCGGCGACGGGTCCGGCATCCCGGCGACGATGAACGGCACCTGACCGCAGCCTTGCCGCCGACCCCTCGCCCCCTCCGAGCTGGGTCTTTACGGTGGCGCGTGACTGGCGTCACAGAAGAGGAGGGCGGTCGTGTCCGTCGATAAGAACGCCGCCGGCACCGTCTATGAACGGTTCCAGGGCACCGCGGAGTTCCAAGATCTCCGCCGCAGATTCCGCCGATTCGCATTCCCCATGACCGCCGCGTTCCTCAGCTGGTACCTGCTCTACGTCGTGCTGTCCGGGTGGGCGCGCGGCTTCATGGGGACCGAGCTGTTCGGCTCGATCAACATCGCCCTGGTCTTCGGGTTGCTGCAGTTCGTCTCGACGTTCGGCATCGCGTACCTGTACTCGCGGCACGCCGAGCGGCGGCTCGACCCGGCCGCCGACAAGCTGCGCGCCGAGATCGTCGCCGAGACGGCCCCGGCGGCGCGGACCGCGGAGGACGCCCGATGAGCCACGAGGCCCTGTCGATCAGCCTGTTCGTCGTGTTCGTGGCGGCCACCCTCGCGATCACCGTGTGGGCGAGCCGCAACACCAAGAACGCCACCGACTTCTACGCCGGCGGGCGGTCGTTCTCCGGCCCGCAGAACGGCCTCGCGATCGGCGGCGACTACATGTCCGCCGCGTCGTTCCTCGGCATCGCCGGGCTCATCGCCCTGTACGGCTACGACGGCTTCCTGTACTCGATCGGGTTCCTCGTCGCCTGGCTCGTCGCGCTGCTGCTCGTCGCCGAGCTGCTGCGGAACTCCGGCCGGTTCACGATGGCGGACGTGCTGGCGTTCCGGATGAGCCCGCGGCCCGTGCGGACCGCCGCCGGCGTGTCCACCATCGTCGTGTCGATCTTCTACCTGCTGGCGCAGATGGTCGGCGCGGGCGCGCTCGTCTCGCTGCTGTTCGGCTTCACCAGCGATTTCGCCAAGGGCGCGACGATCGCGCTGGTCGGCGTCCTGATGATCATCTACGTGGTGTTCGGCGGGATGAAGGGCACCACCTGGGTGCAGATCGTCAAGGCCGTCCTGCTGATGACCGGCGCGGCCCTGATCACCCTGCTGGTGCTCGGCAAGTTCGGCTTCAACCTCTCCTCGCTGCTGAACGACGCCGCCGAGCAGAGCGGCAAGGGCGACAAGTTCCTGCAGCCCGGCCAGCGCTACGCCACCGAGGACTCCGGCCTCACCGGCAAGCTCGACCTGATCAGCCTGGGCCTCGCGCTCGTCCTCGGCACCGCCGGGCTGCCGCACATCCTGATCCGCTTCTACACCGTCCCGACCGCCCGCGACGCCCGCAAGTCCGTCATGTGGGGCATCGGGCTCATCGGGGTCTTCTACCTGTTCACCCTGGTGCTCGGCTTCGGCGCCGCCGCCCTGGTCGGATCGGAGGAGATCCGCAAGGTCAACTCGGCCGGGAACACCGCGGCACCGCAGCTCGCCGAACGCATCGGCGAGATCGTCTTCGGCTCGGCCGGCGGCACGATCCTGCTCGCGGTCATCGCCGCGGTCGCGTTCGCCACCATCCTCGCGGTCGTGGCGGGCCTCACCCTCGCCTCGTCCTCGTCCTTCGCCCACGACCTGTACGCGCACGTGTTCCGCAGGGGCAAGGCCACCGAGGGGGACGAGGTCCGCGTCGCCCGCATCTCCGCGCTGGTGATCGGGGCCGTCTCCATCGTCCTCGGCATCTACGCCCAGCGCCTCAACGTCGCGTTCCTCGTCGCCCTCGCGTTCGCGGTGGCGGCGTCCGGGAACCTGCCCGCGATCCTCTACAGCCTGTTCTGGAAGAGGTTCAACACGGCCGGCGCGACCTCCGCCATCTACGGCGGCCTCGGCGCCGCGATCTTCTTCGTGGCGTTCTCCCCGGTCGTGTCCGGCGACGAGAAGGCCCTGTTCACCGACCACGACTGGAGCTGGTTCCCGCTCAGCAACCCCGGCATCCTCTCCATCCCGATCGGCTTCCTGTGCGGCTTCCTCGGGACCGTCCTGAGCAAGGAGTACAACGCCGCCAAGTACGCCGAGATCGAGGTCCGCTCCCTCACCGGCGCGGGCGCCGAGGCGGCCGTGAAGGACTGACCCCCGACCCGCCGCGCGGGCGACCGTCGCCCGGTCTCGCGCGGCCCGCGGCCCCGTCCCGAATCAACGCCCCCGGGACGGGGCCGCTCCATGCCCACTTGCGGAGTCGCGTCAGTCCTCGCGGATCGTCTTGGCCACGCCCGCCGCGAACAGCGCGGCGAACATCCAGCCCAGCACCTGGAAGATCCAGCCCGCGGCGACGATCAGCTGCTCGACCTTCGACGACGCGATGATGTTGCAGCGGACGCGCGTCGTGGTGTTGATCAGCGGCACCGACAGCTCGATACCGAGGCCGACCTGGTCCACGAGCGTGCAGCGCTCGGCGGCCGCCTGCGCCCCGGCCCCGCCCGGATGAGCGGTGGCGGACGCCTTGACCTGGTTGCTGTACACCGGGGTGAGGCGGACGGCGTCGGTCGTGGCGGCCGAGACGACGACCATGGCGATCGCCGCGACGGTGGTCAGCGCGAGCCCGGCCAGCGGTCGTGACATCCGGTACCCGTAGCCGACCGTGATCTTCAGTGCCCGCAGCCGGAACTTCTCGAACGGCGGGATGTCGTTGCCCGAGGCCAGCAGATGGTCCTGCTGGGCGATGAGCACCCGGCGCGCGTCCTCCTCGCGCCCGGCGGCCTTGTAGACATCGGCGAGCTGCCGGTACGGCTGCGCCGCATAGGGGACCCGAGCGCGCAGGAAAGCGATCCACTCCCGGCGGTCCATCGCCTCGGGCAGGTCGATCGCGTATTTGAGCCCGTCGAGGTTCACCTTGTCCGCGCTGCCGGCCCGGAGGAAGTCCGGCTTGAGGTAGAGGGCCTTGTGCAGCGTGGCGAAGCGCAGGTCAAGGCTGCATTGGTTGCCGCTGTGGCTGGCCATGACGCCGCCGTGGCACTTGAGGCTCCCCTCGACATGGGCTCCGAGCAGCCGTACCACCCCTTCCGGATCGCTGCCGATGGCCCGCATGTTCCTGAGGAAGGCGTCGCCGCCCACCCTGATATTGTCGGCGGCCAGCGCGCCCGCCTGCGCGCTGCTGATCTTTGCTTTGTCCAGGCTGAGCTCGCCGCTGATCACCGCCCCCTTCAGCACCAGGACGCTGACGCCGTCGCGTGCGGCGGGCTCGTCGCCGAGCATGCTCGCGGCCTTGACCGCCTGGAACAGCGCACTGCCGCCGACCCGGACGCGCTCGGCGGTCAAGGCGGGCCCGCGTTCCGCTTCGAGCCTGGCGCCGATGAGGTCGAGGTCTCCCGAGATTTGCGCTCCGATGAGCCGGACCGCGTCCTCGGCCGCCCGTGCGCAGAACTCTGAGTCCGCGCGCGCCGCCTGTGTGCGGAGCTCGGTGCGCAGCAGCAGGTCCCCGTCGGCACGGAAGCCGTCGGCCTCCAGCGCGGATCTCTCCGCCGACACCAACCGGGCTCCGGTGAAATCGGTCTGCCCTCCGATCCGCGCCCCGCTCAGCCGCACGGTGCCGGCGCATTCGACGAACCTGGCGTCCAGCCCGTTGTCGATCCGGACGCCGGCCGCTTCCATGCCGACCAGCTTGGATTTGGCCAGCACCAGCCGCGGCAGATGGGCGAAGCTCAGTTCGAGCACCTCACGAAAAACGCAGCCGACCAGGAAAAGGTTGACCTCGCATTCGAGGCCGTTCAGGCTCAGGCGGCCCTCGATGATCACGCCTTCGAGGCTTACCAGCGGCGGGTGGAGGCGTTTCACATCGGGGTCCGTGAGTAAACCGCGCAGAACCCCGGCTCTTATCGTCCGTTCGGAGGCGGGGACGCCCATAGCGGGGGCGAAGGGAGTGACATGTCCGCTTTTGAGATGTTCGAGTAGTTCCTTTTCGATCTTGTTATGCCAGCTCACCATGATCGCGACTCTAAACTAGACTTCTGTTCATTAGGTGCTGATCCTGAAGTCTGGTACGTTTCCCTTCCATCCTGTCCCGATCGGCGCCGCTGTATCGCGCGGCGCCGGGCTACCGCAGGCAAGGGTGCCGTTGACGCAGCTGTCTTATCGGAACTGGCCCGGTCTGACCTCCCCTTCGCATTATGTTCACGTTGATCACCAAGACCTCGCGGCGGTGCAGGTCGGCCTCCGCCGGGAGGAGGCCCGTCTCGGCGAGGTCGTGGCCTCGCGGGAGGCGCTCCTGGCCGCCTGCGTGCAGGAGCCCTTCGGCGCCTGGTATACGGCCCGCTACCTGAGCTGGCTCGACCGGGCGGTTTGCTCGATCTTCGTACGCGGCGTCCACGCGACCCGGTACAACCTGCGGGAGTTCGGCGGGCGGCTGGCGCCCGTCTCCGTGCACTACCGCGAGGCGGAGGACCTGATCGTCCGCCTGCTGGACCAGCGCGACCAGATCAACGGCTGGGAGATCAACGTGCGCTCGCCCGGCTCGAACTGGTCCCGGACGGATCGGGCCTATGACACGCCTCCCCGGCCTTATCCCCGGCCTGAGATCAACCCCGCGCGCAGCGTACACGGGGACCTTGCGATTCCCCATGTGCCCCTGCATCCGGAGATCATCGAAGCCTATCCGGCGTGGCAGCTCGCCGAGTGGCTTAAATCACTCAAAGCGGGGCGGGTCTGGGATGCGCACCTGGCGGGCGCCGAACATATTTCGGTCGTGACCAAAACCCTCGAAGAATTTCGCGCATTCCTCTACAGGCAGGCCCAGTTGCTGGAGAGGGGATGGTCCGACCGAGCCTCTCCACTAGCGCAGGCAAAGCTCCAACGCATCGATGCCACGATCGGAAGTTCCGTCGATTTCGGCGAAGCGGCGGCGGGCCTGAGGCAGCGGCTGAGCCGGATGCTGGAAGACATCTTCGCCTCGATGCATTCCCGCGACTTATCGCCAGGCCGGTTCGCCGACCAGCAGCTCGTGTCGCTATTTCGCGTGATCAACGAGAACTACCGGTACGCCATCGAATGGTATCCGCGTTCCTGGGCCTTCGACCTTCCCTTCGGAGGCATCGAGCCGCCCGGCGCCCAGGCTCCCGATGCGCAGCCTCCCGCGCCGCAACTCCCGCCGTCAGGGCCGCCGCCGGTCGTCCCCGCACGGGAGGGGCCTGCGGGCGGCCGGTCCAGCCCGTTCGCATCGCTGGGGTACGGAGATGTGCCACCGGTGATCGGAGAGTCCCGGGGCCGATGAAGGCTGCGCAGGGGACGGTTGACGTGTGGTTGCCGGTCGGGGGTGAGTCTTTTCCACTGCCGGGAGCGGGGTTTGGGTGGGTCGCCGTGCGCAAGATCTAGCGTGGCAGGTGCACGGTGGGCGGACGCGGTCCGGCGGGAGGTACGGCATGGGGTATGGGAGGTCGGCCAAGCGGGGGGTGGTGCTGGTCGGCGGGGGTGCGGTGCTGGTGACCGGGGTCGCCCTGCTCGTCCTGCCCGGTCCCGGGTTGCTGCTCGTGCTGGCCGGGCTGCTGATCCTCGCGCGTGAGTTCCCGGCCGTGGACCGGTATGTCGAGCCGGTCCGGCATCGTGCGATCCAGGCGGCCGAGGAGAGCGTGACCTCCTGGTGGCGGCTGACCGGGTCGATCCTGACGGGGCTGGGGCTGATCGCGGCGGGCGTCGCCTGGGGGCTGGTGCCCGTCCTGCCGTTCTCCGGGTGGAGCACGGGGTCGGGGCTCATCCTGTCCGGATTCATCCTCTTCGGACTTCTCTACTGGAGCTATCTCCGGGTCAAGAGCCGCCGCTGACGCTTCGTGGCATCACCGCCAGGACGGCCCGCATCTGCGCCGGGGTTCCGGCGCAGGGCCGTGCTGATCATCGCGGGGGGCGCCGGCGTTCGGATCCGCCTGGTCGGCGATGTTCCTGCGCGCCGCCTGACCGCCGGCGTCCGGATGCGGTCATCCTTGTGCCCAAATGCTTCCGAAAAGGTGCGCTCGATTTGATCCGCGGCCCGGGTATCACCGTGCAATGGGTATGGGCATTGTTCTTCGACTTCTCGTGGCCGCCGGACTCGCGGCCGACGCCATCGTGCACTGGCGGTTCGCGCCGGACATGGCCCCCGGGCCGAACACTCCGGACGACGTCATCCCCGGGGACGACCTGTTCCGCGCGCAGGCCATCGCGGCGGCCGTGGCCGCCGTCCTGGTCCTGGTGTGGGCGCGAAGATGGACGTACGCGATCGCGTTCATCGTCGCGGCGAGCGCCGCCGGCGCCGTCCTGCTGTACTACTTCGTCGACTTCGGGCAGCTCGGCCCGATCCCGCGCATGTACGACCCGCAGTGGTACTCCGACAAGACGATCAGTTTCACCGGGGAGGCGGTGGCGACGATCGCCGCGCTCATCGGCTTCTTCACCGCCGGCCGGAAGGAGCCCGCGGAATCGCACTCCACCAGGACGCCCGTGGGGTAGGAGCCGCCGGGCACCTCTCCGGGCGGCGGCCGGCGACGGGGCCCGGCATGGCCGCGGCGGGCCCGCGCGGGTCGGCGAACCTCACCGGCCGACCCGTTCCGGGGCGGGCTCGCCGTGCGCGTCCGCATCGCGGCGGCGCTCGCGCCGCCCGGCCGCCCCGAAGGAGGAACGCCATGAAGGTGCGCATCGACTCTGGACGCTGCCAGGGCCACGGCCGCTGCTACGACCTCGCGCCCGAGATCTTCGGCGAGGACGACGAGGGCTACGGGACGGTCCTCGGCGCCGGCGTCGTCCCGGAAGGCCGGGAGCACGAGGCCCGGCTCGCCGTCGCGAACTGCCCGGAGCGCGCGATCACCGTGGAGGAGGGCTGAGGCATGGCCGCCGACGACCGGTTCACCGGGGCGCGGGACACCACGCCGCTCGGCACCCGCAACGAGGTCATCACCGGGCCGGTCGCCGACTGGGCGACCGACTTCTCCCACCTGGAACCGGAATGGGCGGCCGACCCGTACCCGATCCAGGACGACCTGCGGCGGCGGTGCCCGGTCGCGCGGACCGAGCGGTTCGGCGGCGGCTGGCTGCCGGTCCGCTACGAGGACGTCGCCGCGATCGCCTACGACACCGAGCGCTTCACGTCCCGGTCGGTGGTGATGAGCAACTACCGGCCGCCCGCGGACCTCGCCCCGGTGGGCGTCACGCCGCCGATCTCGTCCGACCCGCCGTTCCACCACGACGCGCGCAAGCTGCTGCTGCCGGCGTTCAAGAAGTCGGCCGTCCAGAAGCTGGAGGCGGGCACCAGGGCGTTCTGCCACGAGCTCGTCGACTCCTTCGAGGGCCGGGACGTCGTGGACGCCGCGCACGACTACGCCCAGCACATCCCGATGCGGGTCATCGCCGACATGCTGGGCTTCCCGCCGGAGGACGGGCCGAGGTTCCGCGAGTTCGT
This sequence comes from Spirillospora sp. NPDC127506, assembly GCF_040302145.1. NCBI lineage: Bacteria > Bacillati > Actinomycetota > Actinomycetes > Streptosporangiales > Thermomonosporaceae > Spirillospora > Spirillospora sp. NPDC127506. The sequence goes on along the minus strand of NZ_JBEORG010000004.1, from coordinate 176,379 downwards.
CGAGAACACCCTCGAAGGCGTCAACCTGCCCCCGGACGAGCGCATCGCCCGCATGGACAAGCTGTTCGAGTACCTGTACGAGCAGATCCGCGACCATGTCGACGACCCCCGCGACGACCTCACCACGTACCTGATCAACGCCGAGCTGTACGGGCGGAAGCTCGACGCGTCCCACGTGTCCGGGACGATGGCGCTCCTCCTGATCGCCGGCATCGACACGACGTGGAGCGCGATCGGCGCCTCGCTGTGGCATCTGGCGAAGACCCCGTCCGACCGCGAGCGCCTCGTCGCCGACCCGTCCCTCCTGCCGACGGCGATGGAGGAGTTCCTCCGCGCCTACGCGCCGGTCACCATGGCGCGGCTGGTGAAGGAGGACATGCACTGGCGCGGCGTCGACATGAAGGCCGACGACTGGGTCCTGCTGTCCTTCCCGGCGGCCAACCGCGACCCGGCGCAGTTCGACCGAGCGGACGAGGTCGTCATCGGCCGGGAGGTCAACCGCCACGCCGCCTTCGGCCTCGGCATCCACCGCTGCCTCGGCTCGCACCTGGCCCGCATGGAGCTCCGGGTGGCCTTGGAGGTCTGGCTGGAACGCGTCCCCGTCTTCACCTTGGCGGACCCGTCGGCGGTGACATGGGCCGCGGGCCAGGTCCGCGGCCCCCGCACCCTTCCCCTCCGCGTCGAGCGCTGATCACCAGGGGATGGGGCCGTCGTCGTCGAAGAAGCCGCCGGTCGGGCCGTCGTCGGGGAGCCGGGCGAGGCGGATTGCGATCGCCGCGCCCTGCTCGGGGGTGCGGACGCCGCGGAAGCCGTTGAGGTCCGTCGCGCAGAAGCCGGGGCAGCCGGCGTTGATCAGGATGCCGGTGTCCTTCAGCTCCTTGGCGTACTGGACGGTGACCGCGTTGAGGAACGACTTCGACGGCGCGTAGGCCGCCGAGATCGGGCCCGTCTCGGCGCCGGGCTCGCTCTGCCGCGTGATGGAGCCGACGGTGCTCGACATGTTCACGATCCGCGGGGACGCCGAGCGGCGCAGCAGCGGCAGCATCGCGTTGGTGACGCGGATGACGCCGATCACGTTGGTCTCCACGACCGTCCGCATGGTCCCCGGGGCGACCTTCGTCGGCTCCTGCGGCATGCCGCCGGTGACTCCGGCGTTGTTGACGAGCACGTCGAGGCGCCCGCCGCGCTCCTCGAGCAGCGCCGCCGCCGCGGCCGCGCTCGCGTCGTCGGTCACGTCCAGCGGGACGCCGAACGCGTCGGCGCCGCCCGCGCGCAGCTTCGCCACGGCGGCCTCGCGCCGCCCGTCGTCCCGGGCGCCGACGCCGACGCTCCAGCCGAGGGCGCCGAGCCCGGCGGCGATCTCGTACCCGATTCCCTTGTTCGCGCCGGTGACCAGCGCGATCGTCTGTTCGCTCATGCCTTCATCCTGTGCGCGCCGCGGGCCCCGCCTCCAACACCGTTCGGGTGGCCGGTGATACCTCCCGGGTATCGTGGCGGGCATGGAGACGCGGGAGCTGCGGTACTTCGTCGCCGTCGCCGAGGAGCTGCACTTCGGGCGGGCCGCCGAGCGGCTCGGCATCGCGCAGCCGCCCCTCTCGCGGGCGATCAAGCAGCTGGAGCGGCGCCTCGGGGTGACCCTGCTCGAACGCACCAACCGGGCCGTCGCGCTGACGGAGGCCGGGGGGGTGCTCCTGCGCGAGGGGCGGGCGGCTCTGAACGCGGTCGCGGCCGCCGAGCGGCGCACCCGCCGCGCCGCCCGTGCCGAGCCCCGCCTCGTCCTGGTCACGAAGGCCGTCGCGTCCAGCGAGCTGCTGTCGAAGCTGCTCGACGCGTACGCCGCCGAACCCGGCGCGATCGCCGTCGACGTGCTGCTGTGCGGGCCCGGCGAGCAGGAGCGGCTGCTGCGCGACGGGCGGGCCGACGTGGCGCTGCTGCACCTGCCGTTCGACTCGACCGCCGGGCTCGACACCGAGGAGCTGCGCACGGAGGACCAGGTGGCGCTGCTGCCCTCGGGGCACCCCCTCGCCGCCCGGACCCACCTGCGGATGGCCGACGTCACCGATCTCCCCGGCCTGCCGCTGCCGCGCTGGCCGGACGCCGACGGCGCCTACCCGGACGGTCCCGGCCCGCAGGTGCGCGACCACGCGCAGCTGCTGCAGCTCATCGCGCTCGGCCGCGCCGCGGCGGTCCTCCCCGAGTCGTGCCGGGCGTACCTGCGCGACGGCCTCGCCGCCGTCCCGGTCCTGGACGCGCCGAAGGTGACGACGGTGATCGCCTGGCCGCCGCACAGCCGCTCCCGGGCCCTGGCCGCCCTGATCCGGACCGCCACCGCCCTCTAGATCGTCCCCGCGGCGGGAATGCGGCGGCAGAGCCTTCCGGTTGATCTGGCGCGGAAGGGAAGGTGACGCCGATGACGTCCTCATCGACCACCATGCGGGCGGTCCGCCTCTCCGGCCCGGGCCCGGTGGACGACCTGCGGCCGGCCACGCTCCCGCTCCCGCCCGTCCGGGACGGCTGGGTGCGCGTCCGCGTCGAGGCGTTCGGCGTCAACCGCTCGGAGCTGAAGCTGCGGCTGGGGGTGAGCGAGGGCGTCACCTTCCCCCGGGTGCCGGGCATCGAGGCCGCCGGAACCGTCGACGCGGCGCCCGCCGGCAGCGGGCTCGCCGCCGGTCAGAAGGTCGTCGCGATGATGGGGGACATGGGCCGCACCTACGACGGCGGCTACGCCGAGTACACGTCGGTGCCGCTGTCGCAGGTCATCCCGGTCGACACCGAGTTGCCCTGGGAGGTGCTGGGCGCGCTGCCGGAGATGGTGCAGACCGCCTACGGCTCCCTGACCACGGGCCTGGACCTGCAGCCAGGTCAGACCGTCCTGATCCGCGGCGGCACCTCCTCGGTGGGCCTGGCCGCCGCCGCGCTGGCCGCCTGGCGCGGCGCCACGGTGCTGGCCACCACGCGCCGGGCCGGCCGCCTCGCCTTCCTGGCGGACCGCGGCATCGACCACCCCCTGCTCGACACCGGCGAGGTCGCGCCCGCCGTACGCGAACTCTTCCCGGACGGTGTCGACGCCGCACTCGATCTCGTCGGGACGCCCACCCTGCCCGACACCCTGCGCGCGGTGCGCGTGCACGGCACGGCCTGCTTCGCCGGCAGCCTCTCCAATCAGTGGACGGTGCGGGACTTCTCACCGAACGAGTACATCCCGAGGGGCGTGCGCCTGGCGGGCTACTTCGGCGACGTCGACGACCTGCCCCGGGACGTCTTCCAGGAGATCCTCGACGCGGTCGCGGCGGGCCGCCTCGCCTTTCCCGTCGACCGCGTCTACGACGGCCTGGAGCAGGTGAGGCAGGCCCACGACGACATGGAGCACAACCGCGCGACCGGCAAGCTCGTCGTCCGCGTCCGGCACTAGAACGGCGGAGCCGGGGCCGCGGGGTCCGTGGTCGTCCCGCGGCCGTGGCTCCGCCGGGCGGCCTAGCGGGGGAGGCGGGCGGCCAGCCGCGGCAGGATGCGGAGGGCGTTGGTCCGGGTGATGGCGCGGTGCGCGCGGTGGTCGATCGCCGGGTCGCGGTCGAGGTCACGGGTGTTGAGGGCGACCTCGGGGGCCGTGTTGGCGGGCCAGTCGGTGCCGAACAGGACGCGGTCCGCGCCGACGGCGCTGAGCAGGGTCGGGCTGGCGTAAGGGGAGGTCGGCAGGGCCGTGTCGTAGTGGAAGCGGCGGAGTGCCGACCGCATGTTCCCCGGGTACGGGCCGTCGTCCTCCCGGTGCGAGCGCTCGGCGCGGCCCGCCATGTACGGCAGGAAGCCGCCGCCGTGGGACAGGACGACCGACACGCGGCGGTGGCGGTCGAGGGTGCCGGCGGCGATGAGGCTGAGCGCGGTGCGGACGGTGTCGAGCAGGTAGTCGGCGAGCCAGTCCCCGACCTGCGGCGCCTCCACGATCCCCTTGGGGGCGACCGGGTGGACGAACACGACCGAGCGGCGCCGGTCGAGTTCGGCGAACAGCGGCTCGAACATCGGGTCGCCGAGGTAGCGGCCGTCGGCGGAGGTGTTGAGGAGGACGCCGTCCGCGCCGAGGTCGTCCAGCGCGTGGGCGGCCTGCGCGACGGCCAGGTCCGGGTGGAGCATCGCCACGTTGGCGAAGAAGCCGAACCGGGTCGGGTGGTCGCGCGCGAGCTCGGCGAGCGACTCGTTGCACACCTGGACGCCCGAGGCGGCCGCCGCCCGGTCGAGGAAGACCTCGGCGGGCACCGGGGCGGACGCCACGCCCGCGGCGATGCCGTTGGCGTCCATGGTCCGCAGCGTGCTCGACAGGGTCCACTGGGCCCAGGACGGCCCGCCCGTCTCGGGGATCAGTCCCTGCTCGACCGCCCAGCGCCGCATGGCGGGCGGGACGGCGTGGTGGTGGGTGTCGATCCTGCCGCGCGACGTCTTGGGGGCGGCCGGGGCGGCCGCGGCGCTCCGTGGCACGGCGACCGTCGCTGCGGCGGCGGCCAGGCCGGACAGCTGAAGGGCGCGCCGGCGGGTCATGTCGGGCATGGGTGTTCTCCCTCTGCTCGTTGCGCCGCCCACGCTACTCTCACTAGAGAAAGTCTCAGATGAGACTATATCAGGACGCCCTACCATGAGGCCATGCTGGACGACCTGCTCGAACGGATCCTGGCCGAGGAGGGCGACGCCGCCGCGCGGCACGTGGGGCTCGGCATGCTGCTGGCCGCCGCGCACGGCCGGAGCCGCGCCGCGATGAACGACGAGCTGCGCCCGCTGGGCATCGACGTGCGCGAGTTCACGATGCTGGTCGCCCTGGACATGTACGGGCCGTCCAGCCAGCGGCGCCTCATCGACCTGACCGGCATCGACAAGTCCACGATGGTGCGCATCGTCGACGAGCTGGAACGCGGCGGGCTGGTCCGGCGCGAGCGGGTGCCGGAGGACAGGCGCGCGCACTCCATCACGCTGACCGCCGAGGGCCGCCGGACGCTGGAGAGCGGGCGGCGCGCCGGCGCCGAGGTGGGCGAGCGGCTCTTCGGCCGGCTCCGGCCGGACGAACGCGACCGGCTGGTCGCCCTGCTCCGCCGCCTGGCCGAGCCCGCACCCCGCTAGCAAAGCCACGGTTTACTGGAACGGCTGACTCGTGTGCGGTCTTCGTTTACGCTCTCCCCATGCATGATCATGTCGTGCGCGTTTCGGCCGTGCTGCTCGCCGGCGCCGTCGCGTTCACCGCGCCGGCCGTCCCCGCACGGGCGGCCGCGCCGGGCGACCTGCGAAGCGACCTGCGGAGCGACCTCGACGCGATCCTCGCCGACCCGCGGCTCGACGGCGCCGCAGTCGGCGCGGTGGTGCGCGACGCGCGGACCGGCGCGGTGCGGTACTCGCGCGGGGCCGCCGCGCCGGTGCTGCCGGCCTCGAACCTGAAGATCTACACCTCCAGCGCGGCGCTGTCGCTGCTCGGGACGGGGTACCGGTTCCGCACGAGCGTGCACGCCGGAAAGGTGTCCGGTCCGTCGGTGAAGGGGGACCTGTACCTGAAGGGCACCGGCGACCCGACGATGCGCGCCGCCGACTACGACCGGCTCGCCGCCCAGGTCGCCGCGAAGGGCATCCGCCGGGTGGAGGGCGACCTGGTCGCGGACGACACCTGGTTCGACGACGTCCGGACGCCGTCCCACTGGGACCCCACCGACTTGCAGTACTACTACGCGGCGCCCATCTCCGCGCTCAACGTCGCGCCGAACGACGACTTCGACACCGGCTCGGTCAGCGTGTCGGTCACGCCCGGCGAGAAGGGGGAGCCCGTCCGGGTCGGGCTCGCCCCGGCCACGGACGTCCTCAAGATCGACAACAGGGCGGTCACGGGACGGCCGGGCTCGTCGTCCACGCTGTCGATCGACCGGGCCAACGGCAGCGACACCCTCGTGGTGACAGGTTCCTATCCGGCGGGCGCCACGACCTTCACCACCCTGCGCACGGTGCGGAAGCCGACGATGTACGCGGCGGACGTGTTCCGCAAGGCGCTGCGCGCCCACGGCGTCCAGGTGAAGGGCACGACCGGGCGCGGCCGGACGCCCGCACGGGCGGCGCGGATCGCCTCCCGCGAGTCCATGCCGCTGTCCCGCCTGATGGTGCCGTTCCTCAAGCTGAGCAACAACATGATCGCCGAGATCCTGGTCAAGGCGATCGGCCGCAAGGCGAAGGGCGAGGGCAGCTGGGACGCCGGGCTCCCGGTCATCGAGCGGTACGCCCGCTCCCTCGGCGTCCCGTCCGCGCGGCTGGAGATGGCCGACGGGTCCGGGCTGTCGCGGCTCGACCGCACGACCGCCGGGGACGTGAGCACCGCGCTCGGCCGGGTGCGGAAGGCGCGCTGGTTCCCGGTCTGGTACCGGGCGTTGCCGGTCGCCGGCGACCCCGACCGCATGGTGGGCGGCACGCTGACGTCGCGGATGCGCGGTACGCCCGCCGCCGGGAACGTCCACGCGAAGACGGGCACGCTGACCGGCGCCACGGCCCTGTCGGGCTACGTGACCGACAAGGCCGGGCGCCGGCTGGTCTTCTCGGTGATCCTCAACGGCTACGCGGGCGGCGCGCCCAAGGACATCGAGGACAGGATCGCGGTCCGCCTCGCCGGCGGCACGTCCTCGTCCGTACTGCGGACCAGGACCACGCAGGCGGGCCCGCAGGTGGAGTGCTCCTGGATCAAGCGCTGCTGACCGGCGGTCACCTGTCCCGCGCGTCGCGGATCATGTCGCGGACCCGGTCGACCATCGCGACCAACGGCCCGGCCAGCATGTTCCTGGTCGCCGTCTCGGTGCCCGGATGCGGGTGGGTGGGGGCGGTGGCCTCGGCGGCGCGGACGGCGGCGGCGAAGCCCCTCAGCTGGGCGGGGCTGAACTCGTCCTTGAGCCGGTCGAACTCGTAGCGCTCCTCGGCGCGGGCATGGGTCAGCACGTCCATGCGCAGCTTGTCGAGGGACTTCATGAAGCGCGGGTCGTCGACGTCCATGCCGTCCAGCTCCGACAGCAGCTCCTTGGCCTGGCGCTCCTCGGCGAGCCGCTCGTCCACGATGCCGTCGCCGCCGGGCAGCCGCCGGGCGACCGGGTGGATGATCTCCTCTTCGGCCGTCTCGTGGATGGCGAGCAGCTTGACCAGCTCCTGGAAGGACTTCCTCCGCTCGTCGCCGTCGGAGCCCATCACCTCGTCGAACAGGTCCCTGATCCGCCCGTGCTGGGCCCTCAGCAGGTCGATGACGTCTCCGGTCGTCTCGGCGTTGCGGGGTGTGGTCTGCATCGGTGTGTTCCTTGGTCCCTCGGTGGCGTGCCGTCCCGACGACGGCCGGACGGGTGGGGTACCCCGGGCCGCCCCCGGTAAGCGGGCCGTGGACGGGGCATGAGCAAAAACCCCGTCGGCAATCCGGAATCACGGCGCGAAGCCCGTGCGGAACCGGGCTCCCCGGGTAGGGGCGCAGTCCACAGCAGTCCGACAGCCGAAGGAAAGGGTGAGCCTGGTGGCCTTCAACCCGCTCGAGCACCGCGGCATCCCATTGGAGGACCAGCTGCGCAACTGGGCGCAGCTGGACGTCGCGCCGGTCGACCCCGACCACTCCGATCCCTACACCCGGTGCCGCATCATCGCGATGAACGGGATCGAGGTGGAGGCCATCATGTTCAGCCACCACTTCGCCCGGATCAGCCCCGACCCCGAGGTCAAGCAGCAGCTCGCGAGCGTCCGCTACATAGAGGCGCAGCAGCAGAAGGTCGTCAACTGGCTGCTGCCCGGCCAGGCGTCGGTCCTGGAGACCACGCTGGCCTACGAGCAGGTCGCGGTCGACCTGACCGGGTGGGTGGCCCGCATGGAGCCCGACCCCTACCTCAAGCAGTCCTACAACTTCGGGCTGCTGGAGGACTTCGACCACCTGTACCGGTACGCCAACCTGTACGAGATCATCGAGCACCGCAAGGCCGAGAAGATCGTCGACCAGCTCACCGAGGTCATGCCGGGACGGCCCGGATACCTGCAGCACCGCGACCCGATCGACAACGTCCGCCAGCCCTACGACCGCAACGCCGCCGCGCCCATCTCCAAGCTGCACGCGCTGACCATCATGTCGGCCGAGCAGCAGACGATGAACTTCTACATGAACATGGGCCCGCTCTACATGGAGCCGATCGCCCGGCAGCTCTACCAGGAGATCGGCCTGGTGGAGGAGGAGCACGTCACGCACTACGAGTCGCTGGTCGACCCGGGCGAGACCTGGTGGGAGCGGCTGGTCAACCACGAGTACAACGAGTGCTACATGTACTACTCGTTCATGCAGACCGAGACAGACCCGCGCGTCAAGGGCATCTGGGAGCTGCACCTGAACATGGAACTGGAGCATCTGCGCATCGCCTGCGACCTGATGCGCCGCCACGACGGCCGCGACCCGGAGAGCGTGCTGGCCCCCGAGCTGCCCGAGCCGGTCACCTTCGAGCCCAACAAGGAGCTGGTCCGCGAGCTGCTCGCCACCCAGATCGACTGGACGACGCTCGGCACCGGGTACGTCCAGGAGGCCCACCAGCGGTTCGAGGCGTACCAGGACAGGATCAACGCCGAGCGGGGCGCGCAGGAGCGCGTCATCGACGAGCACCGCGACAAGTTCGGCGACGAGTACCGGCTGGAGACCGACGGCCCGCACCCCGTCGAGCGGCTCCGCGACAAGCCCGCCCGGCAGCCGTGATGAACGAAGGGCGCGCCGAACCGCTCGACGACTCCCGCTGGAGCGCGGATCCGCCGACAATGGTCTGACGGGCCCCTGCGTGGGTAGACCTCGCATACGGTGCATGAGCACGGGGAGACCGGGCACAAGAGGCTACGACTGTGCTCCGGCCCCGCGCTCGCCGGCCGGGAGGGCCCGTCGGCCCGAGCATGTTCGTGATCGGAGAGGTACATGAACACCGTCCCCGCGCCCGCCACCCCGGAACCGCACCTGCTCGCCGGACGCTGGCAACTGCCGAGCGGCCGGGCGGCCGTGGGCAACGTCCGGGGCATCATCCGCGGCGCCCTGCAGTCGTGGGGTCTCGGCCCGGCCGCGGCCGGCCTCGCCGACCGCGTGGCGCCGCTGATCCAGGACCTCGCGACGCGGACCGCCACCCGCTGCCGCGGCCCGCTCGTGCTGCGGCTGGAGCTCCACCAGCCCGCGCGGCTGCTGCTCGGCGAGATCCACGACTCGGCCGCCGACCGCCGCCCGGGCTCGCACCTCGCGGCGATCGCCGTCACCTACGGCCGGCGCCGCGCGGTCGGCGGCGCGGCCGCCTGGTACACGCACGCGTTCGTGTGGCCGACCCTCCCCGCCCCGGCGGGGGCCTGACCCGCACCGGCGGCGATCATGTTTGCCCGCCTCCGTCCGGGAAGGTAGGTGGGGGTCCGCCTCGACGCCGCCGGGAAGGTCATGGTCACATCGCGAGCCGTCCGCTGGATCCTGCCCGTGGCGCTGCTGCTGGCCTGGCTGGTCATCGGCGGGACGCTCGGCCCGTACGCGGGCAAGCTGGGTGAGGTCGCCACCAACGAGCAGTCGTCGTTCCTGCCGCAGAGCGCCGAATCGACGCAGGTCCTCGAACAGGAGGCCGCGTTCGAGAAGGACCAGACGATCCCCGCCATCGTGGTGTGGACGGCCAGGCAGGGCGGCGTCTCGGCCGAGCAGCGGGCGGCGGCGCAGCGCACGCTCGCCTCGCTGCGGGGCATCCCCTACGTCACCGGTGCGCCGTCCCCGGTCGTGCCGTCGAAGGACGGGGCGGCGCTGACCGGTGTCGTGCAGGTCCGGTCCGATGTGGGCGAGCACAGCAAGGACACGGTGGACGACATCCGCGCGGCCGCCGCGAAGGTCCCCGGGACCCGCGCGTACGTGGCCGGACCCGCGGCCACCCAGGCCGACCTGTCCGACGCGTTCTCCGGCGTCGACACGATGCTCATCGGCGTGGCGGTCCTCGTCGTCCTGCTGATCCTGCTGCTGGTGTACCGGAGCCTCCTGCTCCCTTTTGTGATCATCCTCGGGTCGGTGTTCGCCCTCGGCCTCGCCAGCGCGATCGCCTACTACCTGGCGAAGCAGGACACGGTGACGGTGGACGGCCAGGTGCAGGGCATCCTGTCGATCCTGGTCATCGGCGCCTGCACCGACTACGCGCTGCTGCTGTCCGCCCGGTTCCGCGAGGAGCTCGCCGGCGGTGCCCCGCAGGCGGCGGCGCTGCTGCACGCGTGGCGCCGGTCGGCGGGCGCCATCGCCGCTAGCGCCGGCACCGTGGCCATGGGCCTGATCGCCCTGCTGCTCAGCGACCTGTCCAACAACCGGGCGCTCGGGCCGGTCGGCGCCATCGGCATCGCCTGCGCGCTGCTGAGCGCGCTCACCTTCCTGCCCGCCGTCCTGCTCCTGCTGGGACGCTCGGTGTACTGGCCCGCCCGGCCGCACCCCGACCGCGACGGGGCGTCCAGGCACCGCGTCTGGGAGCGGGTCGCGCGCCTGCTGGACCACCGTCCGCGCCGCGTCTGGGCGGGTTCCCTGATCGTGCTGGTCGCCTGCGCCGCGTTCATGCCCACCCTCCGCACGCACGGGGTGCCGCTGAGCGAGACGTTCGTGGGCGAGGCCCCCTCGGTGACGGCGCAGGACGTCCTCAACGCGCACTATCCCGGCGGGTCGGGCAACCCGGCGGTGGTGCTCACCAACGCGCCCGCGCTGCCGCAGGTCGTCGACGCCGCAGGCCAGGTCGAAGGCGTCTCGGAGGTCAGGCCCCGGACGCGGGGCGGGGCGCCCCTCGTGGTCGACGGCCGCGCCCTGGTGGACGTCACGCTGCAGTCCGCCGCCGACACCGAAGCCGCCCGGGACACCGTCGACCGCCTGCGGGACAGGCTGCACGCCGTTCCCGGGGCCGGCGCGCTCGTCGGCGGCTACACCGCCCAGCAGGCCGACACCCTGGCCGCCGCCGAGCACGACCGGACCGTCATCATCCCGGTCGTCCTCGGCATCATCGTGGTGATCCTGATCGTCCTGCTCCGCTCCCTGGTGATGCCGCTGCTGCTCGTCGCGACCGTCGCGCTCAACTACCTGGCGACCCTCGGCGTCGCCGCGCTCGTCTTCCAGCACCTGCTCGGCTTCACCGCCACCGACCCGTCGGTTCCGCTGTACGGGTTCGTGTTCCTGGTCGCCCTGGGCGTCGACTACAACATCTTCCTGATGACCAGGGCGCGCGAGGAGTCCCTGCGGTACGGCCCGCGCGACGGCGTCCTGCGGGGGCTCACCACGACCGGCGGCGTCATCACCTCGGCGGGCGTGGTGCTCGCCGCGACGTTCGCGGCCCTCTCCGTCATCCCGCTGGCGTTCCTGGTCCAGATCGCGTTCATCGTGGCGTTCGGCGTCCTGATGGACACCCTGCTCGTCCGCTCGCTGCTGGTCCCCGCCATCGTGCGGGACGCGGGACCCCCCACCTGGTGGCCCGGTGTCCTGTCCCGCCGCTGAGACTCAGTCGACACCCGCGCTGCCGCTCCGCCGCTCCAGCATCACGACATCGCGCCAGCGCCCGTGGTGGCGCCCGAGCCGCTCACGCGTCCCGACCGTGCGGAACCCGGCCGCGTGGTGGAGCCGCAGGCTCGCGGTGTTCTCCGGGAAGACGCCCGTCTGGATCGTCCAGATCCCGCCGGCCTCGGTGGAGGCGATGAACGCCTCGAGCAGCGCTTTGCCGACACCACGCCCCCGAGCCTCCGCGGCCACATAGACGCTGTGCTCGACGACCCCGGCGTAACAGCACCGCTCCGAAACCGCCGCCGCGGCGATCCAGCCGAGCACTCCGCCGTCACCGCCGACGGCAACGAACCGGTGCTCGGGGAGCCTGCCCGCGTCAAAGACCTCCCACGCGGGCGCGACGGTCTCGAAACTGGCATCTCCAGTGTCCAGACCGGCCTGATAGATCGCCAGCACTTGCTCTGCGTCCTGCGGAAGCATCGCACGGACGCCCGTTCCCGAATCACCCATCGCGCGTCGAAGCTAGCGACAAAAGCGCACCAACGCCATGATCCAGGCCGCACCGAGGCCACTGTGACTATGCACACCAGAGTCGAGCCCGAGCTGACGGAGGGCCCGCGAGGTGCGGGCCGCCGGGCGGCCCCGGACTTGACGGTGACCGAGCAGCCCGCGCGGGTGCTGGGGATGGTGCTGGGGCGGGCATTTTTACATCGAGGTTTCGTATGAATGGCGGCTCGGTGGTTGGGGGTGTTCCGGCCCGGGTAGTTGTGATCGCGCACGCGCTCCGGGATCCGTGAGGCGAGGTGGTGGCATGTCATCGGTGACGCAGGACGGGGAGCGGCCCCGGAGATTGCTGGCACCGCTGCTGCCGAAAGGGGAGCCCGTCGAGAGCCTCCTGCGGCAGGCGCAGTTCTTCGTCCCCGGCAAGCCGTCGGACGACTACCGCATGCTGAACCGGCGGGGCGGGCGCGGGGCCGAGGAGTTCTACCGGGAGCGCTGGCGGCACGACAAGGAGGTGCGGTCCACCCATGGGGTGAACTGCACCGGGTCGTGCTCGTGGAAGGTGTACGTCAAGGACGGCATCATCACCTGGGAGACCCAGCAGACCGACTACCCGTCGGTCGGCCCCGACTCGCCGGAGTACGAGCCGCGCGGCTGCCCGCGCGGGGCGTCGTTCTCCTGGTACACCTACTCGCCGTCGCGGGTGCGGTACCCGTATGTGCGGAGTCCGCTGCTGACGCTGTGGCGGGAGGCGCGGCAGCGGCACGCCGACCCGGTGGCCGCCTGGGCGGAGATCACCGGCGACCCCGAGAAGACCGCCGCGTACAAGACCGCGCGCGGCAAGGGCGGGTTCGTCCGGTCGTCGTGGCCGGAGGTCACCGAGATGATCGCGGCCGCGCACGTGCACACGGTCAAGGAGTACGGGCCCGACCGGGTGGTCGGGTTCACCCCCATTCCGGCCATGTCGATGGTGTCGTATGCGGCCGGGACGCGCTTCCTGTCGATGATCGGCGGGACGATCCTGTCGTTCTACGACTGGTACGCCGACCTGCCGATCGCGTCGCCGCAGGTGTTCGGGGACCAGACCGACGTGCCGGAGTCCGGCGACTGGTGGAACTCGTCGTACCTGGTCATCTGGGGCACCAACCTGCCCATCACGCGGACCCCGGACGCGCACTTCATGACGGAGGCCCGCTACCGGGGGCAGAAGGTCGTGGTCGTCTCGCCCGACTACTCCGACCACACCAAGTTCGCCGACGACTGGCTCGCGGCGGCGCCCGGCACGGACGGCGCGCTGGCGATGGCGATGGGCCACGTGGTGCTGACCGAGTTCTTCCGCGACCGGCAGGTGCCGTACTTCACCGAGTACGTCAAGACCTACACCGACCTGCCGTTCCTCGTGACGCTGGAGGAGCACGGCGAAGCCGTCCGCCCGGGCCGGTTCCTCACCGCCGCCGAGCTCGGGGACGCCGGCGAGGGCGCCGCGCACAAGCCCGTGCTGCTCGACGCCCGCACCGGCGAGCCGGTCGCGCCCAACGGGTCGCTGGGGTTCCGCTACACCGAGTCGGGGATGGGGAAGTGGAACCTGGAGCTGGGCGAGGTCGACCCGCTGCTGACCCTGTACGGGCGGCACGAGGACGCGGTGCCGGTCGACCTGCCGCGCTTCGACATCGGCGAGACCGAGGGCGGGGCGGTCGTCCGCCGGGGCGTGCCGGCGACGCGGGTCGGCGGACGGCTCGTGACGACGGTGTTCGACCTGCTGATGGCGCAGTACGCGGTGCCGCGCGACGGGCTGCCCGGCGACTGGCCGGACGGGTACGGCGACGCCGCGCAGCCGAACACGCCCGCCTGGCAGGAGGAGATCACCTCCGTCCCGGCGGCGGCCGCGATCCGGGTGGCGCGGGAGTTCGCCCGCAACGCCGAACTGTCGCGCGGCCGGTCGATGATCTGCATGGGCGGCGGGACGAACCACTGGTACCACTCCGACCAGATCTACCGGGCGTTCTTCACGCTGACGATGCTGTGCGGCTGCCAGGGCGTGAACGGCGGCGGCTGGGCGCACTACGTGGGGCAGGAGAAGGTGCGCCCGCTGACCGGCTGGCAGCAGGCGGCGTTCGCGCTGGACTGGCAGCGCCCCACCCGGCACATGACCGGCACCTCGTTCTTCTACCTGCACACCGACCAGTGGCGGTACGAGACGTTCGGACCCGGCGAGATGGCCGGCCCGCTCGGCCGCGGCCTGTTCCGGGGGCGGACGTTCGCCGACTGCGTGGCGCAGGCGTCCCGGCTCGGCTGGACGCCGTCGCATCCGGGGTTCGACCGGAACCCGCTCGACCTCGCCGACGAGGCCGAGCGGGCGGGGCGGCCCGTCGCCGACCACGTCGTGGACGAGCTGAAGTCCGGCCGGCTCGGGTTCGCCTGCGAGGACCCGGACGCGCCGCGGAACTGGCCGCGGGTGATGACGATCTGGCGGGCCAACGTCCTCGGCTCCTCGGGCAAGGGCATGGAGTACTTCATGCGGCACCTGCTCGGCACCGACGACGCCGTCCGGGCCGAGGAGTCGCCGCCCGGCCTGCGCCCCGCCGAGGTGGCCTGGCGGGACGAGGCGCCGCGCGGCAAGCTCGACCTGCTCACCACCATCGACTTCCGGATGACGAGTTCGTGCACGTACGCCGACATCGTCCTGCCGGCGGCCACCTGGTACGAGAAGCACGACCTGTCCAGCACGGACATGCATCCGTTCGTGCACTCGTTCAACCCGGCGATCGCGCCGCCGTGGGAGTCGCGCACCGACTTCGACGCGTTCCGGCTCATCGCCGAGGAGTTCTCCAGGCTCGCCGCCGTCCACCTCGGCACCCGCACCGACGTGCTCCCGGTGCCGCTGATGCACGACACCCCGGACGAGACGGCGCAGCCGGGCGGCCGGGTCCTGGACTGGAGGGCGGGCGAGTGCGAACCGGTCCCCGGCGTGACCATGCCTAAGCTCGTGACGATCGAGCGCGACTACACGGCGGTCGCGGCGAAGATGGCCGCGCTCGGCCCGCTGGTCGACACGCTCGGGACGTCCAACAAGGGCGTCACGTGGAAGCCGGCGGGCGCGGTCGAGTACCTGCGCGAGGCCAACGGCGTCGTGCGCGGCGGGGTCGGGGACGGCCGTCCGTCCCTGGCCAGGGACGTGCATCTCGCCGAGGCGATCCTGGCGCTGTCGGGCACCACGAACGGACGTGTCGCGCTGCAGGGCTGGGAGGCGCTCGAAGAGCGGACCGGGATGGACCTCGCCGACCTCGCCGAGGAGCGCTCCGGCGAGCACATCTCGTTCACCGACACCCAGGTGCAGCCGCGCGCGGTCATCACCAGCCCGGAGTGGTCGGGCAGCGAGTCGGGCGGACGGAGATACTCGCCGTTCACCGTCAACGTCGAGCGGAAGAAGCCCTGGCACACGCTCACCGGGCGGATGCACTTCTTCCTCGACCACGACTGGATGCACGAGTACGGCGAGGCGCTGCCGACCTACCGGCCGCCGCTGAGCTACGTCCGGCACTTCTCCGGTGAGCTGGGCGTCCGGGAGGAGGGCCGGCCGGAGGTCACCGTCCGGTACCTCACCCCGCACTCGAAGTGGTCGATCCACTCGGAGTACCAGGACAACCTGCACATGCTGCGGCTGTTCCGCGGCGGCCCGGTCATCTGGATGAGCCCGGCCGACGCCGCGAAGATCGACGTCCGGGACAACGACTGGATCGAGGCGTACAACCGCAACGGCGTGGTGGCCTGCCGGGCGGTCGTCACGCACCGGATGCCGCGCGGCACGGTCTTCATGTACCACGCGATGGACCGGCACCTGATGACGCCGAAGTCGGAGCTGTCCGGCTGGCACGGCGGCTCCGACAACTCGCTGACCCGCCTGGTGATCAAGCCGACCCATCTGATCGGCGGCTACGGCCAGTTCAGCTACGCGTTCAACTACTACGGCCCGACCGGCAACCAGCGGGACGAGGTCGCCGTGATCCGCAAGCGCTCCCAGGAGGTGCAGTTCTGATGCGGCCGATGGCGCAGATGGCGATGGTGATGAACCTCGACAAGTGCATCGGCTGCCATACCTGCTCGGTCACCTGCAAGCAGACCTGGACCAACCGCCCGGGCACCGAGTACGTGTACTTCAACAATGTCGAGACCAAGCCCGGCCTCGGCTACCCGCGCCGGTACGAGGACCAGGAGCAGTGGAAGGGCGGCTGGACGCTCGACCGCAAGGGCCGGCTCCAGCTCAAGGCCGGCGGGCGGCTCAGCAAGCTGCTCGCCATCTTCTACAACCCGAACCTGCCGTCCATCGACGACTACGGCGACCCGTGGACCTACGACTACCAGACGGTCATCCACGCCCCGCTCGGCACGCCGAACCCGAGCGCGCACTCCATCTCGGCGCTCACCGGCCGCGACATGAACCTGAAGTGGGGCAGCAACTGGGACGACGACCTCGCGGGCGCGCCCGAGCACGCGGTCGACGACCCCGACCTCGCCGGGATCGAGGACCGGGTCAAGATGGAGTTCGAGCAGGTGTTCATGTTCTACCTGCCGCGCATCTGCGAGCACTGCCTCAACCCGTCGTGCGTCGCGTCCTGCCCGTCCGGCGCGATGTACAAGCGGGCGGAGGACGGCATCGTGCTCGTCGACCAGGACCGCTGCCGCGGCTGGCGGTTCTGCGTGTCCGGCTGCCCGTACAAGAAGGTGTACTTCAACCACCGCACCGGCAAGGCGGAGAAGTGCACGCTCTGCTTCCCGCGCATCGAGGCCGGGCAGCCGACCATCTGCTCCGAGACGTGCGTCGGCCGGCTCCGCTACCTGGGCCTCTTCCTCTACGACGCCGACAAGGTCACCGAGGCCGCCGCCACGCCCGACGAGCAGGACCTCTACGAGGCGCAGCTGTCGGTGTTCCTCGACCCCTTCGATCCGGAGGTGCAGCGGGAGGCGGCCGAGGCGGGCATCCCCGCCGACTGGATCGAGGCGGCCAAGCGCTCCCCGGTCTACTCGCTCGCCGTCCGGCACCGGGTGGCGCTGCCGCTGCACCCGGAGTACCGGACGCTGCCGATGGTCTGGTACATCCCGCCGCTGTCCCCGGTCGCGGACGTCGCGCACTCCGCCGGCTACGACGCCGACGACCCCGACCGGGTGTTCGCCACCATCGACGAGCTGCGCATCCCCATCGAGTACCTCGCCAACCTGTTCACCGCGGGGAAGGCCGAGACAGTCCGGGACGTGCTGCGCAAGCTCGCCGCCGTCCGCGCCGTCCAGCGCGCGGCGCAGCTCGGCCGCGACCTCGGCGAGGACCTGCCCGCGTCGGTCGGCTCCACCCCGGAGGAGCTCGACGACCTGTACCGGCTGCTCGCCATCGCCAAGTACGAGGAGCGCTACGTCGTCCCGAAGGCGCACGCCGAGGACGCCGGGCGGCTCATGGCCCAGCACGAGCAGCTGTTCTGCAGCCTCGACACCGAGGGCGGCCCCGGCATGGGCGGGAACGGCCCGCCGAGCGTTGAGAGCTTCCATCCGGGCGAGGTCCGCGGCGGCGCCGGCACGTTCCGCGGCGACGACGGCAGGACGCACTTCAACCTGCTCGGCTGGGACGGCCGCGGCGACGCGCCCCACCTCTTCCCCGAAGGGGGCGCGACGTGAGCGGCCCCTACAAGCTGGCGTCGGTGCTGCTGCAGTACCCGACGGAGGCGCTGTTCGAGGGGCTCGACCAGCTCGGCGCCGCCGCGTCCGGCACCGGGCCGAAGGCGTCCCGGGAGGCGTTCGCGCGGTTCCTCGGCTGGCTGGGCGCCACCCCGTCCGGCGAGGTCGCGCAGCACTACGTCGAGACGTTCGACCTGCGGCGCCGCTGCGCGCTCTACCTCACCTACTACCGGTACGGCGACACCCGCAAGCGCGGCATGGCGATGCTGGCGTTCAAGACCGCGTACCGCGTCGCGGGGTTCCAGCCGTCCGACGAGGAACTGCCGGATTACCTGCCCCTCGTCCTCGACTTCGCGGCGCTCACCCCGGCCGGCGAGAAGCTGCTGCGGCGGCACCGCGCCGACCTGGAACTGCTGCGCAAGGCCCTGCATGAGGCGGGCACCCCCTACGCCGGCGTCGTCGACGCGGTTTGCGCGGGACTGCCGCGGCTCACCCGCCGCGACCTCGCCGTGGTGCGGCACGCGTGGGAGAAGGGCCCGCCGGACGAGGAGGTGGGGCTCGAACCGTTCGCCCCGCCGGGGTACCTGGACGGAACCGGGGCGGGAGGACGCCGATGACCAACTGGGACCTGTGGTGGTGGATCATCCTGCCCTACGCGTCGCTGATCGTCTTCGTGGTCGGGCACATCTGGCGCTGGCGCTACGACCAGTTCGGCTGGACGAGCCGCTCCACCCAGCTGCAGGAGCGCCGGCTCCTCAAATGGGGCGCGCCGCTGTTCCACTACGCCACGTTCGCCGCCATCGCCGGGCACGTCATCGGCATCCTCATCCCGAAGTCGTTCACCGAGTGGCTCGGCATCCCCGAGCGCGCCTACACGCTGTTCTCCGGCATCGCCGGATCGGTCGCGGCGATCGGCGTGCTCATCGGCGCCGCCATCCTGATCTTCCGCCGGATGGGCGTGCCGCGGGTGCGCGCCACCACCAGCGGGGTCGACTACCTCGCGCTGATCCTGCTCGGCATCATCAGCGTCCTCGGCATCTACCTGACGCTCGGCGTCCAGCAGTTCGGGCACGGCTACGACTACCGCACCACCGTGTCCCCGTGGTTCCGCAGCCTGTTCGCCGGCACCCCCGACTACCGGGCGATCGCCGCCGCGCCGGTGATGTACCAGGTGCACGCCACCGCCGCCTGGATGATCTTCGCGGTGTGGCCGTTCAGCCGGCTCGTCCACGCGTGGAGCTACCCGCTGTGGTACCTGTGGCGGCCCTACGTCGTCTACCGCGACCGCCGCGCCGCGCCGCCCCGCGAACCGGGGACCGGCGGCCGGAAGTGGCGCAAGATCGGCGTACCGTACTGATGTGACCACCCAGCCACATCGCTTGGACGCCGTAAAACAGGCCGTAGCGACGCTCAATCCCGGATACTTCGCTCTCGTCATGGGGACCTGCATCGTCTCCATCGGCGTGCACACCAACGGGCTGACCCTGCTGTCCGACCTCATGCTGTGGACGGCGATCGTCTGCTACGCCGTCCTCGTCGCGGCGACGGTGTGGCGGGCGATCGCCTTCCCCGCCGAGCTGCGCGCCGACTTCACCGACCCGCGCCGCGGGTTCGGGTTCTTCACCTTCGTCGCCGGCACCGACGTCCTCGGCACCCGGATCGCGGTGACCGGGCAGCACGGCGTCGCGCTCGGGCTGCTGATCGTCGGCTGCCTCGCCTGGCTCGTCCTCGGCTACGTCGTGCCCTGGACCGCGGTGCTCGGCCGCGAGGACCGCCCCGTCGTGGCGGGGGCCAACGGCACCTGGTTCATCTGGGTCGTGGCCAGCCAGTCGGTCGCGGTGCTCGCCGCCATCCTGGAGCCGGTGGTGGACCCCGGCCGCCGCGAGCTCGCGCTGCTCGCCGTCTGCTCCTGGTCGGTCGGCGCGATCCTGTACGCCGCCGCCGGCGTCTTCGTCGCCGCGCGGCTGCTCATCTACCCGCTGCGCCCGGTGGACCTGACCCCGCCGTACTGGGTCGCCATGGGCGCCACCGCGATCACCGTGGTGGCCGGCGCCCGCATCGTGGAGATGGCCGACGCGCCGATGGTGAACGCCACCCGCGGCCTCATCGCCGGGACGTCCGTCGTGTTCTGGGCGTTCGGCAGCTGGCTGATCCTCCCGCTGGTCGCGGCCGGCTGGTGGCGGCACGTCACCCACCGCGTCCCGCTCCGCTACGAGGCGACCCTGTGGAGCGTCGTCTTCCCGCTCGGCATGTACGGCGTCGCCGGCCAGTACCTCGGCGTCGCCGACCGCCTCCCGATCGTCGAGGGCATCGGCAGGTACGAGACCTGGGTCGCCCTGGCCGTCTGGGCGGTCACCTTCGCCGCGATGCTCGTCCACCTGGTGCGGACGCTGGGGCTGCCCCGGCATCAACCGGCCGGCTGATGCCGGGACCAGCGGCTCGGGTGGCGTCCGCGCACGCCGGCCCGGCGGTGGCCGCCGCCTGCGAGCGCCACATCCTCCCCTGACCTCGCCGGCTTGGTTTCAGCGCTGCGCGAGGTAGGCGGCGGCGGTCTCGCGGAGGCGGGCGTGGACGCCGTCGTAGGCCGACACCCCCGGCAGGGCGGTCTTGGGGAGCTTGGCGAGGATCGTGTAGTTCGTGTCGACGACGTTGCCCGCCGGGGCCAGGCCCGCCTGGCTGACGAGCTGGTAGGCGTCCAGCTCGTCCAGGCCGAGGAGGGAGGACGTCCAGGTGATCAGGTCGTGCTGGCTGATCCGGAAGGCGTCCTCCAGGGGGCGGGCCGAGCCCGTCGACATCAGGTACGCGTCGTCCTCAAGGCGGGGCCACGGGGGAGCGGCGCCCTTGACGAGGTCCACGACCACGACGGTGTTCATCGCCGCCTCGACCGCCGTCCCGCAGACCTCGCCCTCGCCCTGGCGGCAGTGGCCGTCCCCCAGCGAGATCAGCCCGCCCGGCACGTTGACCGGGAAGTAGGCCGTCGTGCCCGCCCGCATCTCCGGGGTGTCCATGTTGCCGCCGTGCGCGCCGGGGGTGATGCTCATGATCACCTCGTTGGCGGCGGGGGCGACGCCTACGGTGCCGTGCATCGGGTCCAGCGGCAGCTCGATGGAGAGGTCGCTGTTGCGGGCGTTGAAGCGGCAGACGCCGCGTTCGGCGTCGACGTCGTACAGCCAGACCCGCTCCTCCAGCGCCGGATGCAGCATCGCCGTCGCGTGCGTCGCGGTCAGCGCCCCGAAGTGCGGGAACGTGGTGGACACCGCCCAGTCGCGGGCGGGACGGATGTCCGCGAAGTGCACCGCGACCGCGTCGCCGGGCTCGGCGCCCTCGACGGCGATGGGGCCGGTCACGGGGTTGAGGTAGGGGAAGGTGCACACCTGGCTCGGCAGGTCGCCCACCCCTTTCACCGCGCCGCCGAAGCAGTCCTCGGTGGCCAGCTCGACCACGGTGCCGGGGGCGACGGTGAGGGCCGCCTCCCGCCCGCCGAAGGCGTAGCCGGGCTCGGATTCCAGCGAGACCACGTTGAGCGTCATTCGTCCTCCTCTTCGATGCCGGCCAGGGCCGGGCGCCGGTGCGTCGCGAGCAGCGCGATCAGGACGGCCACCCCGATGGCCAGCCACACGAACGCCAGCTTCTGCGCGGCGACCTTCGCGTTGATCACCACGTACCCGAGGATGAGGAAGCCGATGGCCGGGGCGACCAGGTGCCGCCACCAGTCCCGGCTGCCCGAGCGCACCACGTAGTGCACGACGACCGACACGTGCAGCGTCAGGAAGGCCGTCATCGCGCCGAAGTTGATCAGGGAGCTGAGCAGGGTGATGCCGTCGTCGCGCTCGGCCATGTAGAGGCCGAGGGCGAGGGAGACGGCCGCGACCAGCAGCGTCGCGTTGACGGGGACGCGCCGCTTCGGGTGCACCTTGGCGAGGAACCGGGGCAGCTGCCGGTCGCGCGCCATGGCGTACAGCAGCCGGGACGTGGCCGCCTGCGCCACGAGGGAGTTGGCGAATCCCCACGCGATCGCGGTGGCCAGCGCGGTCAGCTTGGCGAGCCAGGCGCCGCCCGCCACCCGGGCGGCATCGTAGAAGGCGGTGCCGTCGGGGTCGCCGTCCTTGATCAGCCCGTCGGCGTCCGGCACCAGCAGCGACGCCACCCACGTCTGGACGATGAACAGCAGGCCGACCAGGACGAGCGCGGCGACCATCGACCGTCCGATGGCGCGGGCGGACTCGCGGTTCTCCTCCGCCAGCGTCGAGATCCCGTCGAAGCCGAGGAAGCTCAGCACGGCGATCGACACCGCGCCGAACACCAGGCCCCACGAGAACGTGTCGCCGTTGTAGATCGGGGTGAAGCCGCCGCCGTCGCCCTCGCCCTGCGCCAGCGCCACCACGCCCACCACCAGGAAGACCGCCAGGACGGCGAGTTCGGCGAGCAGCATGATGCGGTTGATCCGCGCGGTCATCTCGATGCCGAAGAAGTTGACCACCGTGTTGAGCACCACGAACCCGACGAGCCACAGCCACACCGGGACGGCGGGCACCAGCGAGTTCATCGCCACGCTCGCGATCAGGTACAGCAGGCCCGGCACCAGGACGTAGTCGAGCAGGATCATCCAGCCGGACAGGAAGCCGACCGGCGCCGCGATACCGCGTCCCGCGTAGGTGTAGACGGAGCCGGCCATCGGGAACGCCCGCGACATCTGCGCGTACGACGCGGCGGTGAACAGCATGACCAGCATGCCGATGGCGTAGGCGAGCGCGACCATGCCGCCCGCGCCCTGGAACACGCTGCCGAAGATGCCGAACGGCGCGATCGGCACCATGAAGATCAGCCCGTAGACCACCAGGTCCCGGAAGCCGAGCGAGCGCTTCAGCTCCTGCTTGTAGCCGTACTGCTCGATGCCCTGCGGTTTCGCCGCCTCGACGCTCATGGTCCCTCCTCCGCGCGGGGCCGGGCCTCCGCGCCGTCAGCGACCCTAGAGCGTTTCTTTTCAAATGAAAAGATTTCAGCCGGAAAGGCTTACAGCCGGGCGATCACGGTGAGGTCCAGGCCGTCCGCCCGCGCCAGGTAGGAATCCGCGCGCGGCGGGCCGAGCGGCGCCGCCGACCAGGCCAGCCGGGTCAGCCGGTCGCCCTCGCCGGCCAGCAGCCGCGCCGCCGCGGCCCGCCCTTCGCGGACGCTCAGCCGGTCAGCGGCGGAGAGCGCCGCCACCAGGTGCACGCCGTCGTAGCAGCCCTCCGCGTAGGTGTCGAGCACGGGCGCGCCCTCGCCGAACGCGGCCCGGTAGCGCTCCGCCAGGGCGATCCGCCGCTCGTCGCCCTGCCCGGCGAACGACCGCATCGCCGAGTACAGCTCCCCGGTCTCGTCGCCGCCGGCGGCCAGCAGGACGTTCTCCTCCAGCGCCCCCGACAGCCGCACCACCCGGGACGCCGGCCGCGACGCGGAGAACACCCGGTTGAACACGGCCAGGTCCCGTCCGACCAGGCTGAGCAGGATCGCCTCCGTGCCCGCCCGCACCAGCGCGCTGACCAGCTCCTCGAAGCCCGCCTCCGGATCGTCCCCGGCGGCCAGCGGGAACGGGACGAGCCGGTCCAGCACCACCTCGCCGCCGAGCGACGGGACCAGCCGCGACGCCACCCGGTGCACCGACCGCGGCCAGATGTAGTCGTTGCCGACCAGCGCCCACCGCCGCAGCCCGAGCCGTTCGCACAGCCAGTGCATCGCGGGCCCGAGCTGCCGCCCCGGCGAGTCGCCGAGCAGCACCACACCGGCCCGTCTCGGCCCGCCCTCGTGCGGCGGCGTGAAAACGTACGGCACCCGGCCCCCGAGCGCCGCCTCCAGAGCCCGGTGGACGTCGCTCGTGTGGAACCCGACGAACGCCTGGACGAGTCCGGCGTCGGCGAGGAAACGTGCCTCGGCGGCCACCGCGTCCGGCCGGCGCCCGGCGTCCACCGGCACCAGCTCGACGGCCCGGCCCGCGGCCCCGCCCGCCGCGTTGACCTCGATCGCGGCGAGCCGGGCGGCGCTCAGCCCGGACGGCCCGGTCAGGCCGAGCGGCCCCGACAGCGGCAGCAGCAGCCCCAGCCGGAGCACCCCGGCGTCCGGCCCGGTGACCAGCAGCTCCGTGCCGTCCCGCACCACCGAATCGCTCATGACGTGGCAAGTATGCTCTTTGGACCGACGGCCGAACAGGGGAGGCGCACGTGGTAGAGCAGCAGGACACGCGCGCCGGACTCGTCGACCTCCTGACCCGCGCCCAGCGAGCCCTGGCCCGCGACCTGGGCGCCGCCCTCGAGGAGGAGGACGCGACCGTCGAGCAGTGGCGGGTGCTGCGCGCCCTCGCCGACGCCGACGACATGTCGATGGGCGAGCTGGCGGCCGTCGTCGAGATCCCGCACCCCACTCTCACCCGCCTGGTGGACGGCCTGGTCGACTCCGCCTGCCTCTACCGCTCCCACTCCACCCGCGACCGCCGCCGCGTCTCGGTGCACGTCTCCGACCTGGGCCGCGACAAGCTGAAACGCCTCGACGCCCTGGCCGAGGCCCACGAGCGCACCCTCGCCGCGACGCACGGCCGGGAGGTCGTCGAGGACCTGTCCGCCCTGCTCTCCCGCCTCTGGACGAACCTCCGCTGATCTTCCCGTGAAAGCTTTCACAGCCGGCATGACTCGCTGTCGCGCGCCGGGTTAGCCTTCCTCTGGAAGCGCTTCCAGTCCGGCAACCCCGCTACCGGAACGGAGAACGCGCGATGCGACACCCCCGAACACGCCGTGCCCTCACGCTCCTCCTCACGGCGCTGCTCCTCCCGCTCCCGTGGGTCGGCACCGCGTCCGCCCACGGCTCGGTCATCAACCCCGCCTCCCGCAACTACGGCTGCTGGGACCGCTGGGGCGACGACTTCCAGAACCCCGCCATGCAGCAGGAAGACCCGATGTGCTGGCAGGCGTGGCAGGACAACCCCAACGCCATGTGGAACTGGAACGGCCTCTACCGCAACAACGTCGGCGGCGACCACCAGGCCGCCGTCCCTGACGGCCACCTGTGCAGCGGCGGCCTCACCGAAGGCGCCCGCTACCGCTCCATGGACGCGGTGGGCCCATGGAAGACGACCGACGTCGGCAACACCTTCACCATCAACCTGTACGACCAGGCCAGCCACGGCGCCGACTACTTCCTGGTCTACGTGACCCGCCAGGGCTACGACGCCCTCACGCAGCCGCTGCGCTGGAGCGACCTGGAACTCGTCCGCCAGACCGGCCGCTACGCCCCGAGCAACAACTACGTGATCAGCAACGTGACCGCCCCCGGCCGCACCGGCCGCCACGTCGTCTTCACGATCTGGCAGGCATCCCACATGGACCAGGCCTACTACATCTGCAGCGACGTCAACTTCCGCTGACCGCCCTTTCCAACAAGAGGCCCGGAAGACCGCTCAGCGCGGCACTTCCGGGCCTCTGCAATTCTCATCCAGACGGATGATCGGTTCTATTTCAGGTCGAGCTGCCCCGCCTTGATCCGCCCGAAGAAGCCGGCCATGGCGTCCCGGTCGAGAGCGATCACGGGACTCGACTCGTCGAGTACGCTGTCGCGGACGCCGATCACCCCGGCACCGAGAGGACTCACCTCAAGGCAACCGGTGTTCGCCCCGCAGAACCGGCTCTTTCGCCAGTTCCGCTCCGGGTCCGGGCCTGCCGGACGAGTGCGCGCTTCGGGCCATTCGGCGTCCGCCATGATCATGAGAGTTCCCTACCTTGTTCTGACGTGGCCAAACACAACCGCGCTCTCGCCCCTTGCTGTCGGGTGAGAGCGCGGCCGCAGGCAGGACTCAATAATGTCGGATCCGCGTAAGGAATGCGCACGGACGCGCTAAGTGCTCCCGGTTTCAAACCTGATGAGAGACCGTTTGCGGAATCGTTACGTCCGTCAAGTCGTGGAGGTGGGCGAGCGGGTCGGTTTCGCTGACGTCCGGCACGTGGATCCAGCCGTAGCGCGCGAGACCGCAGACGTTGACCTCGACCGCGCGGTGATACGACTGCGCACACAGGCCGGAATATCCATGGATGACGATGGCCTCATAGATCTGCTGGGACACGACCAGGACCAGCGGGGCGTCGGTGCCCCGCAGGGCCGACCGCACCGCTTCGGCGTCCAGGAGCCGGATGGCGGCGTCTATCTCCGCGCCGAACGGCCCGTGGTCGTCCCGGAGTACGTCCCCGGCGTGGATGACCGCGCGCATGCGCAGCCGGTGCGCGGGACGATCGGCGGGCCGCAGCGCGGCGTTGTAGTCCTCCAGTTGCCGCGCGAGCACCGGGATGAACGGGTCCAGCAGACGCGACCTCGGCACCTCGTCCGTCGGCTGGACGAGGACGAGGACGCCGTCGCCGCGATCTTCGATGGGCTCGCAGAGCCGCTCGTCGATGCCGGCCGACCGCATGGCCCGGTGCAGCAGCAGGTAGAGCTGGTTCCTGAGCTCTACCTTGATCAGATCGGTGCGGGTCGACGAGCTCTCCAGGTCCAACGCCAGGATGCTCCGGTGAAGGGGGCCGCAGAGGGGCAAGGTTGGTCCTCCCATCCCCAGTCGGCGGACATGTCGTCCACGACGCAGACGTGGCCACCGGTGAGGTGGCATGTCCCGATACCGCGCCATTGCGATCGCGGGCACCGACGCGATGCTTCGCCCCGGGCCGGCGAGCCCGCGACGACCTACTCCCCTTGCACCCAATATGCCCGACATGTACGACCCGTGCATCATGCACGGCTTGATGCACCCGGCCGTTCATGGGAATCTATCCTCTGAGTGATACACCGTTCTGAAATTCTCATCCGGCTACACCGAGTTTTGAGGTAATATCTGCAGTGCAACATGCACCGTTGGTTTCGCGTCGGGACAGTTGACCGGTTGGCGAGCAATTCAAGATCCGGTCGCCAGGTGTGGTCTTCGCCATTCCTGGCGGTCCTTGAGAAGAGTGGGCCGTGCCGACATCTCAAGCTCCGTCCGTGCGCCGGCGGCGCCTCGGCGTCGCGCTGCGCCGCATGCGTGAGGACAGCGGTCTCAGCACCGAGACGGTCGGCCGGAGGCTGCGCTGGTCCGCATCCAAGGTCTCCCGTATCGAGACGGCGCGAATCGGGGTTCGCGAAGCCGACATCAAGCGCATGCTCCGGCTCTACCAAGCTGAAGACCACGCGCTGACCGAGTTGCTCGCGCTGGCGCGCGAGGCCGCCAGGCCCGGCTGGTGGACGCGCTTCCCCGGCCTGCCGCAGGACCAGGCCGCGTACTGTGCGCTGGAGGACGAAGCCGACCTCGCGCTCGCCTATGAGGCGCAGGTGGTGCCGGGCCTGCTGCAGACGGAGGATTACGCGCGCTGTGTGATCCGAGGCTGGGCGGAGATCGTCCCCGCACCTCCGGCGATCATCGAACGAGATCTTCAAGTTCGCATGAAACGCCAGGAACTCCTGCAGGAGCCGCGTTCGCTGCGGTTGTCAGTGATCTTGGATGAGGCCGTGCTCCTGCACCTGGTCGGTGACGCGACGATCATGCGGCGGCAACTCGAGCGGCTGATGGAGCTTGCGGATCTGCCCAATATGGAATTGCGGATACTGCCTTTGCGGGCCGACCACAGCGCGGTCCTCCACGCGTTCACGCTCCTGGAGTTCGCGCCCGCCTTCGAGATCGTCTTTCCCACCGTTGTGCACAGCGAAATTCACCCGATGAGCCTCGTCCAGGACGAGACGGTCACGTACGAGCACCGGCGGGTCTTCGACTGGCTGTCCCGGCGGAGCCTCGGCCCGGCGGAGTCGGTGAGGCTGATCGAGCGCACCGTCGAGCGGGTCTGGGGGGCCTGAGCGTCGGTGGGGGGTCGTAGGGTCGGGGTATGTCGCGGCGGCGGTTCGATCAGGCGATGCAGGGCATGCGGGGGGCGGATCCGCGGGGGCGGGAGGGTGCGTTCGACTTCCTGCGCGAGCACGCCGACGCCTATGTCGATGAGCTGATCGCCGAGTTCGAGGCGGAGCGCGACCGGGAGTTGCGGTGCTGGCTTCTGGAGCTGCTGGCCGAGGCCCGCTCCGCGAAGGCGCTGGACGTGTTCCGCGGCCAGTTGGAGAGCCCGGACGAGTCGCTGCGGTTCTGGGCGGTGCGCGGGCTGGAGATGCTCGACAGCCGGGAGGCCGACCAGGCCCTCGACCAGGCGCGCGCCGACGGCTGGATCGCCTAGCCGCGCCGATCGGCCTGGGCCGGGGTGAAGGTGCCCTGGTGGAAGAGGAGCGGGGTTCACCTTCGCCCAGCTAGAGGTGCTCCACGCGGCCGACGACGCACCGCCGGCCTGTCGGCGCAGGTAGACCAGGCCGTCGATGCCGTGAAGATCAGCCCCGCGGTGCGGCCGGTGAACGTCCAGCTGGCGCTCGCGCCCTTCGAGCTGCTGCAGAGGCCGCGTCCGCCCAGGCAGTACTTGGTGGTCGTCAGCTTCCACTTGCCGGTGCGGCGCGACCGTCCCCGTTCACGGCCGAGCGCCATGATCAGGGAGGTGCCTCGATTGCCCCAAGTGTCACACATGTCGCGATAGTCCGGGGTGTTGTGTCGACACGCTCGACCGAAACGCCTCGGGCCCGGAATCCAACGGATTCCGGGCCCGGAGTCGGCTCACGGCGTCCTGGCCATCGGGGGAGACCAGGACGTCCTCACGACGGGTAGTTCGGGTTGTTCGTGGTGGGGATCGAGATGCTGATCGGGTAGTTCGCCCCGGACAGGACGAACAGGACCACCTGACGGATGATCTCGTCGAACAGCCAGTAGACCTGCCGCAACTGCTTCGGCGCGTCGGTGATGTCGAGGATGCCCTCACGTACGGCGACGAACGGCGGCCAGAGGTTCTCGAAGATCGGGTCCCATACCGGCTCCCGCGGGATCTTCAGCCAGCCGGCGATCTCGTCGCCGAGCACGTAGCGGGTGAGCGCGCCGAGGATCGGCTTGCTCAGGATGCCGAGGTCGATGAAGGACGCCAGGTTGAGGAGCATGTCGGCGAGCTTGATGCCCTCGGGGGTGGGCGCCAGGATCGGGTCCAGGACCTGCGCGGCCTGGGAGTCGGCCTCGTCCCACGACTTCGGGATGTACTCGTCCTTGATGCCGAGCATGTGCGCGGTCAGCTGCCAGGAGTGCAGGAAGGCCGCGGACTCGTCGGCGGGGATCGGCACCTTCCACTTGGCCAGCTGCTTCATGACCGTCGTCGGCAGGCTGTGCCAGGTGACCATCATGTCCGCCTGGCTGATCGGGATCTCCTCGTCGGCGACCTTCGTCCAGTACGGGGACTTGGGGAGCAGGTGCCGCACGCCCGAGTGGGCCAGACGCGTCTTCACGCACGTCGCGATCATCTCGCCGTCGTCGTCGAACGCCTTCTCGGTGCCGATGTCGTAGCCGAGCTTGGCGGTCTTGGTGATGCGGTCCCGCATGTCCGCGCCGCCCTTGGAGTAGTAGACCGCGCGCGCCTCCTTCGGGATGGCCGTGCTCATCATCCCGCTGGCGAAGCCGTAGGTGACGCCGAGGTAGAGCCCGCGCTTCTCGTTGAACTCGAATGCCTTGGCGAGCTGGGACTCGTCCGCCCAGGACGGGAGCTCCCGGGCGCGTTCCATGAAGGCGCGCAGGTCGGACGGCAGGCCGCTCGGCAGGGCCTGGCCGTTCTTGGTCCACTTCTTCAGCAGCTTGTTGACCTCGGGCACGGCGCCGCCGTCGATCAGCGAGGCGACCAGCTCGTCGCACTCCGGATCCCACACCCACCTCGGGTTCGCGCCCTCGCCGTAGCCGACGACCGATCCCTTCGGGGACCACGTCCACGCGTAGGCGGGCGTCGCGGTGCTCAGCGCGCCGAAGGCGCCGAGCGTCCCGCCCGCCACCAGCACGTTCCGCCTGCTGGGTCTCTCCATGCCTTCGCTCCTCCGGGGCCGAGGGAACCTCCGCTGATACGGTGAAACATGAGCCGTTTCGAGGTATCATCTGTAACAGCGCCAATGACAGCACAACGTGTCCGTCATCACAAGACCTGACGTGACGGCGGTGAACGATTGGTGCACAATCGGTCGTCTCAGGAGGAGCCGTGGTTTCTGTGCTGTCCTTCCTGGCGGAGCCGGGCCGGGAGTCGGTGCTCGCACGCGCCTACACCGACGCCGTCGAGCAGATCGACGACCGGGACGAGACCAGGACGCGCGTCCTCGACGCGGCCTACGAGCAGTTCTCCCGGATGGGGATCCAGCGCTCCACCATGGAGGACGTGGCCCGCCGCGCCGGCGTCTCCCGCATCACCGTCTACCGGCGCTTCGCCACCAAGGACGCCCTGGTCGAACACGTGGTGCGCCGCGAGTTCCGCCGGTACTTCGACCAGTTCCTCATCGACATCCAGCAGGCCGAGACCGTCGCCGACCGCGTGGTGCTGGGCTTCGTCAGCTCACTGCGCGCCATCCGGCGCAACCCCCTGATCGGCGGCCTGATCGCCACCGAACCCGACCTGGTCGTCCCGTCCATGATCAGCGACGGCGGCCGGACCCTGGCCACCGTCCGCGAGTTCGTCGCGGGCCAGCTCCGCCGCGAGCAGCGCGCCGGCAACGTACCGGACGACCTCGACATCGACCACGTGGCCGAACTGATGGTCCGGATCTCCGCGTCCTTCCTGGCGATCCCGAGCCACCTCATCGACCTGGACGACGACGCCCAACTCGCCGCCCTGGCCCGCCGCTTCCTCGTCCCCATGCTCACGCCCCCACCCCAGACCCCGCCTGACCTCGCCTAGACCGGGCCGGGCGGCTCGGAGCGCAGCCGGTGGGTGAGCGTGTCTCCCAGCGCAGGCAGGTGCTTCCCGGCAGGGTCCACCCCGATCTGCTCGGCCAGGTCCCGGACGTGGAGGCGGACGGCCGCCTCGACCAGGGTCGCGTAGGCGTTGACGGCCGTCCGGGTGCGCCGCCACGCGATGGCCACCACCACTACGGAGATGGGCAGCGCGGGCCACCACCACCACAGCAACAGGAGATAGAGGACGGCCCACCCGCCCAGCGTTGCGGCGCGGGCCAGGGCTTGGCGGGCGGCGGTGATCTCGGACCGGGCGGTGTCGGGGAGGTGGAGCCAGAGGACCGGCCAGACGGTCGGCAGGTCCAGGTTCAGGTCGCGGCGCAGCCGGAGGGTGACGGCGTGGACTCGGTCGCCCATCCAGGTGGGCCTGTCCGGTTCTTCCAGCGCGATACGGGTGCGGGTCCGGAAGGCCGCATGGCGTTTCTTCCTCTTCTTCTCCACCTCCTGCTGATCCGGTTGCGCCCCGCTCAGCGCGGTGCGGGCCTCACCGTAAAGGCGGTGGTAGTCGTCATGGGCGTCCTTCCAGCGTTTCCGGCGGTTCTCGACACGCCGTTGCGCGAGGGAACGCAGGGGGCGGGGCCAGCCATGCCAGCCCGACGCCAGCGCCAGGCGCTCGACCCCTGATCCCAGCGCCTGGGCGGCCAGCCCGGCTGCGGCGGCGCCGGCCAGAATCCCGGCCACCAGGACCACCTGCCCGCCGGCCGTCGTGGCGGCGGGGTCCTTCGCCCAGGCGGTCACCTGCGCCGTGACCCGTCCGACATCGAGCGCGTGGGCCGGGCCCGCCCTGCCCAGCGTCCGGGCGATCGCCGCGACGGCCAGGTAGAGCGCGCCGGGAAGCACCAGTAGCGTCAGCCAACGTTCGGCGAGTTTCTTGCTGAGTTCGCCCAGGAACCCGCCCATGTCTACAGGGTCTCCTGAAGCAATTCGCGGCCTGTCATGGCGCAGACGAGAGGGAATTCGGTGGTGTTGTCCGGGGTGCGGCCCGCACATCGGCCAGTGGGGCATCGGTAGACCGGTTCATAGGGCGTCCCATTGTCGGCCCCCGCTAGGGTCACGCTACGAGAATGGGGCCGGACGTGCCCCCACACCCCCAAAGGGTCGCCAACCCGCAGAAGGGCATGGTGAAGCCCTTGCAGCGGGTCGGCCAGGTCCGATCCCGCGCGGAACGAATCGAGTACCCGCTTCAGCGGCTCCGGATCGCCGGTCTGGCCGGAATCGGCTCCATAGCGCAGATCCCTGCGGATGTCCTCTATCCTTGCGCAGACCCATGCCAGGGCGTCGGAGATCTCATCGGCGGACCTGTGAGGATTCTCGGGCAAGTCGTTTCTCCTCGGGGGCTGGGCTGATCTCGTCATTGTTCAGCAGGATTCGGGGGAGGGAAAGACATTGGCGGAATGGGAAGAACTCCTCGCGGCCATCCGGGTGATCTTAAAACGCGCCTCGGATGCGCGGGAATTCTCGCTGGTGCTGGAGGAGGGCCCGGCACTCGCCGACGTCCGGGAACTCACCGAGGCCCTTCAGCAGGAGGAAAACCCACTGTGGGGTGATCTGAATGCCAGGTTCCTGCTCGGCTGGTTGCACTGGTACCGCTTCAGCGCTCTGCCCGAAGGAGAGGACCGGGAGGATCTGGACGCGTCGATCGCGATGTTCCTCCCCTGTTTCATCACCGGCAACACGAAAGTGCCGGAACCGCTCCTCCCCATTCTGGCGGCCGAGGCGGTCTCCACCGCAACGGCTTGGCTGCAGAATGACCTGGCCGGATCCGGCGGACAGAACTTCCTGGTGGACGCCGCGCGGCTCTGGCAACTCATCGTGGACGCGACTCCCACCGACGACCCTTACCGCCCCGGGCGCCTGGCCAACCTGGGGAACGCGCTGCGCGCTCGGTTTGAGCGGTACGGGAATCCGGCCGACCTGGATGCCGCCGTTCTGGCCGGCCGGCAGTCCGTGGAGGCCCACTCTGCGGACCACCCGGAGCGGGCCGTGGCCCTGGGACTCCTCGGGATCTCCTTGTGGACGCGCTTCAAGCGGGCCGGAGCCCCAGCCGACCTGGACGCCGCCATCGAGACGTTCCAAGCGGTGGTGGAGGCCATGCCAACCGACCATCCCGACCGGGGCGGCCGGCTGAGCATTCTGGGCGACTTCCTGCGCGCTCGCTTCGACCGGACGGGGGACCGGGCGGATTTGAGCGCCGGTGTCAACGCATACCGCCAGGCGGTGGAGAGCACGCCCGCCGACCACCGCGACTACGCCGCCCACCTGAACGATCTCGCGATCACACTGCGGTCGAGGTTCGAGCACGCCGGGGACGCGAACGATCTGGACGCCGCCATCGAGACCGGCCGGAGGGCGGCGGAGGCCGTCCCCGCCGACCACCCCGACCGCGTCGCGATCCTCAGCAACCTGGGGAACGCGCTGCGCGCCCGGTTCGAGCGGACGGATGCTCTTACCGATCTGGACGCCGCCGTCCAGGTCGGCCGGCGGGCGGTGGACGCCACGCCCGCAGGTCACCCCGACCTCCCCATCCGGCTCAGCAACCTCGGAAGCACGCTGCGCGTGCTGTACTCGCGCACCGGAGACATGCGCGCCCTGGACGAGGCCATAAGGGTTGAGGAGCGGGCGGGGACAGACATCCCCCTCGATCATTCTGACCGGGCCAAGGTCCTGCACAATCTGGGCGCGGCGCGGTGGGCTCGATTCAGGCGCCTAGGGATGCAGGCCGATCTGGACGCCGCCATCGAGGTGTCCAGGGAGGCGGTGGACGCCACACCGGCGGGGTATCCCGCCCACCCTCTGTATCTGACCCAGCTGGGAGGTCTGCTGCGTGCCCGGTTCGCGCGCACCGGCGATGTGGACGATCTTGATGCCGCCGTCCGCGTCTGCCGGCGGGCGGCCGAAGCGACGCCCGGCGGCCATCGCGACCGCGCCGGGCGCCTGAGCAACCTGGGCGGCGCGTTGCTGGACCGATTCGAGCGCACCGGTGCGCGGGATGACCTGGAAGCCGCCGTGCGGGTCGCGCGAGAAGCAGTGGGCGCCATGCCGGCGGACCATCCCGATCGGGCCGCGCGCCTGAACGGCCTGGGGCGTGCGCTGAGCGCCCGGTTCGAGCGGACGGGCGAGGCGCACGACCTCGATGCCGCCGTCGACGCCTATCGGCAGGCGGCGGACGCCACGCCCCCCGATCATCCCGACCGCACCTGGCGCTTGAGCAGTCTGGGCAACGCACTGAAGACCCGGGGCGAGCGGACCGGGGACCGGCGGGATCTCGACGCCGCCGTCCTGGCCGGACGGCGGGCGGTGGAGGCCGCTCCCGCCGACCACCCCGACCGTGCCGGGCTGCTGAGCAACCTGAGCACCATGCTGGAATCCCGGTTCGAGCACACCGGGGACATGAGCGATGTGGACGCCGCCGTCCAGGTCTCGCAGGAGGCGGTGGAGCTCGTCCCCACCGATCACCCGGACCGCGCCGCGATGTTGAGCAACCTGGGGACCGCACTGAGGACGAGGTTCGGGCGCACCGGTGACACGAGCGACCGGGAAGCCGCCCTGGCGGCCTACGCGGAGGCGGCCCGGATCCGCACGGCCGCGCCGACGACGCGCGTCCACACCGGACGTGCGGCCGCTTCGCTGGCCATGGCGGGATCGCGGGCCGCCGAGGCGGCCGATCTGCTGGAGGGCATCGTGCGGCTGCTGCCCGAGGTCGCCCCGCGCCACTTGGAACGGGACGACCGGCAGTATGCGATCAGCGCGTTCGCCGGGCTGGCCGCCGAGGCGGCTGAGGCGGTGCTGTCCGATCCCGCCGCCCCGGACGACGAGCGGCCGGTGCGGGCGCTTCGCGCGCTCGAGGGAGCGCGGGCGGTCCTGCTGAGCCAGACGCTGAGCACCCGCAGCGACCTGACCGACCTGCGGCGACGCCACCCGGAACTGGCCGAGGAGTTCGTCCGGCTGCGCGACCTGCTGGACCGGCCCACCGAACCGCTGAGCCCTCCGACCGGACCGCCCGCGACCGCGCAGCCGGGTGACGGCGAACCGGGCGGCGAGGACGCCGACGCCGGAGGCGGCGCGCGGCGGCTGCGGGACCGGCGCTACGCGGCTGCCGAGCTGACCCGGCTGCTGGCTCGGATCCGGGCGCTGGACGGCTTCGCCGGCTTCGCCCGTCCCCCGGCCCCCGAGCAGTTGATGGCCCAGGCCGCGGACGGTCCCGTAGCGGTCTTCAACATCGGCCGCCGCCGCAGCGACGCCCTGCTGCTGACCGGGACGGGCGTCACCGCGCTGGAGTTGCCGCGTCTCGCCCACGACGAGGTGATCGACCGGATCATCGCCTTCCACCGGGCGCTGGCCGCCGCCACCGACACCGGTGCCGACCGTACCGCCGCCCAAGCGGAGATCCGGGAGATCCTGGGCTGGCTGTGGGACACGGCCGCCGAACCCGTCCTGGACACGCTGGGCCATCGTCGTCCGCCCGCGTCCGGCCAGGAGTGGCCCAGGGTGTGGTGGGCGCCCGGCGGGTTGTTGAGCCTGCTGCCGATCCATGCCGCCGGCCACTACTCCCTTGCCCCCGATCCCGGCCACCGCGCGGTGATGGACAGGGTCGTCTCCTCCTACACACCCACCGTCGGCGCGTTGGCCCACGCCCGTCGCGCCATGGCCACGCCTCGTCCGGTGGACCGCTCACTGATCGTGGCGATGCCGACCACCCCCGGGCAGGGCGAGTTGCCCAACGTGCGGGCCGAGGTGGACATGCTCTGCGCTCGCCTGCCTGGTCCCGTCCTGCTGGAAGAGCCGGACGAGGACGCGCCCCGCCCCGATCGTCCGGTCCCGACGAAGTCCGGCGTCCTGCGGAATCTGACCGCCTGCGCGATCGCGCATTTCGCCTGCCACGGCCACAACGACCCGGTCGATCCCTCGCGCAGCCGGCTTCTGCTGCACGACCACCGTGAGGACCCGCTAACCGTCGCCGCACTGGAAACGGTGTCTCTGGACGACGCGCGGCTGGCCTACCTTTCGGCGTGCAGCACCGCCTTCACCTCCCGGACCGACCTCCTGGACGAGGCCATCCACCTGGCCTCCGCGTTCCAACTCGCGGGCTTCCCGCACGTCATCGGCACGCTGTGGCCCATCAACGACGCCTGCGCCGTGACCATCGCCGACGACTTCTACGCGGCACTGCACGATGCTGACGGCGCCTTGGACGCGAACCGGGCCGCGTACGCCCTGCATCAGGCCGTGCGTGCCGTGCGCGACACCTACCCGATCACCCCGACGCTGTGGGCCGCGCACATCCACGCGGGGGCCTAGCCGGGGATGTGAAAATCGGAATTTCACCTTAAAAGGGGCCGCTCGCCTCGATGTCTCGTGGGTGAGAAAGGGGCTTGGGGCGATCATGCTGGGGTTTTGTGCGGGGACGCCCTCTGGGGGCGGCGCGCTTGTGTTGATGATCTTGAAGGGCCGGAGTGGTCGCCGTTACCCGCGGTATCGGGGTGAGGTTGAGGGGAGGGTGGGGGCGCTGTTAGCTTCGGCCGGTGGACGACATGCGTGCACAGGCGGAGGCGATCGAGGACTTCGCGGCGGCTCTGCGGGAACTGCGGGAATCGGTCGGCAATCCGCCCTTCCGGGAGATGTCCGGGCGGTCGGGAGCGATCTCGCACACGACGTTGCACGAGGCCACGAAGGGCAACCGGCTCCCCAGCTGGGGGACGACCGCCGAGTTCGTCAAGGCGTGCGGTGCCGACCCGGAGGAGTTCCGCGAGCGGTGGGAGGCGGCGAACCGGGCGGTCAGGTCGGTGAGCGCCGGACGGGCCGGAGCCCCGCGGGGCGATCTCGCCGCCGGGAGCGCCGCCGAATCCGGCGCCGTGCACGTGGCCATCGGGTCGCCGGAAGCCGCTTCGGGAGGTGATCCGGCGCCCCCGCCCCCGGAGGAGAGCGCGGCTCCGGCGGAGCGGTCCCGGTTGCGGGGGCCGGCCATCGCGGCGCTGGCCGCGGCGGTCGTCGGCGTGGGGACGGTGATCGTCCTCGTCGCCGTCGACCGCGGTTCCGGGGACGGCGCGAAACCCGCCGGCAGCAAGGCGAAGGCGGCGCTCTCCCCGGCGGACTGCCCGGTGCAGCAGACCAATCCGCCGCCCGCGCCGCCCACGCACAAGGGCGACGCGGCCGCGTTCATCGCGGACATCACGCTGCCCGACTGCACGCGCGTCGCCGGCGGGAAGACCGTGACCAAGGTGTGGCGGCTGAAGAACGTCGGGAAGGTGCCGTGGGAGGGGTATTCGCTGCGCCGGCTCGACGTTCCGCAGCAGGCCGACCAATGCCAGACCATTTCCGATGTGCCGATCGACGATACGCGGCCGGGGAAGATGGTCGACATCAGGACTCAGATCACCACGCCGCGCAAACCCGGCCTGTGCTATGTGCGGTTTAAGATGGTGGACGCTTCCGGAAAGGTCGCGTTCCCCGGAAACCGGCCGGTCAACTTCCAGGTCATCGTCGAGGGACGGTAGTTCCCCGCCGCGGCGGGCGCGGCGGGGAACCATCGCGGGGCGGTCAGGAGAGCGTGATCCCGCTGTAGTAGGCCTTGAGGATTCTGGAGTAGCTCCAGCCCGCGTTGGCCTTGTCACGGGAGCCGTACTGCGACATCCAGTCCCCGGTGACCCATCCGCCGCACGCCGTCGTCGTGGAGCAGTAGTGGGCCTGCAGGATCTTTCCGCCGCGGGTCATCCGGGTGCCCCACGTCGCGTCCACCGCGGAACTGGTCGACGCCTGCGCCGAACCCGGCTTGTACACCTGGCTCGACGTGGTGTCGTAGACGTCGAAGCACCGGCCGTCGGACGTCTTGCGCGTCGAGTGTAGCGCCCAGTACCAGCCGTAGCTCTTCACGGCCATCGCCCCGGCCTTGAGCGACTCCTTCGGCCAGCTCGGCACCCACTCGTTGGGCAGGACGTTCTTGACGTAGGTCTTGAACGCCACCCGGTCCACCCGGTTCAGGGAGACCCGGTACACCAGGATCGTCGTGGGCAGCTTGCTGTCCGTCCCGTCGGTCTTGCATCCGGTCGGGCCGGAGCTCAGGAACTGGTGGGACGCGTTCTGGTTCTTCAGGCTGGAGTTGAGGTTGCCCTTGGCGCCGGCCTTGAAGTCCTGGTAGGTGCCGCCGTAGTTGCTGTTGTAGTAGACCCGGACCGTCTTGCTGCTGCGGTTCCAGACAGATGCGGCGTTGTTCTTGATGCAGACGCCCTTGCCGTTGCCCGCGCCCTTGAAGTCGTAACAGGACGGCTGTTGGGTGCCGTAGTTGGCGACCGACCCGGTGAAGTCGGAGACCGACCCGGCGTTGTCGCTGTTGTAGTAGTAGCAGAACTCGCCGCTCTCGCAGACGCCGTTGCGGCCGGCCGCCGCCGCGGCCGTGGCCGGGATGAGCACCGTCCCGCCGAGCGCCGCCGCGGCGCCCGCCGCGGTGAGCCGCGGGATCAGCCGTGCAGTTCGTTTCGACACAGTCATCTTCCTCTGCTGGGGGACCGGGAGCGCTAGGCGATGTTGTAGCCCTGGGAGTGCCAGAACGAGGTCGGGTTCGGGTTGTCCAGGGTCGGGTCGCCGACGCTCTTGGCGGCGTGCGTCTGGCGTCCGAGGCGCATCTCGACGTGGGTGTGGGCGGCCGAGCTGGACGACACGCCGCGCCACGCCTCGTCCGCGATGACCTGGCCGCGGCTGATCGACTGCCCCACCGCGAGCGAGGACCGCGGCGCGGAGTGCAGGTAGATGACGGTCTTGTTCAGCGACGAGTTGTAGATGGAGATGGTGGAGAGGCCGCCGCTGCCGTTGGCGCCGCGCGCGATGTAGATGACCTTGCCGCTGACGAGGGCGTGCACGTCCGAGCCGATGCCGCGGGCGATGTCGATGCCCTCGTGGCGGCCGGGGGTGGAGGTGTAGCCGTCGAAGCCGCAGGTGATCCGGCCGCCGCTCGCCTTGTACAGCCCGGTCGTCATCTTCGTGCGCGAGGACGGCGAGAACTGGTGGGAGGCGTTCTGGTTCTTCAGGCTGGAGTTGAGGTTGCCCTTGGCGCCGGCCTTGAAGTCCTGGTAGGTGCCGCCGTAGTTGCTGTTGTAGTAGACCCGGACCGTCTTGCTGCTGCGGTTCCAGACGGAGGCGGCGTTGTTCTTGATGCACTGCCCCTTGCCGTTGCCCGCGCCCTTGAAGTCGTAGCAGGACGGCTGCTCGGTGCCGTAGTTGGCGACCGACCCGGTGAAGTCGGAGACCGACCCGGCGTTGTTGCTGTTGTAGTAGTAGCAGAACTCCCCGCTCTCGCAGACGCCGTTGCGGGCGGCGGCCGAGGCGGGCGAGGCGAGCGCGGCCGCCGCGCCGCCGAGCGCGATGGCGGCCGTCGTCGCGGTGAAGACCTTGCTGAGCGTGCTCATCCTTCATCTCCTTCGTTCGCGGATCTTGGCGGGTGCACGGGCGGGAGGTCAGCGGCGCTGGTATTCCTCCCAGGTGCGGATGGCCACCTTCGGGCCGTCGTCCGGTTTCCGGTCGGCGAGCCCGTTCAGGCCGAGGTAGTAGTCGCCGGTCTGGTGCTGGGCCTGGGTGGAGAGGTCGGTGTCGCTGATGGCGGCGGCGTGGATGTGCCACGGCCAGTCGCCCTGGGCGGGGCTGCGCACCCAGGCGGCGAAGCCGACCCGGCGCAGCGCGCGGGCGGCCGCGGTGCGGGTCGCGGAGCTCATCCCCTCGACCGAGATGTCGACGACGCCTCCGCCGTCATGGGTGCCCGCGGACGTGGGGTCGCCGCCCGGGTTGTACGACCCCTGCTCCAGCACGAGGCGGCGGCCGAGCAGCCGCTCCGCCTCGGCGAGCATGTCCCGCGTCCGGGTGTTGATGACGGCGCCGTCGCCGGCGGTCACGCGGGCGCCCGGGCCGATGGCGCGGGTGACGGTGAAGCGGCCCGCTCCCAGCTTGGTGAGGGACGTCCTGCCGGGCAGCCCGTTGGCGTCGAGCCCGGAGTAGCCGAGCGACCTCTGGTACTCGGCGTAGGCCGCGATCGTGGTGGTGCCGAAGTAGCCGTCCACCCACCGGTCGTCGAGGAGGTTCCTGTCGCGCAGCGCCCGCTCGACGAGCAGGACGCTCGCCTTGGCGCCGGGCGTCAGCGTGTCGTCGGCCCGCCGCGGGTCGATCTGGGCCGCCTTGACGGTGGCCTCCATGTCCACGCTGGGGAGGGCCTTGGCGTCGGCGGCCCTGGCCGGCGCCCCCGACGCCCCGGCCAGGGGAGTGAGCAGCGCGGCCGCCAGGAGGGCGGCCGCGTATGACGGCAGCTTCATCGTGATCTCCTAGTGCGGGCGAAGGGAGCGGAGCCCGCGGCGGAGACCACGGTCACCCATGGCTCAGCCGTTCACAAGAAGATCGTTGTTGTCAGCCTGTACGCCTGCCACTCCCGTACAGCCGGACACGATCTGACACGCGCTGACGCGCGGGGGCGCGGCGTCCGGCGCGCCGCCCGGTCCCGCGGAATCGGCGGAACCGGGACGCGCGTTCGTCGGGCCGATGCGACGGGGTGCGGCCGTCAGGCCGCCTTGAGGGGGACGGGCACCCGGTCGCGCAGCTCGTCGACCGTGACGCCGAAGGTCTCCCTGACCGACGCCCCGTCCGGGCCGACGTCGATGACGGCGACGTCGGTGTAGACCCGGCTGACGCAGCCGACGCCCGTCAGCGGATAGGTGCATTCGGGCACCAGCTTCGACCGCCCCTTCTTGTCGAACAGCGTCATCATCACGAAGACCTGCTTGGCGCCGATGGCGAGGTCCATCGCGCCGCCGACGGCCGGGATGGCGTCGGGCGCGCCGGTGCTCCAGTTGGCGAGGTCCCCGGAGGCGGAGACCTGGAACGCGCCCAGCACGCACACGTCCAGGTGGCCGCCGCGCATCATGGCGAAGGAGTCAGCGTGGTGGAAGTAGGACGCGCCGGGCAGCTCGGTCACCGGGACCTTCCCGGCGTTGGTGAGGTCGGGGTCGATCTGGTCGCCGGCCGCGGCGGGCCCCATGTTGAGCATGCCGTTCTCGGTGTGCAGCACGATGCCCGAGCCGTCCGGGAGGTGGTCGGCGACCTTGGTGGGGCGGCCGATGCCGAGGTTGACATAGGAGCCGGCCGGGATGTCGCGGGCGACGATCGCGGCCAGCTCGTCCGGGGTCAGGGACATGTCAGCGCGCTCCTTGGACCGTGTAGTGCCGGGCCTCGACCCGCACCACGCGGTCGACGTAGATGCCGGGCGTGACGACCGTCTCCGGGTCGATGCCGCCGACGGGGACGATCCCGCCCACCTGCACGATCGTGGTGGTCGCGGCCGTCGCCATGACGGGCCCGAAGTTGCGGGCCGTCTTGCGGTAGACGAGGTTGCCCATC
Source organism: Spirillospora sp. NPDC127506 (assembly GCF_040302145.1). Taxonomy (NCBI): domain Bacteria; kingdom Bacillati; phylum Actinomycetota; class Actinomycetes; order Streptosporangiales; family Thermomonosporaceae; genus Spirillospora; species Spirillospora sp. NPDC127506. The sequence continues at coordinate 135,535 of NZ_JBEORG010000004.1, read as the reverse complement.
GCGTCGGCCCGGTGGGCGCTGATCAGCGCCACGTCGCCCTTGATGGGGTACTCCAGGACGTACTCGCGCCCGTCGATGGTCCGGGTCTCCTTGCCCTCGGCCAGCGGGGTGCCCACCGCGGTCGGGCAGTAGAAGGCGCCGATGCCCGCGCCGGCGGCGCGCATCCGCTCGGCGAGGTTGCCCTGCGGCACGATCTCCAGCTCGATCTTCCCCGCCCGGTAGAGCTCGTCGAAGACGTAGGAGTCGCTCTGCCGGGGGAACGAGCAGACCACCTTCCGGACGCGCCCGGCCTTGAGCAGCGCGGCCAGCCCGACGTCCCCGTTCCCGGCGTTGTTGGACACGATGGTGAGGTCCTTCGCGCCCTGCCGGATCAGCCCGTCGATGAGGTCGAACGGCATCCCGGCGAAGCCGAAGCCGCCGACCAGGACGGTGCTCCCGTCCTCGATGCCGCGCACCGCCTCGTCGACGCTCTCCACGATCTCGGTGCGGCTCACGCCCCGGCTCCCGCGCTCGCCGCGTCCGTGTTCTCCAGGACGACGGCCAGGCCCTGCCCGACCCCGATGCAGATCGCGGCGACGCCCCAGCGCTCGCCGCGCTCGCGGAGCACCTTCGCGAGCGTGCCCAGCACGCGCGCGCCGCTGGCCCCGAGCGGATGGCCGATCGCGATCGCGCCGCCCCGGGTGTTGACGATCTCCGGGTCGACCCCCCAGGCGTCGACGCAGACCAGCGACTGGACGGCGAAGGCCTCGTTCAGCTCCACCGCGCCGACCCGGTCCCAGCCGATCCCGGCCCGCGCGAGGGCGCGATTCGCCGCCTCGACGGGGGCGTAGCCGAACTCCTGCGGGTCGAGCGCGAACGCGCCGCGCCCGGCGATGCGGGCGAGCGGGTCGAGGCCGATCAGGTCGGCGGCGGCCGCCGAGCCGAGCAGCAGCGCGGACGCGCCGTCGCTCAGCGGCGAGGCGTTGCCCGCGGTGATGGTGCCGTCCGGGCGGAAGCTGGGCTTGAGCTTCGCCAGCTTCTCCAGCGAGGTGTCGGCGCGGATCCCCTCGTCGCGCTTCAGCTCCCCGGCGGGGACGGTCAGGTCGTCGTAGAAGCCCTCGTCCCACGCGGCCGCCGCGAGCCGGTGCGAACGCAGCGCGAAGGCGTCCTGGCGTTCGCGGCTGACGCCGTACTTCTCCTGGAGCATCTCGTTGGCCCCGCCGAGCGAGACCGTCCACTCCTTCGGCATGCGCGGGTTCACCAGGCGCCAGCCGAGCGTCGTCGAGACCGCGGCGAGGTCGCCGGCCGGGAAGCCCTTGGCGGGCTTCGGCAGCACCCACGGCGCCCGCGTCATCGACTCGACCCCGCCCGCCAGGACCACGTCGGCGTCGCCCGTCTCGATCGCCCGGGAGCCGATCATCGCCGCGTCGAGGCTGGAGCCGCACAGCCGGTTGACGGTCGTGCCCGGCACGCTCGTCGGCAGCCCGGCGAGCAGCGCGGCCATCCGGCCGACGTTGCGGTTCTCCTCGCCCGCGCCGTTCGCGTTGCCCCAGACGACGTCGCCGATCGCCGCCGGGTCCAGCCGCGGCGCCCGGTCCAGCAGCGCGGTGATCACGCCGGCCGCGAGGTCGTCCGGGCGGACGCCGGACAGCGCGCCGTTGAACCGGCCGAACGGCGTCCGGACGGCGGAGTACAGATAGGAGCTCATGGCTCCGAGGCTAGGCGGCCTCCCTTGATACAGTGAAGTATCAATATTTGCACTGATTGAGACGAACTATCGATGGATCTCCGTCGCCTGCGGTACTTCATCGCCGTCGCAGAGGAACTGCACTTCGGCCGGGCCGCCGAGCGGCTCAACATGGCGCAGCCGCCGCTGTCGCAGGCGATCCGGCGGCTGGAGGCCGAGCTCGGCGTGACCCTGCTGCACCGGTCCACGCGCCGGGTCGACCTCACCGACGCGGGCCGCGCCTACCTGGTCCGCGCCCGGAAGATCCTCGGCGAGGTGGACGAGGCGGCGCACGAGGCCCGCCGGGTGGCCGCCGGCGCCGTCGGCCATCTCGCCATCGGCTGCGTGGGGTCGGCGACCTACAGCCTGCTGCCCGCGATCTCCCGCGGCCTGTCCATGGAGCTGCCCGGCGTCGACTTCTCCTTCCGCGGCGAGATGCTGGCCCCCGACCAGGCCACGGCCCTGCGGACCGGCGAGATCGACCTGGCCCTGCTGCGGCCGCCGAGCGCCGACCCCTCGCTGACCGTGCTGCCGCTGCGCCGGGACCGGCTCGTCGTCGCCGTTCCCGCCGACCACCGCCTGGCCGCCCTCCCGCAGCTGGCGGTCACCGACCTGGCGGGCGCGGGCCTCATCGTGCACTCCGCCGACCGGCGGTCGGTGATGTACGACGTCGTGGTCGGGCTCTTCCGCGACGCCGGCGCGGAACCCCGGATCCGCCACGAGGTCGGCGAGACCTCCACGCTGATCACCCTGGTCGCGGGCGGGCTCGGCGTCGCCGTCGTCCCGGAACCGGTGACGGCCCTGGCCCTCGAAGGCGTCGCCTACCGGCCGCTGGCGAGTCCGGCCGTGGACGTCGAGCTGGCGATCGCGCACCGCACCGACCGCACCGAACCGCACCTGGCCCGGGCCGTCTCCCTCATCCGGGAGATCGTCTGACGGGAGCCCCGCGCAAGCGGGTAATGCGTCGCGAGCACAGCCGGCAGCCGCGGATCATGTACACCCTCGGCGGGGAACCCGTCCCCGGCGAGGTCCGGGACCCCGGCCTGGAGGGCTACCGGCGCTCGGCCCCCGTCCGGTGGGGCAACGGCGCCGCCGACCAGCGCCAGCACGACATCTACGGCGAGGTCCTGGACTGCGCCGACCAGTGGCTGCTGTCCGGCGGCGACCTCCAGCCGCCGCTCTGGTCGAAGCTGGCCGAGCTCGCCTCCACCGCCGAGACCGCGTGGCGGCAGCCGGACCAGGGCATCTGGGAGGTGCGCGGCGAGGGCCGGGTCTTCACCTATTCGGCCGGGATGTGCCAGGTGGCGCTGGACCGGGCCGCCGCCATCGGCGAACGCCTCGGCCTCCCCGGCCCCGTCGACACGTGGCGCGCCGCGGCCGGCAAGCTGCGCCGGCTCATCCTGGAGGAGTCCTGGGACGAGGACGCGCAGTGCCTGAGCGAGCACCTCGACGGCGGCGGGAGCCTCGACGCCAGCCTCCTCGCCCTTCCCCTGCGGAAGGTCGTCCCCGCCGAGCATCCGCGGATGACGGCGACCACCGCGGCCGTCGCCGAACGCCTGTCCGCCGGGGACGGCCTGCTCTACCGCTACCTGCACGACCAGTCGCCGGACGGCCTGCCCGGCGACGAGGGCGCGTTCCTGCTGTGCAGCTTCTGGCTGGTCGACAACCTCGCGCTGCAGGGCCAGATCGAGCGGGCCGAGAACCTGTACGACTCGCTCTGCGCCCGGGCCAGCCCGCTCGGGCTGCTGCCGGAGCAGATCGACCCGTCGACGGGCGCGTTCATGGGGAACTTCCCCCAGGCGTTCAGCCACATCGGCGTCATCTTCGGCGGTGTCACCCTCGCCCGCGCGAAGGCAGGCGACACGGCATGATCGAACGGCTCGTGATCTTCGGCGCCACCGGCGACCTGAACGCCCGCTACCTGCTGCCGGGCCTGGCGGCCCTGCGGGCGGCGGGGCACCTCGCCGACGGCTTCGACCTGGTCTGCGCCGACCGCGGAGACCGGGACGACCGGGAGTTCCGGGTGTGGGCGGCCGAGCAGCTCGACCGCCACGCGGGCTCCGCGCCCGCCGACGCGCGCCGCTGGGTCGCCGGCACGGCCCGGTACCGGCAGGCCGACGCCACCGACCCCGCCGACCTTTCCGACCTCATCGCCGGTGACGGGCCGGTCGCCCTCTACCTCGCGCTTCCCCCGGCGGTGTTCCCCGGCGGCATCACCGCCCTGCACGGCGCCGGCCTGCCGCCGGGCAGCCGGATCGTCCTGGAGAAGCCCTTCGGTGAAGACCTGGAGACCGCCCGGGAGCTGAACCGGCTGCTGGCCGAGGTCGTCCCGGAGCAGGCCGTGTTCCGCGTCGACCACTTCCTGGCCATGACCACCGTCCAGAACCTGCTCGGCAGCCGCCTGGCCAACCGCGTGCTCGAACCCATCTGGAACAGCGCGCACATCTCCGAGGTGGACATCGTCTGGGACGAGTCCCTGGCCCTTGAGGGCAGAGCGGGCTATTACGACGGTGTCGGCGCCCTCAAGGACATGGTGCAGAACCATCTGCTCCAGGTCCTGTGCCTAGTGGCCATGGAGCCGCCGCTAAGCCTCGGTGAGCGCGACCTCCGCGACCGCAAGATGGACGTCCTTCGCTCAGTGCGTCCCTTCACCGACCAGGACGCCGTACGCCACACCCGCCGGGCACGCTACCTCGCAGGCAGCATCAACGGCCGGGACGTCCCCGCTTACATCGACGAGGACGGCGTTGACCCTCACAACCGCACCGAGACCTTCGCCGAGGTGGAACTGCACCTGGAAAGCTGGCGCTGGTCGGACACGACCTTCCGGCTCCGCAGCGGCAAGGCCCTCAAGGACGACCGCAAAGAGGTCGCGGTGCACTTCCGTCCCGTGCCGCACCTGCCTTTCGGCCACACAGGCGAGGCCGTTCCCAACGTGCTCCGTTTCGGGCTCGACCCGGAGGACATGACGCTCGGGCTCAACGCCATCGGCTCCGGCGCGCGAACCCTCACCCCTCTCACCATGACCGCGCAGATGGAGACCCCCGACCTGCCCGCCTACGGCCGGCTGCTCCTGGACGTCCTGCACGGCAACGCGGCCCTGTCGATCCGAGGCGACGAGGCGGAAGAGGCATGGCGGGTCCTGACCCCGGTAATGTCCGCCTGGTCCAAGGACCTGGTTCCCCTCCAGGAATACCCGGCAGGCACCACCGGCCCAGCCACCTGAACACAGCGCACATGGAGGTGCCGGATGAAGGCGATCGTGGTGACGGACGAGGCCGCGGGAACGGCCGGGATGACGCTGACGGAGCGGCCCGAGCCGCCGGCGGCGATCAACGACGTCATCGTCCAGGTCCACGCGGCGGGATTCGTCCCGACCGAGCTGGCGTGGCCCTCGACCTGGGCCGATCGCAGCGACCGCGACCGGACGCCGTCGATCCCCGGCCACGAACTGGCCGGAGTGGTCACCGCCCTCGGCTACGGCACGACGGGCCTGTCCGTGGGACAGCGGGTGTTCGGCCTCACCGACTGGCACCGCGACGGCACACTGGCCGAGTACACGGCCGTCGAGGCGCGCAACCTCGCGCCCCTGCCGGGTGACGTCGACTTCACGGTGGGCGCGAGCCTGCCGATCTCAGGGCTGACCGCGTGGCAGGGACTGTTCCGGCACGGCCGCCTCCAGGCGGGGCAGAGTGTCCTCGTGCACGGCGCCGCCGGCGCGGTCGGGTCGATGGCGACGCAGCTCGCGCGCGAGTCCGGCGCCTACGTCATCGGCACCGGACGCACCGCCGACCGCCAGAAGGCGCTCGACTTCGGCGCGGCAGAGTTCGTCGACCTCGGAACCGATGCGCTGGAAGACGCCGGCGGCGTCGACCTGGTGTTCGACGTCATCGGCGGCGACGTCCAGAAGCGATCCGCGCGCCTGATCCGAGCCGGAGGAACCCTGGTGACCGTCGTCGGCCCGCCCGAGGCGCGGCCCGCCGACGGCCTGGCGATCGACTTCGTCGTGGAGTCCGACCGTGCCCAGCTGGCCGAGATCGTCCAGCGAGTACGCGACGGACGGCTGCGCACGAACATCGGCGAAGTCGCGCCCCTCGACGACGCCGTCGCCACCCTCGACTCGACCGGACGCCGCAAGGGCAAGACGATAATTCGCGTCCGCGCATGAGCGCGCGCGCAGGTGAGATCGCGGCCGGCCGGGCGGCGGTCCTTCACAGGTGCGGGGTCAGGTGGCTGATCTCGCGGTCCCATCGGCGGTAGCGGAAGCGGTCGAGGCCCGCGCGCAGAAGCCGGTGGAGGGTCAGCGCGAGCGCCCCCGCGAGGATCGGGACGGTGACGAGGACGATCGTCGCTCTGAGGCCGGTGGTCGAGCGGCTCTGCGGCGGATGGGTCGTCCGGCCGGACCGGTCCACCCAGACGCGCACGGTCTCCCCGGTCCGGTGCCTGAGCCCGAGGAGGGCGCCGGCGCTGCGCCGGCCGCCGCCGGGGTCGGTCCAGGAGACCACGGCGGTCCGGGGCGGCGCCGGGCCCGGGCCGTCCGGGTCGCCCATGGGCCGCACCACGGTCGCCGTCACCTGCCGGCGGGTCGCCTTCTGGTGCTGTTCGGCGCGCACGCCCGCGTCGTAGACGGCGTGCGCGGCGAAACCGGCCCCCACGGGTCCGGCGATGACGAACAGCATGAAGAGCACGACCCCGGCGGCCAGCTGGACGCGGTCCTCGGCCCGCCACAGCCCGCTGCGGCAGAAGCCGAGGACGCGACGCCTCCGGTTGAGCCGTCCCAGCAGCGCCTCGAAGCGTCCCATGCCCGGGTTCCCCAGCCTGTGCCCGCTCACGGCGCCCGCCGCTAAGAACCCTCGATCTTCGCGGCGTACTCGGGGTGATGCAGGTCGAACGCGGGACGCGTCGACCGGATGCGCGGGATGCGGTGGAAGTTGTGCCGCGGCGGCGGGCACGAGGTCGCCCATTCCAGTGAGCCGCCGCATCCCCACGGGTCGTCGACGCCCACGAGAGGCGCCTGCTTCGCCGTGCGCCAGATGTTCCAGAGGAACGGCAGGGTCGAGATCCCGAGCAGGAGCGCGCCGAATGAGGAGACCTGGTTGAGGAACGTGAACTCCTCCGGGTAGTCGGAGTACCGCCGCGGCATTCCCTGCACGCCCAGCAGATGCTGCACCAGGAAGGTGGTGTGGAAGCCGATGAAAAGGGTCCAGAAGTGCACCTTGCCCCAGCCTTCGTGCAGCTTCTTCCCGGTCATCTTCGGCCACCAGAAGTAGAAGCCCGCGAACATCGCGAACACCACCGTGCCGAACAGCGTGTAGTGGAAGTGGGCGACGAGGAAGTAGGTGTCGCTCACCGAGAAGTCGATCGGCGGGGAGGCGAGCATGACTCCGGTCAGCCCGCCGAACAGGAACGTCACCAGGAACCCGACGCAGAACAGCATCGGCGCCTCGAAGGTCAGCTGGCCGCGCCACATGGTTCCGACCCAGTTGAAGAACTTGATCCCGGTCGGGACGGCGATCAGGAACGTCAGGAACGAGAAGAACGGCAGGAGCACCTGGCCGGTGGTGAACATGTGGTGCGCCCACACCGACATCGACAGTCCCGCGATCACCATCGTGGCCCCGACCATGCCGATGTACCCGAACACCGGCTTGCGCGAGAACACCGGGATCACCTCGGAGACGATCCCGAAGAACGGAATCGCGATCACGTACACCTCGGGATGGCCGAAGAACCAGAACAGGTGCTGGAAGAGCAGGTCGCCGCCGTGCGCGGGGTCGAAGATGTGCGCGCCCAGCTTCCGGTCGGCCTCCAGCGCGATCAGCACGGCCGCCAGCGGCGGGAAGATCGCGAGGATCATGAAGCTGGTGAACAGGATGTTCCACGTGAAGATCGGCATCCGGAACATCGTCATGCCCGGGGCCCGCATGCACAGGATCGTGGTGATGAAGTTGACCCCGGCGAGGATCGTCCCGACGCCGCCCAGCGTCAGCCCGATGATGCCCATGTCGGCGCCGATCCCGGGGCTGTACGTCGAGTCCGACAGCGGCGGGTACATGTACCAGCCGAAGCTCGCCGCGCCGCCGGGCGTCAGGAACGAGCCGGCGGCGATGAGCCCGCCGAAGAGGAACAGCCAGTAGCCGAGCATGTTCAGCCGGGGGAACGCCACATCGGGCGCGCCGATCTGCAGCGGCACCAGCACGTTCGCGAACCCGACCAGCATCGGCGTCGCGAACAGCAGCAGCATGATCAGCCCGTGCATGGTGAACAGCTGGTTGAACTGCTCGTTGGACGTCAGCTGCAGCCCCGGCCTGGCCAGCTCGCCCCTGATGACCAGCGCCATCAGCCCGCCGATCAGGAAGAACCCGAACGCGGTGACCATGTACATGTAGCCGATCACCTTGTGGTCGGTCGAGGTGATCCACGAGACGATCGCCGACCCCTGCCGCGCGCTGCGGGTCCGGACGACCTCGCCGCGGCCGGCGGTGACGGGCGCGGCGTGTTCATTCTCCAGAGTCAATGGCCATCTCCGCTTTTCCTGGTCTCTGCGCCGTCTCCGGGGTCGGGAGCACCGGCCTGATCCGGCTCTCCCCGCTCCATCCCTGCTCCATGGGGGACGCGCGCGTTCCCGGGACGGCGGACCCGCCCCCGGAGCACCCGTCCCGGATGGCCTGCCGGAGCACCTCGAAGGGTGGAGCACCGCGATTCGCGAAGACATGGGCGAAGGTCCCGAACCCGAGGGCCCTGTAGCCCTTGACAATCGCGGCCCGAGACGTCCAGGCGATCAGCGCGGCCCTGCGGTGATGCCGGTGCCCTGCGGAAGGCCCGGCGGCCGGGCCGGTGCCGCCATCAGCGGAGGCGCGGGCGGCCGGTCAGCCGCGGCCGCGGCCGCCGTGACCGCGGCGGTGGCCGTCGTCCTTGCGGGAGCTCGCGGTCGGGCCGTCGGGTCCGCAGGTCACCGTGACCTCGTACTCGGCGTCGTCGGACTCGAACTTCAGGGACGCCTCCCGCGCCGGGCCCCGCCTGGCGTCCTCCGCCTCGAAGCCCTGCCGCGGGCTCCACGCGACGAGCCGGGCCCGGCCCGCGGCGCACCTCGCGGTGACGCTGCCGCCTTCGGTGCGGAGGACCTTCGTGACCTCGTCGCCCGGAGACGCGGGCGCAGCGGTTCCGGTGGGCGGCTTGGAAGAGGCGGTCGCGGGAACGGCCGGGCTGCTCAGCCCCTGCCTGACGCTGTCCCGGTCGAGCGTCTGGGCCCGCGAACCGGTGATGCCGTCCTCGAGCACACCGATCGCGGCGATGCCGACGGTGGTCGCCGCCACCAGCGCCACCAGCCAGCCGGCGATGCCGAGCAGGACCCGTCGCCTCATGGCCCCATCATCGCCCGCCCATTCCTAAGGCCAGGTTAAGACGGCGGTAACGTCCGTTCGGGGCAGTTCACGGCACATTCCGCGGGTTACCGTGCATACGTGGCACAGGTGCTGCTGGTCGAGGACGACGCCAAGATCCGGACCACGCTCGTCCGGGCGCTCGGAGAGCTGGGCCACGCCGTGGCTTCGGCGAACACCGCGATGAGCGGGCTCAAGCAGGCCGTCGAAGAGCGGCCCGACGTGGTGGTGCTCGACCTCGGCCTTCCCGATCTCGACGGCGGCGAGGTGCTGCGCATGCTCCGCGCGGTCAGCCGGGTGCCGGTGATCGTGGCGACCGCGCGCGACGACGAGCGGGAGATCGTGCGGGTGCTCGACGCGGGCGCCGACGACTACGTGGTCAAACCGTTCGGTGCGGCGCAGCTGGACGCCCGCATCCGCGCGGTGTTCCGGCGCGCCCGGCAGGAGGAGGCCGGCGACCCCGCCCTCGTGGTCGGCGGGCTCCGGGTGGAGCCGCGCACCCGCGTGGCGTCGCTCGACGGCGTCCCGCTCGATCTGAGCCCGAAGGAGTTCGACCTGCTGCACTATCTCGCGCAGCGCCCCGGCGAGGTGATCAGCAAGCGGGAGCTGCTCACCGAGGTGTGGCGGACGGTGTACGGCAGCGCGGACAAGACCGTCGACGTGCATCTGTCCTGGCTGCGCCGCAAGCTGGGCGAGACCGCGCAGGACCCGCGGTACGTGCGCACGGTGCGCGGCGTCGGCGTCAAGCTCGTCGATCCGGCCCCATGAGCCGCAGGCTGACGCTGCTGGTGGCGGCCACGACGTCGCTGGTCCTGCTCGCGTTCCTCGTGCCGCTCGCGCTGCTCGTCCGCACCGTGGCGGCCGACCGGGCGACGAGCTCCGCGACGATCGCGGCCGAGTCGGTGGCCGCGCTGGTGACCACGCTCGACCGGCCCGCGCTCGCGAACGCCCTCGACCAGGCCGGCGCGGGCACCGGGGAGTGGCCGGTCACCGTGTTCCTCCCCGGCGGGACCGTCCTCGGCCGCCCGGCGCCCCGGTCGCCCGCCGTCGACCTGGCCGCCCGCGGCGGCAGCCTCACGGCGCAGGCGCCGGGCGGGCGGGAGATCCTCGTGGCCGTCCAGGGCCTGCCGGACGGCACCGCGGTCGTCCGCACGTTCGTGCCGGACGCCGCGCTGACCCGGGGGGTGATGCGGGCCTGGCTGATCCTCGCGGCGCTGGGGGTCGTCCTGCTGGGGCTGAGCCTGGCGGTCGCCTGGCGGATGGCGAGATCGCTCGTCCAGCCGACGCACGACCTCGCCGTCGTGTCGCACCGGCTCGCCGCCGGGGACCTCGACGCGCGGGCACGGCCGGCGGGCCCCGCCGAGTTGCGCGAGGTGTCGGCCGCGCTCAACCACCTGGCCGGACGGATCCGGGAGCTGCTCGCGCAGGAGCGGGAGGCGGCCGCCGACCTGTCGCACCGGCTGCGCACCCCGCTCACCGCGCTGCGCCTGGACGTCGAGACGCTGCGGGACCCCGGCGAGGCCGCGCGGGTCGGCGCCTCGGTCGACGCGCTGGAGCGGGCCGTGACCCAGATCATCGAGGACGCCCGCCGCCCGGCGCCCGCGGCGGCCGCGGCGGCCGGCTGCGACGCGACCGAGGTCGTCGCCGAGCGGGTGCGGTTCTGGACGGTCCTGGCCGACGACCAGGACCGGCGCCTCACCGCCCGGCTTCCGCCGGGGCCCCTGCATGTGGCGCTGGGCCGCGACGACCTGGCTGCGGCCGTCGACGCGCTGATCGAGAACGTCTTCGCCCACACCCCCGAGGGGACGGCCTTCACGATCCGCCTGGACGCCGTGCCCGCGGGCGGTGCGCGGCTCACCGTCGCCGACGAGGGACCCGGTTTCGACTCGCCCCGGTCGCTGGAGCGCGGGGCCAGCGGGTCCGGGTCGAGCGGCCTCGGCCTCGACATCGTCCGCCGCGCCGCCGAGGACTCGGGCGGGACGATGTCGGTCGGCCGCTCCCCGGAGGGCGGCGCGGTGGTGGAACTCGACCTCGGCAATCCTTAGCGCGACCTTAGGGACGCGGTAGCGCGGCCCTATCCGCGTTCGGGCGAACCTCTCGGTGGCACGGACTCCTGAAGCGGGGGCCCGGAGAAGGAGGTCGCAAGATGCGGAGGACCACACTGATCGCCGGGGTCGCGGGCGCCGCGATCGTGCTCGGCGGCGGAGTCGCCCTGGCCAACGGGGGCGGGAGCACACCGCCGGGCGGGACCGGCCGCGCGGCTGCGGTGGCGCCGTCGGCGAGCCCGTCGACGCCGGCCGCGCCGAAGGCGCCGGTGACGCCGAGGGCGCCGGGGGCCATCGACTCCGGGGAGGCCGCGCGGATCGCCCTGCGGGTGGTCCCCGGCGGCTGGATCGAGTCGGTCGAACTCGAGACCGAGCACGGCCGCACCGTCTGGGACGTCGACGTGATCGTGAACGGGGTCGAACACGACATCCACATCGACGTCCGGACCGGGACGGTGCTCAGGCACAGGACCGACGACGACAGAGGCCGAGGCCGAGACGACCGTGGCCACGACGACCGTGGCCACGACGACCGTGGCCACGACGACCGAGGCCACGGCCGGGGGCACGACGACCGGGGCCGCCACCACGGCGGTCACCACGACGACTGAAGCCCGGACACGGACGCGCCGCCCACGGCCCCGCCCGTCCGCGAGGCCCGTGGGCGGCGCTCCGCCGCGTCGCCCTGGTCATTCCGGGCGCTCGTCGGCGTCCGCCGGTGGATCGGCCGTGTCCCGTGCCGGCGCGGTGCGGCGGGTCTTCTGCAGGCGTGCGCGGGCTCTGCCGTGCCAGGTCGGCACCTCGTGTTCGTCGTCGAAGCTGCGGGCGACGAGGATGTCGGTGGAGGAGTGCGCGAGGATCGACAGCGCGATGGTGGCGCCGACGAGATGGAAGATGTGGTCGCCGGCCGCGATCCCCGATTCAAGCACCAGCAGGCCGTACACGACCGAGGCGAAGCCCTTGGGCCCGAACCACATCACCGCGGCCTGCTCCCGCATCGTCAGCCGCGACCGCAGGAACGACACCCAGATCGCGACCGGCCGGGCGACCACCAGCGCCAGAACGGCGAAGGCCCAGCCCGCCCAGCCGACGTCCCCGAGGAACTCGGGCGACAGCAGCGCGCCGAACACCAGCAGCGCGGCGAGCTTGAGGAGTTCGGCGACCAGTTCGCCGAACTCCTCGAACGCCTCCCGGTGGCCGCGTCCCATGGTGGCGACGGTGACCCCGGCGGCGAAGGCGGCCAGGAACAGGTTGCCGTGCGTGGCCTGCGCCGTCGCCAGCACCAGCAGGCCGATCGCGACCGCGTTCAGCGGTTCGTACTTGGGGGCGATCGCGAACCAGCGGGTCCGCTCCAACATGATCGCCGCCCACGGGATCGCCACCCCGATGGCCAGCCCGCCGGCCAGTTCACCGGCCAGTTCACCGAGGTGCAGGTCCTCCTCGCCTTGGGCGATGGCCAGGAACACCACCACGAACGGCAGGATGAGCCCGTCGTTGACCCCGGACTCGACGTTGAGCAGGTTCCTCAGCCGCGGCGGCACCTTCTCGTTGCCGACGAGCGCGGCGGCGAACACCGGGTCGGTCGGGGTGAGGACCGCCGCGATGAGCAGCGACTCCACCCAGCCCAGGCCCACCAGGTAGTGCGCGAAGACCGCGGTGATGCCCAGCGTGAGCGGGAGGCCCCAGCCCAGGGCGCGTCCGGGCAGCCGCCAGGCGTTGCGCAGGTCGTGCCAGCCGGCGTGCATGCCGTCGGTGAACAGGACCGCGAACAATGCGAGTTCGGCCAGCCGGGAGACGATCGGGTCTCCGGGCCGGAGGGAGATCAGGTCGGTGACGCCGTCGCCGAGCAGGAAGCCGCCGACCAGGAACAGCGCCGCCGTCGACAGCACGGTTCGGTGCGCCAGGCTCGACACCAGGACCGCGAGCAGCAGCATGGCGGCGAAGGAGAGCAGCAGATCCGTCATGCGAGTCTTTCCAGGGTCGGCGGCAGCACTGCCGACCAGACTTCCCGGCTCACCAGGGCATGACCCTAACGGGTTTCGGAGGCGCTTTCCATGCCGGATCCCGCCGCGGGCGCGGCCGGCCTCGTCGTGGGCGGCCGTGCGCGCGGCGCAACCGGGCTGCGGCGTTCCCGCAGGACAGTGGGCAAGTGCCCAACTTTCGGAGCCAAGACTGGCACACAGTGCATAGCGGAAACGGTCCCGCTCGCGGCAGAATTAGCTTGATGCCGAGATACTTGGCGGTGTCCGCTCGTCCGCGTCCGGGCCGGCGGCGGGCGCCCCCCGGCGACCCGGCGCGATGCCACGTACTGCGCGCTCCCGGCGCTGACGCGGGAGAGATACGAGGTGGTTGTCATGATCGTTGGAGTTCTCAAGGAGGATTCGCCCGGCGAGCGGCGGGTGGCGGTGACACCGGACACCGTCACCAGACTGCAGAAGCTCGGATACGAGGTGATCGTCGAGTCCGGAGCCGGCGCGGGAGCCGGCTTCCCCGATGACCGGTATGAGGACGCGGGCGCCGCGATCGGCGACGCGGCGGCCTCGGACGTGGTCCTGTGCGTCACCCAGCCCTCACCCGCGCGGCTGGACGCCCTGCGGCCGGGCGCCACGCTGATCGGCCTGCTGAACCCCCGGTTCAGGCCGGACCTGGTGGAGGACCTCGCCCGGCGTCCCATCACGGCGCTGTCCCTGGACGCGGTTCCGCGCATCTCCCGGGCGCAGTCGTTCGACGTGCTCTCCTCGATGGCGAACATCGCCGGGTACCGCGCGGTGATCGAGGCCGCGCACGAGTTCGGGCGGTTCTTCACCGGCCAGGTGACCGCGGCGGGCAAGGTCCCGCCGGCGAAGGTGCTGGTCGCGGGGGCCGGCGTCGCCGGGCTCGCGGCGATCGGCGCGGCCGGCAGCCTGGGCGCGGTCGTCCGGGCCACCGACCCGCGCCCGGAGGTCGCCGACCAGGTGCGCTCGCTCGGCGGCGAGTACCTCGCCGTCGCCGAGGCCCAGCCGGACGACGCTCCGAGCACCGGCTACGCCAAGGAGATGTCGGACGACTACAACGTCCGCGCCGCCGCGCTGTACGCCGACCAGTGCCGCGACGTCGACATCGTCATCACCACCGCGCTCATCCCCGGCAAGCCCGCGCCGAAGCTGATCACCGCCGAGATGGTGGCGACGATGCGGCCCGGGTCGGTGATCGTCGACCTGGCCGCGGCCAACGGCGGCAACGTCGAGGGGACGGTCCCCGGCGAGCGGGTGGTCACCGACAACGGCGTGGTCATCCTCGGCTACACCGACCTGGCCGGGCGGCTGCCCGCGCAGGCGTCCCAGATGTACGGCACCAACCTGGCCAACCTGATACAGCTGATGACCCCGCAGCGGGACGGCCGGCTCGTCCTCGACTTCGACGACGTCGTGCAGCGCTCGATGACCGTCGTCCGCGAGGGGGAGCTCACCTGGCCGCCGCCCCCGGTGGCGGTGTCCGCGGCGCCGGCCGCCGTGGGGCCGGCGCGGCCGGAGCCCGCGGCGGAGGACCCGCCGGCCAGGAGGAACCCGGTGCCGCGAAGGGTCGGCGCCGCCGCCGCGGCCGCCGCGGTGTTCGGCCTGATCGCGGTCTCGCCGGCGGCGCTGCAGGTGCACCTGACGGTGTTCGCGCTGGCCATCGTGATCGGCTACTACGTGATCGGGAACGTCCACCACGCGCTGCACACCCCGCTGATGTCGGTGACCAACGCGATCTCCGGGATCATCGTGGTCGGCGCACTGGTGCAGATGGGCACGGGACACGCGGCGATCACCGCGCTCTCGCTCGCGGCGATCCTGCTCGCGAGCATCAACGTCTTCGGCGGATTCGCGGTCACCCGCCGCATGCTCGCCATGTTCATCAGGAGCTAGGCAATGACGGTCGCAACCGCCGCGACCGCGGCGTACATCGTCGCGGCGCTGTTCTTCATCCGCGCGCTGGCCGGGCTCTCCCGGCACGAATCCGCGCGCCTCGGCAACACCTACGGCATGCTCGGGATGGTCGTGGCGCTCGCCGCCACCATCGCCCTCACCATCGACGACGGCATCGACCTCCCCGCGTTCGGGCTGCTCGTGGCCGCGATCGCGGTCGGCGCGCTGATCGGCCTGCAGCGGGCCAGGTCGGTGGAGATGACCGCGATGCCGGAGCTCATCGCACTGCTGCACAGCTTCGTCGGGCTGGCCGCGGTCCTGGTCGGCTGGAGCGGCTACCTGCACGTCGAGCACCGTCCCGAGGGGACGGAGGCCGCCGCGCTCGCCCGCGAGGGCATGCTCGGAATCCACAGCGCCGAGGTCTTCATCGGCGTCCTCATCGGCGGCGTCACCTTCACCGGCTCCGTCGTGGCCTACGGCAAGCTGTCGGGCAGGCTGAAGTCCGCACCGCTGATGCTGCCGGGCAAGAACCTGCTCAACGTCGCGGCGCTCGCCGTGTTCGCCGCGCTCACGGTCGCCTTCGTCGCGGAGCCCCGGATGTGGCAGCTCGCCGCGGTCACCGCGCTGGCGCTCCTGCTCGGCTGGCACCTGGTCGCCTCCATCGGCGGCGGTGACATGCCGGTGGTGGTCTCCATGCTGAACAGCTACTCCGGGTGGGCGGCCGCCGCGTCCGGGTTCCTGCTCGGCAACGACCTCCTGATCATCGTGGGCGCGCTGGTGGGCTCCTCGGGCGCCTACCTGTCGGCCATCATGTGCCGGGCGATGAACCGCTCGTTCCTCTCGGTCATCGCCGGCGGGTTCGGCCTGGAGGCGCCCGCCGCGTCCGGCGCCGACCAGGGCCGACACCGGGAGATCACCGCGGCCGAGGCCGCCGAGGCGCTCACCGCGGCCTCCTCGGTGATCATCGTTCCCGGGTACGGCATGGCCGTCGCCCAGGCGCAGACCCCCGTCGCCGCGCTGACCGCGCGGCTGCGCGACCTCGGCGTCCAGGTCAGGTTCGGCATCCACCCGGTCGCCGGCCGCCTGCCCGGCCACATGAACGTGCTGCTCGCCGAGGCCAAGGTGCCCTACGACCTGGTGCTGGAGATGGACGAGATCAACGACGACTTCGCCGGCACCGACGTCGTCCTGGTGATCGGCGCCAACGACATCGTCAACCCGGCCGCCGAGGAGGACCCCGCGAGCCCGATCGCCGGCATGCCCGTCCTGGAGGTCTGGAACGCCCGGCAGGTCATCGTGTTCAAACGCTCCATGGCCACCGGGTACGCCGGCGTCCAGAACCCGCTCTTCTTCCGCGACAACACCCAGATGCTCTTCGGTGACGCCAAGGACCAGGTCGAAGGCATCCTCCGCAGCCTGGAACGCCTGACCCCGGTACCCGGCTGACCCTGGGAGCACCGACTCAGGATCGTCCCCAGGCTCGGCTGAGGGGTTCGCCGGCATCTCCTGCCACTTCATTGTCCAGCGCAGGCGGGGGCTTGCGGCAAGAGCCGGGTCGGCGGGCAGAATCGCTGCTCGCGCACCGAGAACCGGGGCG
Source organism: Spirillospora sp. NPDC127506 (assembly GCF_040302145.1). Taxonomy (NCBI): domain Bacteria; kingdom Bacillati; phylum Actinomycetota; class Actinomycetes; order Streptosporangiales; family Thermomonosporaceae; genus Spirillospora; species Spirillospora sp. NPDC127506. The sequence goes on along the minus strand of NZ_JBEORG010000004.1, from coordinate 118,919 downwards.
CGAAAGGGGGATTGGCATGCGGGTTCTGCTGTCGACGATCGGCTCGCGCGGCGAGGCCCAGCCGGTGATCGCGCTGGCGGTCCGGCTGCGCCGGCTCGGGCACGGCGCGGTGGTGTGCGCGCCGCCGGACTTTCAGACCTGGGCGGAGTCGCTCGGGGTGGCCTATGTGCCGGTGGGGCCATGGCTGCGGGAGACCGCCAGGGCCGGCGCCGGGACGGTGCCGACACCGCGGGAGCGGCAGCGGATGATCGAGGGGACGGTCGCCGACCAGTTCCGGGCCGTCCAGGCGGCGGCGGACGGGTGCGACGCCGTGGTCGGCGGGGGAGCGCTGGCGATCGCGGCCCATTCGGTCGCCGAGGCGGCGGGCGTCCCGTACGTGTACGCGGCGTTCGCGCCGATCACGCTGCCGTCCCCGCATCACGCGCCGCCGGTGTTCGGCATGCTCGGGCAGAGCCGCGCCGACGGGCCGGTCGACGCCGAACGGCTCTGGGCCGAGGACGAGCAGCGCTGGAACGCCCTGTGGCGGGCTCCGCTGAACGACCAGCGCCGGCGGCTCGGCCTCGAACCCGTCGCGGACGTGCGCTCCCACCTGTTCACCGGCCGTCCATGGCTCGCGGCCGACGCGGTCCTCGCGCCCTGGCCCGGCCCGCCCGGCCTGGACGTCCTGCAGACCGGGGCCTGGCTGCTCGACGACACCCGCCCGCTGGACCCCGCACTGGAGGCGTTCCTCGCCGAGGGCGAACCGCCGGTGTACTTCGGGCTCGGCAGCATGCGCGCCCCGGACGGCATCGTCGCGAAGGTGCTCGACGCGGCCCGTGCCATCGGCCGCCGCGTCGTGATCTCGAGCGGCTGGGCGGACCTGGCCGCCGTCGCCGGCGACCCCGGCTGCCTCTCGATCGGCGAAGTCAACCAGCAGGCGCTCTTCCGCCGGGTGGCGGCCGTCGTCCATCACGGGGGCGCGGGGACGACCACCGTCGCCGCCAGGGCCGGGACACCGCAGGTGATCCTGCCGCAGATGTTCGACCAGCACTACCACGCGGAGCGCGTCCGCCGCCTCGGGCTGGGCGCGTCTGTCCCGCCCGCCGGCAGCCTGCGCGACGCCCTCGGCCAAGCGCTGGACGCCGCGCCGACCGCGCGTGCCGTCGCACCGACGATCGACTCCGACGGCACGCTGACCGCGGCCCACCGCCTGCTCGCCCTCACCGGCACGCCCGGACCCGTCGCATAGGCGGCTGCCGGCCCCGGGCGCAGCGGTCCGCCCAGGTTGGTCCACCGAGGCCGGTCCGCGGAGCGGCGCCGGGGACGCGGCGGCCGCGCGAGACATGGATGAGATGACACACCTGGTCCGACCTGCTTAACTATGGGCGATCTTGTCGCTACTGTCGTACCCCAGGGTCGGCGACGTGGGCACCGGAGGTATCGATGAGGTCCGGACGGTGGATGCTCGTCGCCTGGCTGATCATAGGGGCGCTCGCCGCGGGACAGCGCCACTATTACGCCCATTTCGACGGCAGCTGCGCCAAGATCGCCACCATCGGAATCACCTGGGCGTCCGGTCCGCTCAACTACATCGGTCTCAACCCCACCGCCAACTGCAAGGTTCCCGAGCCGAGCACGTGAGCGTGCCTTCAGGAGCGGTCGAGCACCTTCTTGAGGCCCGCGATCGCGTGGTCCCGGTGTTCGTTGAGCAGGCGGACGAGGGCTTCCGTGTCGCGTTCACGTGCGGCGTCGAGGATGCCGCGGTGCTCGGCGTCCACCACGTCGCGGTGGTCGGGGTCGGCGAAGTACAGGGACCGGTACGGGTCCGAGGCGTCCCAGAGCTGCCGGATCATCCGGACGAAGCGCGGCATGCCGGACGGGTTGAACAGCACGAAGTGGAACTCGCGGTTGGCGTTGGTGAGCGCCACGATGTCGGTGGCCTCGCTCGCCGCCGCCATGCCGTCGATGGCAGTGGAGAGCCGGTTCAGATCCTCGTCGGTCAACCTGGGGGCGGCCCTGCGGACGGTCTCCGTCTCCAGCAGCTCGCGGATGCGGTAGATCTCCAGCAGCTCGCTGATGTCCAGCTCGGTCACGAAGTAGCCGCGATGCGGTGAGTAGCGGACCTGCCCCTCGCCTTCGAGGATCTTCAGCGCCTCCCGCACCGGCACCCGGCTGAGCCCCAGTCGCTCGGCGAAGGCGTCCTGCACGATCTGGGTGCCCGGCTTGAGCTCGCCTTCGAGGATCGACCGCCTCAACTCCTGAAGAACCGCCGCCTGGGCCGTCAGCGGTCGTCTGAAAACCACGGCTCTCCCCTGTCTGCTGTAGCGGCCGGGTAGTGCGTCGCCCCCGATGATCTCATCCGCCGGCCGAGGGACTCGGTCGAACCGGGCAAGACACCGTTGACATGGAATGGATCTCATATACATTACCCGATATGCAACTGGGAGGTTGTCATGGGAGAGCTCACGAGCAGGTGGTGGAGGGCCCGGACACGAGCGGGGGCCGTGCTGGCGGCGGCCACGCTCGTGCTGGGGGTCACGGCATGCGGATCGGGTGACGACGGCGGCAGCAGCGGTGAGGGAGGGCGGACCAAGGTCCGGATCACCGCGACGCTGATCGACACGCTTCCGTTCATGGCGGCGCTGAAGATCGCCGCCGATCGCGGAGACTTCGCGAACGCGGGGCTCGACGTCGAGTTCGCCTCGGCGTCCGGCGGCGGCAACACCCTCCGTGCGCTGAGCACCGGGGACGCCGAGATCGCCATCGGCTCGCCGGCCGCGTCGGTGCTCGCGGCGCAGAGCGACCCGCGAGTGAAGATCGTCAGCCTGTGGGCGCCGCGGAACGGCTTCTACTGGATCGGTCCGAAGGAGGTACCGGACCTCAACGGCAAGAAGATCGGCGGCTCGGTGCCCGGCGCCACGGTGAACCTGCTGCTGGCGGGGATCGAGAAGAAGCAGAACATCAAGTTCAGCGAGATCGTCCCGGCCGGCGGCATGGGGGAGAACTGGGCGGCCAGCAAGAGCGGCCAGGTCGTCGGCGGATGGGCCATGGAGCCGTTCATCACCGAGAAGGTGCAGAACGACGGCGCCAAGGTGGTCATCGACGCTCCGAAGACGCTGCCCTGGTTCCCCGCCGACATGGTCGTGGTGAACAAGGAGTGGGCGGAGAAGAACCCGGAGGCGATGCCGTCGTTCTTCGCCGCCATGTCGAAGGTGTTCGGCGACATCGCCGGCGATCCGGGGAAGATGGCCCCCGCGCTGAGCAAGATCATGAACATCGACGCGGCGATCATCGAGAAGAGCATCGCGGACGCCGGCATCCCCGCCGAGGAGATCTACTCCTTCAAGACGGTGCCGGAGGCGCTGGACACCGTTTCGGAGCTGATGAACCTGTCCGGTCAGGTCTCCGGGCCGATCGACTGGAAGAAGATCTTCGACCAGCAGTACCTGCCGGGGGACGCCAAGGCCGAGCTCTGACCTCGTCCTGGCCCTGCCCGGCCTGATACGCAGCAAGACCGAACGGAGACGCCGCAGTGGAAAAGTCCGAGCCGAGAGAAGCGCATCTGCTGATCGAAGGAGTGTCGAAGACCTTCGGCCTACGCGGCGGCGGGACCACGCACGCGCTGTCGCCCATCGACGCCGCGGTCGGCCAGGGCAGGTTCGTCTCCATCGTCGGTCCGTCCGGCTGCGGCAAGTCGACGCTGCTCAACATCGTGGCCGGGCTGGTCAAGCCGTCGACCGGCGCGGTGTCCGTGGACGGGGAACCCGTCCGCGGCCCGCGCCGCTCGATCGGCGTGGTGTTCCAGGAGGACTCCACACTGCCCTGGCGCACGGTGATCGACAATGTGCGGCTGGGCCTCGAGGTCGAGCGCATGCGCAAGGCCGCCCAGATCAGCCGGGCCAGGGAGATGATCGATCTCGTCGGGCTGACGGGTTTCGAGCACGCCTACCCGAGGGAGCTGTCCGGCGGGATGCGCCAGCGGGTCGCCATCGCGCGGACCCTGGCTTTGGACCCGTCGGTCCTGCTCATGGACGAGCCGTTCGGCGCGCTCGACCCGCAGACCCGGCTGATGATCGGTGTCGAGCTGCTGCAGATGTGGCAGAGCACGAACAAGACCGTCCTGTTCGTCACCCACGACATCCAGGAGGCCCTCCTGCTCAGCCAGGAGGTCTGGGTGATGTCCTACCGGCCGGCGACGATCCGCGAGCGGTTGCCGGTCCCGTTCGAGTATCCGCGCGGGCCCGAGCTGCTCAGCACGGACGAGTACCAGCATCTCAGCGCGCGCATCTGGAGCGTGCTGCAGAAGGAGTCGCAGCGCGCCTTCGACGAGCGCGAGCATCTCCTCAGCTCGAGGTAGGGGGGATCATGCAGCGGGAGTTGTTCCGAGCACTCTGGTCGCAGGTGCTCACCTTCTTCGCCCTGGCGGTCCTCATCGTCGCGGGCTGGTGGCTCGCCACGGAGTCGGGCCTGGTGGACACCCGGACCTTCCCCGAGGTGGGGAGGATCATCGGGGCGCAGACCCAGCTGAGCGACCCGGCCCCGGCGACCTTCCTCGACCACCTGGCGGTCACGACCGTCCGGGTGCTGGCGGGACTGGTGGCCGGGTGCCTGCTGGGCTTCGGGCTCGGCGTGCTGTTCTGGCGGCTGCCGGTCGTCGGGCGCGCGCTGGAGCCGTACCTGCTGGCCTTCTACGCCGTGCCGCTGGTGGTGTTCTACCCGTTCCTGCTGGTGCTGCTGGGCATCAACTCGTGGCCGATCATCGCGATCTCCACGGTGATGTGCTCGGTCCCGGTGGCGCTCAACACCTGGATCGGGTTCCGGGAGCAGAAGGAGATCCACAAGATGGTGGGCCTGGCACTGCAGATGCCCCCGCTGCTGCGGTTCCGCCGGATCGAACTGCCGGGGGCGCTGCCGGAGATCTTCACGGGTGCGCGGGTGGGGGCGGTCTACAGCCTCGTCGGCACGATCGGGATGGAGTTCATGGTCAGTAGTGAAGGGCTCGGCTATGCCGTCCGGTACCAGTACGAGACGTTCAACGTGCCGAGCATGTACCTGTTCCTCGCGGCCACCCTCGCGCTGTCCTTCGTGGTCGTGACCGCGCTCCTCGCGGTGAGCGCGGTGTCGCTGAGGCACCACGGATGAGCGGCGACCGCGCCACCGCGGCGGTGGCGACCCGGGAAGAGGCGGCGGCCCTCGCGTCGCGGCGGGACCGGCCGGCGGGCCGGCGCGGCAGGATCCCCGTCGGTCCGCTGGTGGTCCTCGGAGTCGCCGTCGCCGTCTGGTATCTGCTGTCCCTCGCGCTGTTCGTGGTGCCGGATCCGCTGGCGACGGTGCGGGTCCTGGCCGGCAACTTCTCTTCGGAGGAGTTCACCGACGCGGTCCGCAAGACCGCGGTGGACGGCTTGACGGCGTTCGTGCTCTCGGTGATCGCCGGTGTGCTCCTCGGGGCGCTGATCGGCCTGTCCGCGCTCGCCAGGCGCACGCTGGAGCCCGCCATCCTGGCGCTGAACGGGATTCCCAAGATCGCCATCTACCCGGTGCTGATGCTCGTCTTCGGGCTGGGCTCGGCGTCCCAGGTGACGATGGGGTTCATCTTCGGCGTGTTCCCGGTGATCATCAACTTCGGCGGCGCGCTGGCCGCGGTGCCGGCGATCTACGGCAAGGTGGCCAGGTCCCTGTCCATGCCGTGGCATCAGCGGCTGCTGAAGCTGGACATCCCCGCCGCGCTGCCCTCGCTCGCGGTCGGGCTGCGGCTGGCGTTCAGCCTCAGCCTGGTCGGTGTGGTCTTCGCCGAGATCATCGGCTCCAAGGGCGGCCTCGGCCAGATCATCATCTCCAAGTACACGCTGGCGCAGTACGACCTGATGGGGGCCGCGGTGCTCCTGCTGATCATCACCTCGCTGGCAGGGACCACGAGCCTGTGGGCGCTCGAGCGGCGGATGGCCCGCCGCTGGCGTTGAACGACGACCGGGAATCGGGAGGGCATTGTGGTGCGAAGCAACGAGCCGGTCGGGGATCCGGTGCGTCCCCTGGTGAGCGTCGGCTACTACCCGACGAGGGACACCAGGGCGACGATCGATCTCGCGCGGGAGCTGGACGGCGGCATCGTCGACACGCTGTGGATCGGTGACAGCCCGCTGATCTGGCGGGAGTGCTGGGCGACCATCGCGTTGTGCCTGGCCGCCACCGAGACCCTGCGCTACGGGCCGGCGGTCACCAACCCGGTGAACCGGCACTGGACCGTCACCGCGTCCACCGTCCAGACCCTCGACGAGTACGCTCCGGGCCGCGTCCGGCTCGGGATCGGCGTCGGTGACAGCGCCCTGCGCCGGCTCAACGGCGGGGTGGCGAGGCTGGCCGAACTGCGCTCGGCGGTGCACGGCATGCGGACCCTGCTCGCCGACGCCGCCGCCGACACCGGGCCGGACGGCCCGGAGGTGTCCTGGGATCGGCCGCCCCGGCAGGTGGAGATCCTGCTCAGCGGCAGCGGGCCGAAGACGCTGGAACTGGCCGGAGAGCTGGGCGACGGCGCGATCATCGTGCCGGGGATCGTGCCCGGCGCGGTGGATCAGGTGCTGGAGCGGGTCGCGGCCGGCCGCCGCGCTGCCGGCAAGGACCCGGCGACGCTGCACTCGGTGCTGTGGGTGGCCTGCGCGATCGGCGAAGAGGAGCGGGCCTGGGCGGACGTGCGGCCCTGGGTGGCCTCGATCCTGCGGCACCCGCTGGCGTTCGACACCAGCCCGGAGGTGGACGCGGCCCGGGAGCGCATCCGCGCGGGCTACGACTTCTCCCACCACATGTCGCACGGGAGCGGGCACGGCGAGGAACTGCCGGTCGAGGTGCTGCGCGACTTCGCCATCGCCGGAACGGAGGACCAGGTGCTCGCCGGCCTGAACGCCGCGGCACGGCTCCCCGTGGACGAGATCGGGCTCGTGGTGATGGGACGCGACGTCCACGACCAGGTGGCCCGGCTGAACAAGCTGCTCAACGATTCCTGGCTGGCATGAGCGCGGAGCGGACCGGGAGGCAGGGAAGGGAGCGGGAGGGACCGTGCTGATCAGCGATTGCACGTTGCGTGAGGGAGAGCAGCAGCCGGGCGTCGTGCTCGGCGCGGCGGAGAAGAAGGCCATCGCCGCGATCCTGCGGGACGTCGGCGTCCGTCGGGCCGAGATCGGCACCCCGGCGATCTCGGCCGGCGAGCGCGAGGCGATCGCCGCGGTGGTGGAGAGCGGGGCGATCCCCGAGACCCTCGGCGTCTGCCGGGCGAGGGTCGACGACGTCGACATGGCGGCCGACTGCGGCCTGTGGGGGGTGGTCGTCTCCAGCCCGGTGAGCCCGCACCAGCTGAAGGCCAAGTTCGGCTGGTCGGTGCGGCAGATGGTCGACGCGGCGGTCGCGGCGCACACCAGGGCCAAGGAGCACGGGCTGGTCACCTACGCCAGCGCCTACGACACCCTGCGCACCGACAGGGAAGACCTCCGAGCGATCTACGGCGAGCTGAACCGGCTGGGGCTCATCGACGCCATCAGGGTCGTCGACACCGTCGGAGTCGGCACGCCCAAGGTGGCCGCCGACCTGGTCCGGTGGTGCAAGGACGAGTTCGGGCTGCCGATCGAGGTGCACTTCCACGACGACTTCGGGCTGGCGACGGCCAACGCGATCGCCGCGGTCGAGGCGGGTGCGGACGCGGTGTCGTCCAGCATCGCCGGGGTGGGCGAGCGCGCGGGCAACACCGCGACCGAGGAGGTGGCCGGTGCCCTGGAGGTGCTGCTCGGGGTGAAGACCGGACTCGCCGTCGACCGGCTGGGCCACAGCTTCATCCGGGCGGCCGAGCTGATGCGGCTCGGGCTGCAGGACAACCGCGCGATCACCGGCAAGAACTCGTTCCGGCACGTCTCCGGCATCTCGATCAGCGGGTACGTCAAGGACCCGCTGGCCGCCCAGCCGGTCGAGGCGGAGCGGGTCGGCCGCCGCTCCGGCGTGGTGCTCGGCAAGACCTCCGGCCGGCAGGCCGTGGAGCACCTGCTGGCGGAGCTGCGCATCGACGCCGCGAAGGTCGACGTCGGACGGCTGGTCGAGGCACTGAAGGACACCGCCGAGGAGTACCGGCGCGTGCTCAGCACCGCGGACCTGGTGCGAGCGGTCCGCGCCCAGGCCGGCAACTGACTCCCGGCATGGGGAACTGCAAGCGGAAAGAGGAAGGCGGCACGAGATGACCCTGGACAAGTTCAACGCCGACACCATGGCCGCGCCCAAGGTGCCGTTGTCGCACGGCGTCGTCGCCGGCGACTGGCTCCACGTGTCCGGCATGGTCGCCAGAGCGCGGAGCGGCGAGATCGTCGAAGGCGACATCGTCGCGTCCACCCGGCAGTGCCTGGAGAACATGGAGGCGGTGCTCGCCACGCGCGGCGCGGACCGGACGTCGGTGGTGAAGGTGAACGTCTACCTGGTCGACTTCGCCGACTACGCAGGGATGAACAAGGCGTTCGAGGAGTTCTTCGAAAGCCCCTACCCGGCCAGGACGACGATCCAGGCGGGCGCGCTCGGAATCGGCGAGGTCGAACTCGACGCCGTCGCGTACCTGGGGAAGTGAGGCCATGGTGACCCCGGCGCTGCACGTGCGCAACCTCGGCGGGCTGCTCGGTGCCGAACCGTCGTGGGGCTGGCGTGCCGACGGCGAACTCCTGTGCGCGCACGGCCGGATACTGGCGATCGGGGAGGGGGCCGGCGCCGCGCTGCACGAGCTGGAGCGGGACGGCGAGCAGGTGGCCGTGCTCGACGCCGCCGGTCTGACCGCCGTTCCCGGGCTCATCGACGGGCACGTGCACCCGGTGGCGGGGGCGGTGTCGGTGGTGCCGCCCGGTCACGGGTGGACCGACACCTACTTGAACGCCGGGGTCACCGCCATGGTGTCGGCGGGCGAGCTGACGTTCCCCGGGTTCAGCTCCGCCGAGCTGACGCCCGAGGCAGCCACCCGGCTCGCCGCCCATTCGGCGTGGGCGTTCGGCAATATCGCCGCCCCGCCTCGCGTCTACGCGGGGACCCTGCTGGCGGTGCCCGGCATGGACCGGGAATGCTTCCGGCAGGTGGCCGAGGCCGGCGGGAAGTGCGTCAAGTACATCTACTATCCGTTCGCCGGGCGGCGGTGGGAGGACGAGGTCGCCGCCTACGGCAAGTGGGCCGACGAGTTCGGTCTGGTCACCAAGATGCACGCGGGCGGGACGTCCTATCAGGGGCACAGCCTCGAAGCGGACGCCGACCTCGTCGCCGCGGTGGCGCCGCGGGTGCTGGCGCACGCCAACGGCGGCCCGATTCCGATGGACGACGAGGCGCTCGCCGCGATCGTGGAGCGGACCGACTGCCGCATCGAGTTGATCCTCGGCGGGAACCTGCGGGTGCTGCGCGACCTGGTCGGGATGCTGTGGGAACGCGGCGAGCTGCACCGGATCACGGTCGGCACCGACACGCCCGGCGGCAACGGCACGATGCCGCGCGGCCCGCTCCAGGTCATCGCGGCCATCGCGGGCCTCGGCGGGGTGGACGCCGCGACCGCGCTGCGCTGCGGCACCGCGAACGTCGCCGAGGCGCACGGAATCCCCGGCGGTGCGCTGGCCGAGGGCCGCCCGGCCGACCTGCTGCTGGTCGGCCCGGTGCGCGGATCGGCGCACTCGACCGCGGCGGACGCGCTGGAGGCCGGGGAAATCGTCGGAGTCGGCGCCGTGGTGAGCGGCGGGAGCGTCGCCGCTCTTCCCGGCCGCTACACCCCGCCGCCCGCCGTCCTGCCGACCCTGGAGACGACATGAGCAGTTCACCGACGCGGATCGCACCGTGGGCCGACGTGGTCGGTCCGGACGAGTGGCGGATGCACCTGGCCGCCGGGTACGGCGGCCGGGCGGTGCCGGGCACGCGGCCCGCCCTGGTGGTCGTCGACGTGACCTACGAGTTCACCGGAGACGGGGACGGCGACATGAGCCTGCCCGGCGTCCTCGACCGGTTCCCGAACGCGTGCGGTGATGCCGCGTGGCGGGCGCTCCCGCGGATCCGGGAGCTGATCGATCACGCCCGCCGCACCGGTGTGCCGGTCGGCTATTCGAGGATGGCCGCCGACCGGGGCCTGTGGACGGGGAAGAACCGGCGGGCGTCCGAGCTGGTCTCGGCGCCGGCGTGGGTGAGCGACATCCACCGCGACATCGCGCCGCGGGACGGCGAGCTGGTGTTCACCAAGCCGTCGGCCAGCGCGCTGTACGAAACCCCGCTGCTCGATGAGCTGCGCCGCCGCGAGGTGGACACGCTGATCGTGACCGGGTGCGCCACCGGGGGCTGCGTGCGGGCCACGGTGCTGGACGCGTTCGGCGCCGGCCTCACCGTTCTCGTCCCGCACGAGGCGGTGTTCGACCGCACTCCCGTCCCGCACAAGGTGTCGCTGTTCGACATGGACATGCGCTACGCCAACGTGACCGACTGCGCCGAGACCGCCGGCTACATGGACGCGTGCGCGGCCGGTGAACCGTTCGCCTGCGCCGAATGGGACCCCGACGCCGGGCGGGTTCCATGAGGCGTCTCGTCGGGACCAGCGTCGCGCGCCGGGAGGATCCGCGTCTGCTGCGCGGCGAGGGCGCCTTCCTGGCGGACCTGGTCGGCGACGCGCTGCAGTTCGCCTTCGTGCGCAGCCCGCGCGCGTCGGCGTCCATCGTGCGCGTCGACGCGGCGAAGGCGCTCGCCTCACCCGGCGTGGTCACGGTGCTGGACGGGCGGACGTTCGCCCGGATGGCCGGGCCGCTGCTGCCGATCTACCTGCCCGACCCGCGGTTCGCCGAGGCGACCGGGTTCCAGACCGCGCCGCTGCGGGTCGACGCGATCGCCGTCGACCGCGTCCGCTACGTCGGCGAACCGGTGGCCGTGGTCGTGGCGACCGACCGGTATCTGGCCGAGGACGCCGCGGAGAGGGTCGAGGTCGAGTACCGGGACCTGCCCGGCGTGTACACGGTGGCGGACGCGCTCGCCGAGGGCGCCCCACCGGTGCGGCCGGGCTGCGAAGGGAACGTCGCGGCATCGCTGCGGCTCGCCAAGGGCACCGTGCCCGAAGGCCCGGTCGTGGTCGAGGGCACGTACCGGGTGGGCCGGCACTCCGGCGTGCCGCTGGAGACCCGCGGCGTCATCGCCGACTTCGACATCGAGTCCATGAGCGTCCACCTGATCACCTCCAGCCAGATCCCGCACCACGTGCGCACCGCTCTGTGCAAGGCCCTGGGGTGGCCGCGGTCGGACCTGCGGGTCAGCGTCCCGGACGTCGGCGGCGGGTTCGGCACCAAGGCCAACATCTACGGCGAGGAGCTGGTCGCCTGCGTGCTGGCCCGCTATCTGCGCCGCCGGGTCGCGTGGGTCGAGGACCGGGCCGAGCACCTGGTGGCCACGGCGCACTCCCGGGACCGCCGGCACAGCAACCGGCTCGTGCTCAACTACGACGGCCGGATCCTCGGGTACACCGACGACTTCGTGGTCGACATCGGCGCGCACAACTTCTGGCTCGGCGGCGTCACCGCGAACGGCGCGATCCATGGTCTCGGCCCGTACCGCGTCCCGTCGTTCGACATCACCGGCCGGGCGGTGCTCACCAACAAGACTCCGACGACGCAGTACCGCGGCGCCGGACGGCCGGAGGCGTGCTTCGCCATGGAGCGGCTGCTCGACCGGGCCGCGTCCGTCCTCGGACTGAGCCCCGTGGAGATCCGGCGGCGCAACGTGATCGGCGCCGGCGAACTGCCGTACCGGGTCGGAGCGACCTACCACGACGGCCAGCCGATCGTCTACGACGGCGGCGACTACCGGGAGCTGCTCGACCGCTGCGTGGCCGAGGTGGAGCGCATGGATCTGGACGCGCTGTCCCGCGAGGAACTCCGCGACGGGGAGCGGCTCGGCACCGGCTACGCCATGTTCACCGAGGGCACCGGGCTCGGGCCGTTCGAGGTGGGGCGGGTCGCGCTGCTGCCGTCGGGCGGCTTCGAGGTGTCGTCCGGCGCTTCGTCGAGCGGGCAGGGCCACGAGACCACCCTGGCGCAGGTGGCCGCGGACGAACTGCGCGTGCCCCTGGAAGCGGTGGAGGTCACGCACGCGGACACGGGGATCACCGGGGAGGGGATCGGCAGCTACGCCAGCCGGTCCGCCGCCAACGCCGGACCGGCGGTGGCCGCGGCGGCGGCCGGACTGGTGGACGAGGCGAAGCGGGAGCTGGCCCGGTTGTACGGCGACCACTGGCGGACCGATGAGGTGCGGCTGAACGAGTTCGGGTTCTACCATCCGGACTCCGACACGAAGGTCACCTGGCAGGAGCTGGCCCTGGCGCTGGCCGAGGAGCGGCAGGACGCCGCCGGGGGCTCCACCGCGGGCTCCGCCGGCGCGCCGCTGATCGAGCGGGAGCACACCTGGCGCCCGCGGACGGTGACCTGGACCGCGGGAGCGCACGCCGCCGTGGTGGCGCTGGACGAGGACACGGGCCTCGTCCGCGTGCTGCGCTACATCGCGGTCGACGAGGGCGGCCGGTCGCTGCACCCGTCGATCGTGAAGGGGCAGGTCATGGGCGGTGTGGCCCAGGCCGTCGGCGGTGCCCTGTTCGAGCGGTTCGAGTTCGACCCGTCCGGTCAGCCGCTCACGACGACGCTGATGGACTACCTGCTGCCGTCCACCACGGACGTGCCGCGCATGCGGCTGGCGCACGTGGAGGTCCCCAGCGGCATGAACCCCCTGGGCGTGCGGGGGGTGGGGGAGAGCGGCATCATCCCCGGGTACGCGGCCATCGCCAGTGCCGCCGACGACGCCACCGGCGGCCGCACCCACATGGACGGCACGCCGCTGGACCCGTCGGTGCTGCGGAGGCCCCGGTGAAGCCCGCCGAGCTGGCCTACCTCCGGGCGGACACCAGGGCCGAGGCGCTGGACATGCTCGCGGAGGCCGGGCAGGACGCCCGCCTGCTCGCCGGAGGGCAGAGCCTCGTGCCGATGCTGAACCTGCGGATCGCCCGGCCGAGCCATCTGATCGACATCGGGCGCCTGGCCGAGCTCAACCGCCTCGGCATGGTGGACGGCGAGCTGTACATCGGCGCCTTGGTGCGCCACCACGTCGTGGCCGAACACCCCCTGATAACGCGGACGGCGCCCGTGCTGGCGGAGGCGGCCCGCCACATCGGGCACCCGGCCATCCGCCATCGCGGCACGCTGGCGGGGAGCCTCGCGCACGCCGACCCGAGCGGTGAGCTGCAGGCCGCGGCCATGCTGCTCGACGCCACGGTGCTGGTGGAGTCCCGGTCGGCCGGTACGCGGGAGGTCCCGGCGCGGGAGTTCGTCCTCGGCCCCTACGAGACCGTGCTCGAAGCGGACGAGATGATCACCTGGCTGCGCGTCCCGCCGGGCGGCGGCCAGACCGGGTTCTACGAGATCGCCCGCCGGACCGGCGACTTCGCGCTCGCCGGCGCGGCCGTCCGGCTGCCGGACCGCGACGCGGAACCCGCCGTGGCGGTCACCTTCGGCGCCGGCGGTCACCGGGTGGCGAGCGTTCGCCCGCCCGACGGGCCGGACACCGCCGCCGGAACGCTCGCCGCACTGCTGCAGGACGACGAGGGGGAGCACGGGCCACTGCGCCGGACGGCGGTCGAGCGGGCCGTCCTGGCGGCCCGGAGGAGGGGAGGTGCCAGGGGCCATGGCTGAACGTCTCAGGGTCTCATTGCAGGTCAACGGGTCTCCTGCCGACCTGTGGGTGGACCCGAGGACCACGCTGGCCGACCTGCTGCGCGACCGGCTCGGCCTCACCGGGACGCACCTCGGATGCGAGCAGGGCGTCTGCGGGTCTTGCACGGTCCTCCTCGACGGGCGCACCGCCCGCACGTGCACCACGCTCGCCGCGCAGGCCGACGGGGGCGCGGTCTGGACGGTCGAAGGGCTCTCCCCGGCCTCGGGGCTGTCCCGGTTGCAGGAGGCGCTCAGCGAGGAGCACGGGCTGCAGTGCGGCTTCTGCACGCCGGGATTCGTCGCGGCCGCGACCGAACTCCTGGCCGCGACCCGGGGCGGGAGCCTCGACGAGGATGCCGTGCGGGAGCGATTGAGCGGCAACATCTGCCGGTGCACCGGCTATCAGGGCATCGTCGACGCGGTTCTGACCGTCTGGGCCGAGGGGGCGGTGGCGCTGCCCGGCGCGGACGCCGTGCAGACCGGCCTGGACGCCGGGGAGCTGACCGGACCGCCCGAGCTCACTCCGGCGCCGGTCGGCGGGCCGCCCCCGGACCCCGGGGAGCGCAGGCCGGCCGCCGTCGCCGCCGAGGTGCTGGCGCACGTCGCGGTGTTCGCCGCCGGGGCGCTCGCGGGCGCCGCGGCTCTGCGCCGCCGGAGGAGGTGAGCGGTGAAACTGGAGCAGGTCTTCCGGGTCGGCCATCCCATCGACCCGGTGTGGGAGGCGCTGACCGATCTCACCGTGGTCGCCGGATGCCTGCCGGGCGCGTCCGTCACCTCGGTCGAGGACGGGGTCCATCACGGGAACCTGACCGTCCGCCTGGGCAGCATCCGGGCGGTCTTCGCGGGAACGGCCGAGCTGGCGGAGGTCGACGCGTCCCGGCGGACCGTGACGCTGACCGCCGCGGGCGGCGGTGCCCAGGGGCAGGTCCGGATGCGGATGAAGGGCGCCGCGGTCCCGGTGACGCCGTCGGAGACGGAGATCCGGCTCGACACGGACGTCGAGATGTCGGGGCGGATCGCCCAGCTCGGGCACGGGGCGGCCGACCTGGTCACCGAGCGGCTGATCCAGCAGCTCACCCGGAACCTGGACCGGTACCTCTCCGGTGCGTCGCCGGACGACACCGCCGAGGCGCTCGCCGTCCTGTCGTTCCTGCCGGCCCTGGCCAGGGGAGCCCTCGCCGACCGGCGGGTCAGGCTGGCGCTGACGGCGGTCGCCGGCTTCTGCGCCGGAGCGTGCTGCGCGCGGCTCGCCGGGCGAGCCGGGCGCGGGCACCCGATACCATGTTGGCCCCGCCGGACCGCGCTTGCTCGTACCGGACGGTGACGGAGATCGGACGAACCGTCGTCAGGAGGCCCGATGGCAGCGGCGAAGAGCGGCAAGCGTCCGAAGACAGCGCAGGAGGCCGTCTTCGCCGAGATCCGCAGAGCCATCCTGGCCGGGAGGTTCTCCCCGGGCGCACAGATACTCCCCGACCAGCTGGCCGCCGAGTACGGGGTGAGCCGGGTACCGGTGCGCGACGCCCTGCGCCTCCTGGAGAGCGAAGGACTGGTCAGCTACGCGGCCTACCACGGCTACCAGGTCACCCAGCTGACCGAGGAGGAGCTCCTGGAACTCCAGCGGCTCCGCGAGATCCTCGAAGACGAGGCGGTGCGCGCCGGCGCACCGAAGATCACCGATCAGGTGGTCGCGGAGATGAGCGACGCGCTCGCCGAGATGAACCGGCACGAGCGGGCCGACGACCTGGCGTCCTGGGGCCAGGCGCACCGCCGGTTCCACTTCTCGCTGTACGGGGCCGCGGAGATGCCGAGCCTGACCCGGATACTCCGCCAGGCATGGGACGCCTCGGATCTCTACCGGTCCCGCTACCTGCGCACCCGGCCGGGCCGGCGCGGCATGAGCGCCGGGCACGATCCGATCCTCGCGGCCGCCCGGGCCAGGGACACCGACACCCTGCTCAGCCTGCTGGCGCAGCATCGCGGGACCATCGTCGACTGGCTCCGGCAGGCCGCGAGCGACGGTCCCCGGGTCGCGGGGACGGCGGGCGGCGACTAACCGCGGCGGACGGTGGCGGGGTCGCGCGCGGGAGGGGTCTGCTCGCTGCGTCCGTCCACCAGCGGCTCGCCGTCGACGAGCACGACCGAGATCCCGGGCAGGTCGCCGAGGGCGAACGACTCCAGCCCGTCGCGCGCCGCCGAGCCCCGGATGGGACCGAGCACCACCAGGTCCGCCGGCCGGCCGGGCGCGAGCACCCCGCCCGCGATCCGGTGCAGCCGCGCCGTGTTCCCGGTCGCCGCGGCCACCGCGTCCTCCGGCGCCAGCCCGCACATGCTCGCCAGGTAGCAGATGTTGCGCAGCATCCCGCGCGGGATGACCCCGGTTCCGCCGGGGGTGTCGGTGCCCAGCGTCAGCCGGTCCAGGGCGCCGGTGGCGACGAGGTGGTCGACGGTCACCTTCGTGGAGCGGTAGTTCATCGAGCTGCACACCTCGATGGCGGCTTCGGGGAGGTCGTCGATGACGCCGCGGATCTCCTCGTCGGGCATCGGGATCGGCCCCCCGGAGATGTGCGCGACGACGTCCGGCCGTACGGCGGTCACCAGCTCGTGTCCGGCG
This sequence comes from Spirillospora sp. NPDC127506, assembly GCF_040302145.1. Classification (NCBI taxonomy): domain Bacteria; kingdom Bacillati; phylum Actinomycetota; class Actinomycetes; order Streptosporangiales; family Thermomonosporaceae; genus Spirillospora; species Spirillospora sp. NPDC127506. The sequence goes on along the minus strand of NZ_JBEORG010000004.1, from coordinate 102,608 downwards.
ATCCGGCTGGAACCCGACCGGGACACGCCGCCGGAATGCATCTTCACGACCATGCCGCGCTCGTGCGCCCAGGTCACGTAGTCGGCGGCTTCGCCGTCCTCAAGCCTGGACCAGTCGTAGAAGATGAACTTCAGGTGCCGGATGCCGGCCTCGGCCATCCGGTCGAAGTCGCCCTCCCGCAGGCCCGGCACCAGCAGCACCGTCCCGGCGTCCACCTTGACCCCCGACGGCCGGAAGGTGCCGATCGTCCGGCGGGACAGCGTGGCCAGGCCGAGCACCAGTTCGGGCGACAGCTCCTCGAACGGCAGCCCGGGTACGTGGAGCTCACCGGCGGACACCATCGTGGTGGTGCCGCCCTGCAGGTAGTTGCGGACCCAGCCGGTGGAGTTCTGCGCCGGGGTCCACTCGCCGGCCGTCGGGTGCACGTGCCCGTCGACGAGGCCCGGAATCACCGTCTGCCCGTTGGCGTCGACGACGGTTCCGGGACGGGGGTGGTCCTCGCCGATCGCGACCACCACGCCGTCCTCGATCAATACCGAGGTGTCGTGCACGGACGGGGCGTTCGCCTCACCGGTGACCAGCGTCCCGATGTTGGTCACCAGCGTCACCGACGATGCCTTCGCCATGGTTCCTCCGTTCGACCGTTGAGTGGAGAATGTATACGTGATACAACGTTGATCGGAAGACCCCCTGGCGCAAGGAGGGCGAATGGCGGTCCGGGTTCGGCAGCTGATCACCGGTCGTTGGCGCGACGGCGCCGGGCCGCGGTCCGAGTCGCGCAACCCCGCGCGGCCGGGGGAGGTCGTCGCCGAGCTGGCGGTCGCCACCGGAGCCGACCTCGACGAGGCGGTGGCGGCGGCGTCGGCGGCCGCGGACGAGTGGCGGCGGACCCCCATGCACGAGCGGGCCGGAGTGCTGGACGCGGCAGCCCGGATCCTGGACGAGCGGGCCGAGCAGTACGGCGCGGAGCTGACGCGGGAGGAGGGCAAGACCCTCGCGGAAGGGGTCGGCGAGATCCGGCGGGCGGCGGAGATCTTCCGGTTCAACGCCGGTGAGGCGCACCGGGACGTCGGCGAGATCTACTCCTCGCCCCGGCGCGGCGAATCGATCATGGTGGTGCGGCGCCCGCTCGGCGTCGTCGCGGTGATCACCCCGTGGAACTTCCCGGCGGCCATCCCGGCCTGGAAGATCGCCCCGGCCCTGGTGCACGGCAACGCGGTGGTGTGGAAGCCGGCCAGCCTCGTCCCGCTGCTGGCCATGCGGCTGGCCGAGACGCTCACCGAGGCCGGCCTGCCGGACGGCGTGCTGTCCCTGCTGGTCGGGCCGGGAGCGCTGGGGACGCGGATGGTCGAGCACCCCGGTGTGGCGGCGCTCAGCTTCACCGGCTCCACCGAGGTCGGCACCCGGCTGATGGAGGTCTGCGCGCGGCTGCGCAAGCCCGTGCAGGCCGAGATGGGCGGCAAGAACGCCGCCGTGGTGCTGGCCGACGCCGACCTTGACCATGCCGCGGCCGAGGTCGTCGCCGGCGCGATGCGCTCCACCGGGCAGAAGTGCACGGCCACGTCCCGGCTGGTGGTCGACGCGGCGGTGGAGGACGCGCTGCTGGACCGGATCCGCGGGCTGGTCGAGGGCCTGCGCGTCGGCGACCCCCTGCGGCCGGACACCGATCTCGGGCCCGCGGTGTCGGCGGACGCCCGCGACGACATCCTGACCGCCGTCGAAGGCGCGGTGGCCGATGGCGCCGAGGTCATCACCGGCAGCACGCCGTACACCGACGGGGAACGCGCCGAGGGCTACTTCGTGCCGCCCACCGTCCTGCGGCTGACCGAGCCGGGCTCCTCCGTCTGGCGCGACGAGGTGTTCGGCCCCGTGCTCAGCGTCGTCCGGGCCGACGGCCGCGAGAACGCCATCCGGCTGGCCAACGACAGTGCGTTCGGCCTTTCCGGGGCGGTGTTCACCAACGACCTCGACTTCGTGCTCCGGGCGATGGAGGACTTCCACGTCGGAGTCCTGCACGTGAACTCCGAGACCGCCGGCGCGGACCCGCACGTCCCGTTCGGCGGCACGAAGGACAGCGGCTACGGCCCGAAGGAGCAGGGCCGCGCCGCGCGGGACTTCTACACCAGCACCACCACCGTGTACCTGCGTGCGGGCTGACCGTGCCCGCGCGCGGAACGACGACCACCCGGGGGGACGATTGAGCAGCACTGAGGGCTCCGCCGCCACCGTCGCGCGGCGGTACCTGGAGATGTTCGGCGAACTGGGGGTCACGCGGATCTTCGGCTTGCCGGGCGTGCACAACCTCGCCTTCTGGCGGGACTGGTCGCCCGGGATGCCGGAGATCGTCGGGGTGCGCCACGAGCAGACCACCGTCTACGCGGCGGACGGCCTGGCCCGCGCCACGGGCGGGCTCGGCGCCGCGCTGGTGACCACCGGGCCGGGCGCCGCCAACGCGGTCGGCGCCTTCGGCGAGGCCGCGGCCTGCGGGACCCCGGTCGTCCTGGTCGCCAGCGAGATCCCCAGCCCGCTGGCCCGCCCCGGGACGGTCCGCGGGGCGCTGCACGAGTCGCGCGATCAGGCGGGGCTCTTCGAACCGCTCGCCAAGGCCGTCTACCGCCCGCGGACCGCCGCGGCCGCCGTCGAGGCGCTGCGCGAGGCGGCCGCCACGGCGCTGGCCTGGCCGCGGGGGCCGGTGTACGTGGACGTCCCGACCGATGTCCTGTCGCAGCCCGCCGAGCTGCCGCCGGCGCCGCCGGCGCCGCGGCGGGCGCAGGCCGGCGCCGCGGACGTGGCACGGCTGGCCCGGCTGCTCGCCGACCGCGAGCGGGTGGTGATCTGGGCCGGCGGCGGCGTCCTGCAGTCCGGGGCGGAGCCGCAGCTGGCCCGCCTCGCCGAAAGGCTGGACGCCCCCGTGATCACCACGTACGCGGCGCGCGGGGTGCTCGGCGACCACCCGTGCGCGGTCGGGCTGCCGCCGCACGAGCCGGAGGTCGCCGAACTGGTCGCCGGCGCCGATCTGATGCTCGCGGTCGGCACCGGGTTCGACGGCATGATGACCCGCAACTGGCGGATGCCGATGCCGCCCGAGCTGGCGGTGATCAACTGCTCCGCGGCGGACCTGGACAAGAACTACCGGCCGGACCTGGCGGTGCTGGGCGACGCCGCGGGCGTCCTCTCCGCCGTCCTCGACCGGGTCCCCGCCCGGGACGCCGGCACGGGACGGTCGCTGCGGGCGGTGCGGGAGGCGGTCTGGAGCCGTCTCGCCGGCGACCCCCGCTCGGCCGACGCGGTGGCGTTCCTCCGCTCGGTCGAGGCGGCGATCACCGACGACACCGTGGTCGTGTGCGACATGGCCGTGCCCGGCTACTGGTACGGCGGCTACGGCCGGGTGGGCGGGGCCCGCCGGCTGCAGTACCCGGTCGGCTGGGGCACGCTCGGCTTCGCCCTGCCCGCGTCCCTCGGACCGGCCGCCGCCGGGCGGCAGGTGCTCACCGTCTGCGGCGACGGCGGGTTCCTGTTCGCCGCCGGGGAGCTGGCCACGATGGCGCAGTACCGGATGCCGGTGACCGTGCTCGTCGTCGACGACTCCGCGTACGGCATGCTCCGCTACGACCAGGAGGCCGCGGGCGACCCGATCCGGGGCGTCGAGCTGAACAGCCCGCGCTGGGGGGCGCTCGGCGACGCGTTCGGTATAGAGGTCAGGGAGGCGGACGGGGTCGGCGCCGAACTGGAGAAGGCGCTCCGCGACTCGCTCGCGTCGGGGCTGCCGGGCCTGGTGATCACCCGGACCGCCCTGCAGCCGCCGCGCACCACCTCGCCGCGGTGGTTCGAATGACGGGTCCGCTCGACGGGGTCGTCGTCGCCGACTTCTCCCGGGTCCTGTCCGGCCCGCTCGCCACGATGACGCTGGCGGATCTGGGCGCCGACGTGATCAAGGTGGAACGGCCGGGCGGCGGAGACGACACCCGTGCCTGGGGCCCGCCGTTCCACGGCGAGGACAGCACGTACTTCCTGTCGGTGAACCGGGGCAAGCGCAGCGTCGTGCTCGATCTGCGGGACGAACGGGGGCGCGCGGCGGCGCGGGAGCTGGCCGCCCGCGCCGACGTGCTGGTGGAGAACTTCCGGGTCGGCACCATGGACCGGCTGGGGCTCGGCTACGACGAGCTGGCCGGGCCGAACCCGGGGCTCGTGTACTGCTCCATCTCCGGTTTCGGCTCCGAGGGCGGCCGCGACCTGCCCGGGTACGACTTCATCGTGCAGGCGGTCGGCGGCCTGATGAGCATCACCGGGGAGCCCGGCGGCGAGCCGATGAAGGTCGGCGTCGCCCTGGTCGACGTCCTGGCCGGCCTGCACGCGACGATCGGCGTGCTGGCCGCGCTGCGCGCCCGCGAGCGGACCGGGCGCGGCGGCCATGTCGAGATCAACCTGCTCTCCTCGCTGCTGAGCGGCCTGGTCAACCAGGCGTCGGCCTACCTGTGCACCGGGGAGGCGCCGGCCGCGCTCGGCAACGCGCATCCGAGCATCGCGCCGTACGAGCTGCTGCACACGGCCGACCGCCCGGTCGCGGTGGGCGTGGGCACGGACGCCCAGTTCGCCGCCCTCTGCGCCGCGTTCGGGTGCCCGGAGCTCTCCGCCGACGAGCGGTTCCGCACCAACACCGCGCGGGTGGCCAACCGCGAGGAGCTGCTCGCCGCGCTGGACCGCGTGTTCCGTCCGCTGCCCGCCCGCGAGGTCCTTCGCCGCCTGGCCGACGCCGGCATCCCCTCCGGCCCCGTGAACGGTGTCGACGAGGCCTTCGCGCTGGCCGAGCGGCTCGGCCTGCGTCCGGTCCGCGAGCTGGACGACGGCGACGGGACGGTGCCGCAGGTCGCGAGCCCGATCCGCTTGGACGGCGCCAGCCCGACCAGTGCCCGGCGGCCGCCGAGGCTCGGCGAGCACACCGAGGAAGTCCTGGACTGGCTCCGGGCGAACCAGGCATCGGGGGCGTAGCCCTGCCGCGCCACCGGCATGGGGGACAGGGCGGCCGCTCAGCTGTACGCGGGCAGGCCGGTCAGTTCCTGACCGACGATGAGCGTCTGGATCTCGTTGGTGCCTTCGTAGGTGAGGACCGATTCGAGGTTGTTCATGTGCCGGATCACCGGGTAGTCCAGCGTGACCCCGTTGGCGCCCAGGATGGTCCTCGCCTCCCTGGCGATGGCCAGGGCTTCACGCACGTTGTTCAGCTTGCCCATGCTGACCTGCTGCGGGGTGATCTCTCCGGAGTCCTTGAGCCGGCCCAGGTGGAGTGCCAGCAACAGCCCCTTGGTCAGCTCCAGTTGCATGTCCACGAGCTTGCGCTGGGTGAGCTGGAATCCCGCGATCGGCCGGCCGAACTGCTCCCGGGTCAGGGCGTACTCTCTGGCCGCGTCGAAGCATGCCCGGGCGGCGCCCAGCACGCCCCACAGAATGCCGTAGCGGGCCTCGTTCAGGCAGCTGAGCGGCCCGCGCAGACCGGTGGCGCCCGGCAGGAGGCTCGCGGCCGGCACCCGGCAGTCCTCGAACACCAGCTCGGAGGTGACCGACGCGCGCAGGGACAGTTTCCTCGTCACGTCGCGGACGGTGAACCCCGGCGTGTCGCGCGGGACGAGGAAGCCGCGGACGCCCTCGTCGGTGCGGGCCCACACCACGGCGACGTCGGCGATGCCGCCGTTCGTTATCCACATCTTGGTGCCGTTGAGCACCCAGCCCCCGTCCGACGCGGTCGCCCTGGTGCGCATGCCGGCCGGGTCGCTGCCGTGGTCGGGTTCGGTGAGCCCGAAGCAGCCGACCACCTCCCCGGCGGCCATCTTCGGCAGCCACCGGTTCTTCTGCTCTTCGGTGCCGAACCTGTGGATCGCGGTCATCGCCAGAGAACCCTGGACCGAGACCAGGCTGCGCAGCCCGCTGTCCACGGCCTCAAGCTCCATGCAGGCCAGGCCGTACTCGACCGCGGTCATCCCGGCGCAGCCGTAGCCCTGCAGGTGCATGCCGAACAGGCCCATCGCCCCGCATTCGGTGGCGAGCTCGCGCGGCAGGATCCCCCGCTCGAACCAGTCGGGCACCCGGGGGAGCACCTTGTCCGTGGCGAACCGGCGTACAGCGTCGCGCACCGTCCGTTCGTCGTCGGTGAGGAGCTTGTCCAGATCGAACAGGGCGCGTGGACCCGGAGCCATGGGTGCTTCCCTTCCGAGGCGGCTTATCCTACATTGTATACAGTACTCATAATACAGGAGTGTTGCCGTGTTCAGTAAAGGTGTCGGGCTCTTCCCCACGGAGCCGGTGGGTGCCATCCGCGACCACACGCTGCTCGCCGAGAGCCTCGGCTACGACAACGTCTGGTTCGGCGACTCGCAGAACATCTGGCGCGAGTCCTCCGTCACGATGGGCGCGGCCGCGGTCGGAACCGAACGGGTCGTGCTGGGCACCGGGGTGACCAACGCGGTCACCCGGCACCGGTCTCTGCTGGCCTCGACATGGGCCAGCCTCGCCGAGTTCACCGGCGGCCGAGTGGCCCTCGGCATCGGTACCGGCGATTCCTCCCTGCGGACCATGGGGCTCAAGCCGCTCACGCTCGCCGAACTGGAGCAGGCGGTCGCGGAACTGCGCTCCCTGCTGCGCGGCGAGGCGGTCCGGGAGCCCGACAGCGGCGCCGAATACCATCTCGCCTACCTCGCCGAGCCGGTCGACGTCCCGGTCTACATCGCGGCGTCGGCGCCGAAGATCCTGCGGCTGGCCGGCCGGATCGCCGACGGCGTCATCGTCCTGGTCGGCACCGCCCGCGAGTTCATCACCGCGGCACTGGACACCATCGAGCAGGGCGCCCGCGAGTCCGGCCGCAGCCTGTCGGACCTGCACATCGTGCTGTGGACGCCGACCGCCATCGACGAGGACCCGGTGCGCGCCCGCGACCTGGCCAGGGCGCACGTCGCCCGGGTGTGCATCCGGCCGCTCCCCGCGGCGGTCGACCCGTCACTGCAGGCCGCCATCGACCGCATCCGGGACGGCTACGACTACTACCACCACATGGACACCGAGGCGAGCCACGCCGACATCGTCCCGGACGAACTCGTCGACCTCTTCGCTCTCGCCGGCTCCCCGGACCAATGCCGCGACCGGCTCGCCGAAATGGCCGAGCTGAAGATCGACCAAGTGTCGATCGTCCCGTTTGTCCGCCCCGGCGAGACCCGGGCCACCCCCATCCGCACGTTCGCCGAAATAGCCGCCCAGTTGTAGCCCGCCCCGGCGTTCCCGCTCCGTGCCAGTGGCTGTCCCGTAATGGCGGGCTGGTCGTGCCCGTGATGGCGGGATGGTCGTCGCGGTCGGGCGTCCGGTGCCTGGAAACCACGATGCCCGCGTCGCCCACAGTGGACCGGGCGCCGATACTGCATGCCCATGTGCGCATGTGATGAGCGATGGCTGCTATTAAGGAAGCGGCAGATCATCATGCCCTCTGCGAGTTAGAACTCATCGAGTTCCAAGGCGGCTGGGAAAACGTCATGGACGCAATGCTGCCGGCGCCGGAAACGCATTCGTATCCGCTCAGTTGAATCGCCCCGGTCGAAATGGCGTCCCGGGTCGGTGTGCGTCGGCGGCCATGGGACGGCTGCGATCGCCGAGCGGCTCGGCCGACCCGCATCCGGGCGGTGACGAGGCAGAAGGAACGAACGGGCGGGAACTGGAAGCCGCACTGGTGGCCGGGGCGCCGGCGGAGGCCCGGCACCCGGACACCGCCTCCAGATCATCCTCGTGACGGGCCGACCCCCGCCGCCGACCCGGACCCGGCTGCTCGGCACGGCCGGGTGAGAACGCGCCGGGAGGACGGCGGACGGCTTTGTATCACCCCGAAAAGCCCCTTCAGATCGCCGCCATTCTTTGGAGGCGTCAAAACACGTGGAACCCGTGAATGCGGGTTTTGCGCTCTTTCTGATCGGCTGCCGTTCCGGGGAGATTGAAACACAGGACGCCCGTCGGGAAAGGCGGGGCAAGACCCCGCGACCAGTCGCCAGGATCTGTCCGTCTTTCAGGAACGGCTCGACTATTTCCGTCCGTCCGCTGCATGACCGCCGCGCGGCGGAGGAATTTGCACGGCAGGAGTTCACACGAGGAGATCATTGGCATGTCTTTCGCCGCTTCGCCCACCGAGTCTTCGCATACCAATTCATCGGTGTACGACGTTGCCGTCGTCGGGCTGGGCTATGTCGGGCTGCCGACCGCGCTCGCCTTCCACGCCGCCGGGCTGCGGGTGCTCGGCGTCGACCTGGATCCGGGCCGGCTGGAGGCCGTCCGGACGGGCCGCGTCGACCTGCTGGACAGCGACCGCGAGAGGCTGCGGGAGGCCGGAGAGCGATTCACCGTCACCGCCGAGCCCGCCGGCACGGCCCGGGCGGACGCGGTGATCATCTGTGTGCCGACGCCGGTGAGCCGGCATCTCGTCCCGGACCTCGGGGCGCTGACCGGCGCGTGCGGCGCGGCCGCCGAGCACGCCCGGCCCGGGCAGACGATCGTGCTGACCTCGACCAGCTACGTGGGGTCGACGAAGGAACTGCTCGCGCGGCCGCTGACCGCGCGGGGGCTGCGGGTGGGGACGGACGTGTTCGTCGCCTTCAGCCCGGAGCGGATCGACCCGGGCAACGACCGGCACGCGCACGAGGACGTGCCGCGGGTGGTCGGGGGCGTGACGCCGCGGTGCGCCGCGCGGGCCGCGGCGCTGCTCGGCCGGTGCACCGGCGAGCTGCACACGGTGTCGTCGGCGGAGGCGGCCGAGATGACCAAGCTGCTGGAGAACACGTTCCGGGCCGTGAACATCGCGCTCGTCAACGAGTTCGCGGATGCGAGCCGGCTGCTGGAGCTGGACGTCATGGAGGTCATCGAGGCGGCGGCGACGAAGCCGTACGGGTACCTGCCGTTCTTCCCCGGTCCGGGGGCGGGCGGGCACTGCATCCCGTGCGACCCGCACTACCTGCTGTGGCAGCTGAAGCGGGACCGGCTGCACACCCCGCTGGTGTCGGCCGCGATGGACGCCATCGCGATGCGTCCGGGACGGGTGGTGGAGCGGGCCCGGCAGGTGCTGTCGGACCAGGGGCGCGGCCTGGCGGGCTCGGACGTGCTCGTCCTCGGCGTCGCCTACAAGCCGGAGGTCGAGGACCTGCGCGAGTCGCCCGCCCTGGAGATCATCGACCGGCTGCTCGCGGCGGGGGCGCGGGTCGCGTACCACGATCCGCTGGTGCCCGAGCTGGTCACCGGCGGGGGGACTAAGCTGGCGAGCGTCGATCCGGGCCCGGCGGACCTGGTGATCGCCCACACTCCGCACCAGTCCCTCGACCTGGGCTGGCTGCACGAGGACCAGCTGCTGCTGGACGCGACGTACCGCTTCCCCGGCGTCGCCCGGCGCGTGGCGCTGTGACCCGCCGCCGGCCGCGGATCCCCTTCGGCGGCCTGCCCTGGACGGCGCGGCTGGTGTCGCTCGGGGCGCTGGCCTGGGTCGGCGTGATCTGCGGCATGATCGTCTGGCATGTCAGCGTGAAGGTCGCGTACCTGCGCGGCAACCTGCTGCTGTCCGCGTACACGGTGCTGGTCAGCAGCTACGTGATCAGCAGGTTCGCGCTCGCGGCGTTCTACCGTCCGCCCCGCGACGCGGGCATCGTCCCGTCCGTCGCGATCGTGGTCCCCGCCTACAACGAAGGCGAGGCCGTCGCACGGACGATCCACTCCTGCATCGGGCTGGAGTATCCGGACGACAAGCTGGAGATCGTCGTGGTGAACGACGGGTCCACCGACGACACCTGGGAGCACATGCGGAAGGCCGCCGCGCGGTATCCGAAGGGGCGGGTGCGGTGCGTCGACCTCGGCGGCAACAAGGGCAAGCGCGCGGCGATGGCGGCCGGGATCCGGGCGACGTCGGCGGAGATCCTGGTGTTCGTCGACTCCGACTCGATGCCCGCGCCGGGCTCGGTCCGGCTGCTGGTGCAGGGGTTCGCGGACGAGAAGGTCGGTGCGATCTCCGGGCTCACCCACGTCCGCAACGCGGACGAGAACGTGCTGACCAGGATGCAGGCCGCGCGCTACTACGTGTCGTTCCAGCTGCTCAAGAGCGCCGAGTCGGTGCTGGGCGCGGTCACCTGCTGCTCCGGCTGTTTCGCGGCGTACCGGCGGGCGGCGATCGCGCCGCTGCTCGACGCCTGGGAGCACCAGCGGTTCCTGGGCGTCGAATGCACCTACGGCGACGACCGGGCGCTCACCAACCGGGTCATCAAGGCGGGCTGGACGACCCGCTACGACGCCCGCGCGCAGGCGTGGACGGACGCGCCCGACCGGTACCGCAAGTTCTTCCGGCAGCAGCTGCGCTGGAAGAAGTCGTGGAGCCGGGAGGGGCCGCTGCTGCTGGCGCACGTGTGGCGGAGCCGGACGCGGGCCCTGCCGTCGATCGCCGTGCAGACGATCGCCGGGCTGCTCAGCCCGCTCGTGGTGCTGTACAGCCTGGTGACGCCGATCGCCGGCGGCCGCTTCCCGATGATCTACTTCCTCGGCCTGTACCTGGTCTCGATGGGGTACGCGCTGACCTACCGGATGCTCCGCGACGACGGAATGTGGATCTACGCGTTCGCCGGGACGTTCTTCTACGTCGCGTTCTCGCCGCAGCTGCTGTGGGCGATCGCGCGGATCCGGGACGGGAAGTGGGGGACGCGGGACGCGCCGGCGTCCGCGCCGCCGTTCGCGCAGCGCCCGGTGCAGGTCCACGGCGCGGCGGTGAACGATGGTTGAGCGGGCGGAGCCCGCGCCGTGGGACCGGCCGGCGCCCGGCAGGTCCACCCGGCTGTTCCGCGCGTTCACCGGCCTGGCGTTCTTGTGCGCGCTCGGTCTCGCGCTGGTCACGTGGGTGACGCTGAGCCGCCCCTTCGACCCGGGGCAGCGGTCCGCGCCGGCCGTCCGGCCGGACCCGGCGGCGGTGCGGGCCGCTGCCGCGCTGCCCCGCTATCCGGGGTCGGTGCTCGTCCTGACCTATCACGGGGTTTCCGACACCGACCGTGCCGGCAGCACGCTGTCGCGCGAGCTGTTCGGCCGGCACATGGCGGTGCTGGCGGCGGCTGGGTACCGGACGGTCCGGCTGCGGGACGTGGAGGACCTGCTCGCCCGGCGGCCGGTCCGCCTGCCGCCGCGCGCGATGCTGATCACCTTCGACGACGGGCAGCTCACCGACTGGACGACCGCCGACCCGGTCCTGAAGGAGCACGGTTTCACCGCGGTCGGCTTCCTGGCGACCGGGAAGATCGTCCAGCCGGGAACGCCGTCCTACTACCTGTCGACCAGGCAGGTCGAGGACCTCGCCGCGACCGGGCGCTGGGAGTTCGGGTCGCACGGCGACGGGCCGCACGACCTCGTCCCGGTCCCCGGCGACGTCGCCGCGCCGATGCCGAACCTGATCCTCGTGGACGGAAAGCGGGAGACGATCGGGCATTGGCGCGCCCGCGTCCGCCGCGATCTGGCGCGCAGCCAGCGGTTCTTCCGCGAGACGCTCGGGCACCCGGTGAGGGCGTTCTCCTACCCGTTCGGCAAGGCGGGGGATTCCGGCAACGACCCGCGGATCGCGAAGGAACTCCCCGCGCTGCTGCGGCGGGCCGGGTTCGGCGAGGCGTTCGTGGGCGAGGACGTCCCGACCGGTCCTGTGGACGCGCTGACGGCGGGCTCACCGCGCTGGGCGCTCGACCGGATCGGCGTCCGCTCCACCACGTCGGTGGCCGACCTGCTGGAGATGATCCGCGCCGCCGTCCCCATGCCGCTGCCGCGGGACCTGTCGGCGCTGCCGTGGACGGGCGACCACGCGGCGTGCCGGCGCGACGCGTCCGATCTGCGGGTCACCGCCGGCGGCTACGGGAGCTGCCTGCTGCGCGGCGTCAACACCAGCAAGTGGACGGACTACCGGATGACCGCGTCGGTCTCCGGGATCGACCCGCGGACCAGCGCGGTGATCGCCGTCCGGGACGGCGCCGGCACCCGCCACCGCGGCCGCGTCGAGGTCGTCGTCGGCGCGGCGTCCGCCCTGGTCAGAGAGCGCGACGGGGAGCGCCGCCCGACCGTGCTCGGCCGGACGCCGATCGCGCCGGTCGCGGGGGCGCGGGGCGTCCGGATCGAGGTGCGCGGGATCCGGCTCACCGTCTCGGTGGCCGGCGGAAGGCCGCTGCGCGCCGCGATCGACCCGCGGCTCGGCGAGGGCGGGCTGACGTTCGAGATCGCCGCGCGCGAGCGGCACACGCTGACCTACCGCAAACCGACGCTCCACCCGCTCCGCGCGGGCTGACCGAACCATGGGAGACCCACGATGCATCCACGAATCTGGCTTCACCTCCTCGCCGCGGCGCTGGTCACCGCGTTCGTCCTCGTCCCGGCGCCCGCGCGGGCCGCGACCGGCACGATCGTGTCACTGACCTTCGACGACGGGGTGCAGGACCAGTACCACAACGCCCGTCCGGCACTCGCGAGCCACGGAATGCAGGGGACGTTCTTCATCAACAGCGCGCGTGTCGGTGCGCCCGGCTACATGACGCAGGCGCAGCTCGCGTCGCTGGAGGCCGCCGGGAACGAGATCGGCGGGCACACCATCACGCACGCCGACCTGCCCGCGCTGCCGGCCGCCGAGCAGCGGCGGCAGATCTGCGGCGACCGCGCCGCGCTCCTGAACATGGGCTTCACCGTCAAGAACTTCGCCTACCCGTACGGCAACGCCGACGGGGCGGTCGAGCAGGCGGTGCGCGACTGCGGCTACAACAGCGCCCGGACGGTCGGCGGGGTCGTCTCGCCGGGCGGCTGCCAGGGATGCGGCTACGCCGAGACGGTCCCGCCCGCCGACGCCTACTTCACCCAGACCCCCGACTCGGTCAAGACCGGCACCACGCTCGCCCAGCTCAAGAACACCGTCACGCAGGCGGAGGCGCACGGCGGCGGATGGGTGCAACTCGTCATCCACCACGTCTGCGACGGCTGCGACGACACCTACGCCACGAGCCCGTCCACCCTCTCGGCGTTCCTCGACTGGCTGGCGCCGAGGGCGGCGAACGGCACCACGGTGAAGACGGTCGACCAGGTCGTCGGCGGGAGCACGCAGCCGCCGGTGGACGGGCCGCCCTCGCCGGCGAGCGTCCAGAACCCGTCGCTGGAGAACGCGACCGGCGACGTCCCCGACTGCTTCCAGCTCGGCGGGTACGGGACCAACACCTACGCCTGGTCGCGGACGAACGACTCCCATACCGGGCAGTACGCCGAGCGGGTCACCGTCACCGCACGCACCGACGGCGACCGGAAACTCGTCACGAGGCAGGACGCCGGCACCTGCGCACCCGCCGCGACACCGGGTCACAGCTACCGGCTCGGGGTCTGGTACAAGGGCACGTGGTCGTCTGAGGTGCGCACCAAGATGAGCATCTACTACCGCAGCGCCACCGGAGTATGGACGTTCTGGACGAACGGTCCCGCCCTTGAGCAGACGAGCACCTGGCGGCAGACGGTCGTCACGACCCCCGCCGTGCCCGAGGGCGCCACCAACATCAGCTTCGGCGTCGCGCTGGCCGGCGTCGGCGCCCTCACCGTCGACGACTTCTCCCTCCTGGACGAGGGCTGATGAGGAAAGGGAGGACACCGGCGGGACCCGCGCGTCCCGCCGGCGACGGGCGGAGGCCGCGCCGGCAGGTGCGCCGCCACCTGACCGAACTGGCCTTTGGGGTCCTCGCGCTCGCCGCGGTCACGCCGCTCGCGCGGGACTCGCTGTCCCCGCACCGGGCCGGCGCCGACGCCGAACGCGCCGAGACCGTCGTCACCCGCGCGATGCTCCGGGACGCCGGCACCGCCAACGTGTGCAGGCGCGGACGGGTCGCACTCACCTTCGACGACGGCCCCGACGTCTACACGCCGCAGGTCCTGCAGGTGCTGCGCGCCTACAACGTCCGCGCCGTCTTCTACATGATGGGCAGGAAGGCCGCCGCCCGCCCGGACCTGGTCCGGGCGGTCGTCGCCGGCGGGCATCTCGCCGAGAACCACAGCTGGGACCATCCGCACATGGCCGACCTCGACGCCGCCGCCGTCCGCCGGCAGCTCGCCGACACCGACGCCGCCATCACACGCGCGGGCGCACCGCGCCCCACCCTGTTCCGGCCGCCGTTCGGCAGCACCGACGCCACCGTGGAAGGCCAGGCCCGCGCACTCGGGCTGCGGACCGTCCGCTGGTCGGTCGACACCAACGACTGGCGGGGGCGTCGGCCCGCCGACATCGCCGCCACCGTCCTGGACGAGGCGGTGCCCGGCTCGGTCGTGCTGATGCACGACGGCGTCGCCAACTCCGCCGCCACCATCCGGGCCCTGCCGGCGATCATCACCGGGCTCCGCGCACGCGGCCTCTGCACGGCGCTCGAGGCGGGGTAGCGGATGCGCGCACGGCGATCCGTCGTCGCGGGAGCGCTGGCCGCCGCCGCGCTCCCGCCGCTGGCCTGGTCGGTGACCGGCGGCGCCGGCTCGGGCGGCGGGGACTTCGCGCCCGCGACCTCCGGTCCCGACCGGCTGGTCACCAACGAGTTCGCGCACTGGAATCCCCGTGCCTCCGGCGCGCGCCGGTCCCCGGACTGGGACGTGACCAGCGGGTCCCTCTTCGTCCGGGACGGCGCCGGCTGGTCGGGACCGCCCGACCGGGCCGCTCCGGACGCCCGGTCCTCGGCCGGCACCGGGTCGAGCGTGTTCCGGATGAACACCCGCCGCACCGACTTCGGGGACGTCCAGGTCACGCTGGGGATTCGCACCCTGCGGTTCGTGGACGGCGGCGGACGCGCACCGACCAGGCCCACCGACGGCGTCCACCTGATGCTGCGCCGCCAGGACCAGACCGAGCTCTACGTCGCCTCCCTGAACCGGCGGGACGGCCTGCTGGTGGTCAAGAAGAAGCTGACCGGGGGCACCGAGAACGGCGGGACCTACGTCACGCTCGGCCAGGTCCAGAACCGCTTCCGGTTCGGTATGTGGCAGTCGTTCGACGTGCGGATCACCTCCGGCGGACGTGCACGGGTCACCATCACCGTCTCCCGGGACGGCCGCCGGCTGCTGGAGGCCGTGGACGACGGCGCGCACGGCCCCCCGATCGCCCGCCCCGGTTCGATCGGCCTGCGCGCCGACAACTGCGAGTTCGAGTTCCGGGCCCTGCGCGCCCACCCGTTGCCCTGACGGCGCGGCGTCCTCACTCCCCGGCCGGCGGACTGGCCGGTTCCGGCGGAGGCCCGGTCGAGGAGGGAGACGCGGAAGGAGTCTCCGGCGGCGAAGGCCCAGCGGGCGGTGACGGTGCGCCGCCGGTATCCGGGGATCCCGTGGGCGGAGCCGCCGACCAGCGCGGTGCGGGTGTCCGGATCGATGCGGGCGGCCGGCCCGGCCGCCGCGTCGGCGCCGCCCGGCGGGACGGCCGGGGGGTCCCGGGCTCGCCCGCGGAGGGCGGGGGCTTGCGCGGGACGGCGCGCTCCAGGTGGTCGCGCCCCCATGACGGGCCGCTCACGGCCGGGGCGGGCCTGGTATCGGCGGGGGCGTGGCCGGGAGTCAGCGCCACGCACGCGACGATGGCCGCGGGGACCGTGGTCGCGAGCGCGCTCCTGGCGCTGCTCGCGCCCAGCGCGTACAAGAGCGGCGCCGTCAGCAGCAGGTACGGACCCGGCTGCCGGACTCTCGCCTCGGACCACAGCAACCGGGCCGCGCGCGCCAGCTGCCGGTGCGCCAGGTCGGTGTTGAGCACGATGGCCTCACGTCCGCCCTGCTTCCCCAGGTAGCCCAGCAGGCAGGCGGGCATCGAGGCGCGGGCGAACGGCCCGATCCGGCCGCGGACCGGCGCGGCGGTCAGCAGGTACCGCCACACGCGTCCGGCGGCCTCCGCGTCCAGCGGGTCGGCGCCCGGCGTCGGCCCGGCGACCAGGATCAGCGTCGGGGCGGGGCCGTCCTCCGTCGCGGGCACTGACAGGCAGGTCCAGCCGCAGGCATTCTGAAAGGCGCGTTCCAGCTCCGCGGGCGGATTCCATAACCGCGTCACGACCAGTTCGCTGCGCAGTTTGGCATTCTCCCGGGTCAGCCGTTCGATCTGTTTCAGGAGACCATTGGTATAGGGCTCCACGATCCCTCCCCTAGGGGTTGTGTCTGCCCTCTGGTGCACACGCGTATCCCCGCCGTTATACACGATTATTCCCTTGCGGCCACGTTCGGCCGTTCATCTGGTATCGAGGAGGCTGTGATCCCGTTCCGCGGTGACCGCACCGGGTTCCGTTGCCGGCGGGTTCCCAGTCATCTGACCTGGCCGTCTGTGAAGTGCGGACGCCGACAGCCACCGCCCATTCGCCGGTCTACGTCCTCGGCGTCGCGCAGGCTTCCCGGCTGAAGCGTCCAGCGCGATCACTCGATCAGAACAGGCTCGTCCGCGGATTCGACACGAGAGTTCTGCGATGGCTAGCTGCGCTCAGCATTCGCTGCCAAATCCGATTCGGTGTCGCCGAATGGCCCGCCCAAGCGGTCAGCAAGATTGCCGGCCCTTCGGACCTATCCATTCTTCCCGCGCTCGGTCAGCGGTCCCGGGCTGCGGCAGAGCGCCCATGAGCCGTTGGCCGCCGAGAACAGGGTATGGACGGCCCCGGCAATGGACCGCGCCCGATCGGCCTTCACCCAGTCATGCGGCGTACAGTGCCAACCCCAGATCCTAAGCGAATTCGGCCTCCGCGACGACGAGGCACCGTGGGTAGATGGGCGAAGATGCCGATGCCTTCGAAGACGCCCGCTCCATGCGGCCGAGCCGATGCCCCGAGGGAAGCGAGCCCAGGCTTCGTGCGCACGTAGTCGCGGGGTTTCGGCGGGTGTCAAGAGTTCCCCGTGGCGACCCGGCGTCGCTCAACCTCCGGCGAGGGGTCCAGGTGCCGGCGGAACGCGTCGGCGGCGGACGTATCGATGATCGTGAGTTGGGTGTGGATCTGGTCGACGGCGGTGGAGGCGAGGTCGCCGAGGAGGGCGTACGCGCGGCGCCACTGCTCGCGGGCGGCTTCGAGGTCGCCGGCGAGGTGGTGGCAGGCGCCCACGTGGGCGAGGGTGCTGGCCTCGGCGTACGGGTCGTCGAATCTCCGGAACAGATCCACGGCCCGGTGGTAGCAGGGGATGGCCCGGGCGGGGTCGCCCATCCGGAGGCGGACGTCGGCCAGGCACGACCACGCGTGTGCCTCATAGGCGAGGTTTCCGAGCTTCTGGTGCAGGACTAGGGCCTGCTCGCACAACTCAAGCGCCTGGCCGTGGTCTCCCAGGCGGCCTTGGTACCAGCCCAGGTCGGTGAGCGCGATGGCCCGGCCGACCTGATCGCCCAGCTCGTCGAACAGTTCGTATGCGCGCCGCGCGGCGTCGAGCGCGTCGGCCTCCCGGCCCTGGAGGGCGTACACGATGTCGCGGCGGTAATGCGTCCATGCCTGTCCGGCGAGGTCGTCATGCGATCATTCGAGGGCCAGGTCGAGGCTGCGGTGGGCTTCGTCGAAGCGGCCGAGGTCGGCCAGCGCGAAGGCCAGGTTGCGGTACGCGCGCGACTGCTCCACCGGGTCGCCCAGCCGTCCCGCGGCGGCCACGGCGGCTCGTTGTGTCTCCGCCCGGTCGTGCCAGTGGCCCCGTCCGTGCAGGAACACGAACAATGCCCGGGCCAGTCGGCAGACCTGCCGGTCAAGGCGAAGGTCCTCGGCGAGACCCAGGGTGGCGAGCAGGGCCGGACGCTCTGCCTCGAACCAGGCCATCGCCTCATCGCGTCCCGGAAAGTCGGTCATGCGGACACCCGGATCGCCGGGCGCAGCGGCGCCGGCGCCCATGCCGTCCTCCACATCTCCGCCGACCAGCCGCTGGGCGGCGCTTGCCGTGTGGACGTAGTAGTCCACCAAGCGGCATCGCGCGGCGTCCCGGTCCGTGTCGTGGGCCTGGCTGAGCTCGGATGCGTAGGCGCGCAGCAGGTCGTGGCACGAATAGCGGCCGGGGACGTGCTCGCTGAGCAGGTTGGCGCGAGTCAGCTCGGCCAGCGGCGCGCGCACCCGCGAGGCAGGGGCGCCCGCCAGGCTCGCCGCGGTCGCGATCGTGCCGTCCCGGACGGGGTGCAGCCCGGCGACCAGCCGGAACAGCCGTGCCGCCGGGTCGCTCAGCGCCTCGTACGACCAGGAGAAGACCGCCCGCATGTCGGCGGTGCTCTCCAGGGCGCTGAGGCCGTCGCGGAGCTTGTCGGCGAGGGCGGCGAGCGGGTGCGCCGGATGGATGGCGGCGCGGGCGGCGACGATCGCCAGCGCCAGCGGCAGCCCGGCGCAGCGAGCGACGATGTCCTCCGCCGCCTCGGCCTCGGCGGTGATCCGGTCGGCGCCCAGCCGGAGAGCCAGCAACCGCCTGGCCTCGTCCGGCGGCAGCAGCCCCAGGGTGATCGGATGCGCGCCATGGCTCATGACCAGCCCGGCCAGCTGATCGCGGCTCGTGACGATGGTCAGGCAGCCGGGCGTCCCGGGCAGCAGCGGGACGACCTGGTCGGCGTCGCGGGCGTTGTCCACCAGGATCAGCATCCGCCGCCCGGCCAGCAGGCTGCGGTACAGCCCCGCCTGGGCGGCCGGGCCCTCCGGGATCCGCTGCGGCGGAACCTGCAGGGCGTCGAGGAACTCGCGGATGGCCGCCGCCGAGGACACCGCCTCTCCCGACGGGCCGTATCCGCGCAGATCGATGCAGAGCTGACCGTCCGGAAAGCGGTCGGCGACGCGGTTCGCCCACTGCACGGCCAGCGTGGTCTTCCCCACCCCGGCCGTGCCGGTGATCACCGCGGTGAGCGGCGACCGGGCCCTCGTCCCGTCCGGCCCGGCCCGGTCCGGCGGGCGCAGGAGCGCGTCCAGAGCCGCCAGCTCCGCCACCCGCCCGGCGAAACCATCGATGGCGGCGGGCAACTGCCTGGGTGCCGCGCCTCCACCGCGCGGGACGCCGCCGGCGAGGAGGGTGGCGTGGAGTTCCCGCAGTTCAGGGCTGGGGTCGGCGCCGAGCTCGTCCGCCAGCCGCCGCCGGATCAACTCGTACCGCTCCAGCGCCTCGGCGGGACGGCCGGCCGCGTCCAGCACCCGCAGCAGCCGCGCCCAGAGGGATTCGCGCAGCGGATGCCGCTCGGCCAACCCGGCCAACTCGGCGAGTTCGGCCGGGCCGGGGGGTGCTCCGCCGGCGAGGCCCAGATCGACCCGCCGCTCCAGCGCGGTCAGATACCGCTCCTGCAGCGCGGGCGCCACGGACTGCTCCAGCCAGTCGGACGCGATTCCGTCGAAGGGCGTACCGCGCCACAGTGCGAGCGCGGCGGCCAGCCGGGACTGCTCGACCACGGGGTCGGGCGTCGCGGCGGCCTCGTCCAGCAGGCAGCCGAAGCGGAGGGCGTCGACACCGTCCCGGTCGACGGCGAGCCGGTATGCGCCCGGCCCGGCCACGACCAGCGGGGCCGCCGGACCCAGGGCGCGACGCAGCCGTTTCACGTTCGTCCGGACGTTGGTCCCCGGGTCTCCGGGCGTGTCCGCGCCCCAGACCGCGGTCGCCAACCTGCTCGTCGGGACGGTGCGGCCCGCCGACATCGCCAGCACGGCCAGCAACGCGCGCAGCCGCCCGGCCGGCAGCTCCACCGGCCGCCCGTCCACGGTGACGCGCAGCGGCCCGAGCACGTCGACGGTCAGCATGCGGAACGTCACCCCCTTGCACCAGTGGCAAGTTTCACCCGAGTGTCACAACTCTGCCACCCGCCATCGCCAGGCTGGCGAGCATTCCGGACCTCTCCGGTTCGGGCCGATCTTCGCCTCACCGGTTCGGATCGACACCACTGGAGGTTGACATGGCCGTGTCAGTGCTCGACATGTCGATGTCGCTCGACGGCTACATCGCCGATCCCGACGATTTCCTCGGCGGCGAGGACGGCGAGCGGCTGCACAAGTGGGCCGACGCCGGCGCCGGCGGCCCGTCCGATCCCGTCGGGCGGTTCAACGCCGAATGGAAGGCGGCGGGTGCGGTCCTCGCGGGACGGCGGACCGCCGAGCTCATGGACCACTGGGGCGGCGATCACGGCGGTCTGCCGATCTTCGTGCCCAGTCACCGGCCGCCCGGGCCGGCCGCCCGCTGGGGCTATCCGATGGTGACGTACGTGACCGACGGGATCGAGAGCGCGATGGCCCAGGCCAAGGCCGCCGCCGGGGACCGGGACGTGCAGGTGCGCGGCGGTGCTTACACGGCGCAGCAGGCACTGGAGGCCAAGGTGCTGGACGAGGTGCAGGTCCACCTGGTCCCGGTGCTGCTGGGCGGTGGCCGCCGGCTGTTCGACGTCCTGCCGGCGGAGGTCGAACTGGAGATCGTCGAAGTGATCGACACCCCCGCGGCCACCCACATCCGCTACCGCGTCCGTTACTGACCTACGGATTGAAGGTCCGAGATCGATGTAGGACGTTCTCGGCAGCGAAGGGCGCGGCCAACGGGTCGCGCCCGTCCCCTTCGATGACTCCGCGGACCATCCGGCCGCGGACCGTCTGACTGGGCGGTGGCAGGGTCAGGCGTGCTCGACGTTCTGTGCCGTGTCGGCCTGCGGTGTGCTCGCGGCTTCGTCCTCATGCGAGGGGGTCCACACCTCCTTAAACGCAAACCCAACGACAGTTCTAATCGGATTCTGCCTTTTTCGTGACTCCACCGGCCTGGGGTACGGCTTTCTATAAAATTGAGGACGGATTTGCCGGCATTTTACTTGCGGAGTTTCCCATAGCATGGGCGGGAGGTAAGTGGACTGATCTCCGGGGGACATCATGGTCCGCAATGACGAACCAGGCGACGACCTGCTGCTCTCCGTGGCCGGGAGGCTGTTCGGCAGGCTCGGCTATGACTCGGTGACCAACACGATGATCGCGGAAGCGGCCGGCGTCGATCTCGCAGAGGTCACCGAGCGTTACGGTGGCAAGCGCGACATCTACATGGCGGTACTGCAGCGTGCGCACTGGCGGCGAATCAACCGCATCCGAGCCATCGAGGCCGTCTACACCCCAGACTTGGACGGCCTGATCCTGCTGCTGGACGAGTACCTGGATCTGTGCATGGAGACTCCGGAACTCGGGGCCTTGTGGATGCAGCGCTGGCTGTCCGACGCCAGCGACATCCCCCGGCTGGACGACATGTTCGGCGGTCCCGAACTCGGCCGGACCATAAATTTGTTTCGCAGGGCAATTGCCGATGATCTGGACGCCGGAATGGTCATGCGCACATTCGCCTATACCATCCTGGCCTTCTCCCAGAAGGGCATCGTGGATACCTCCGGGGTGCGCCACGAGCCCACCGAACCGGCCACTCTGCGGAGATTCCGTGCGCATCTCCATCAGCTCGCCCGCCACCTCGTCGCCTGACAGAGGGGATAGCGCGAGCCGTAGCCATTCGGCCTGGGGCCGGCGGCCGGTCTGATGCGGCCCGCCGGCCGGGCATGCTGTTCCGGCGCCGGCAGGTGCCCGGGCACGCCGACGCCGGGTCCGATGCCCACGCGATGGTCGCGAACCTGCCGGAGGCCGCGGTGCGCGGCGGGTGATCCTGGGGGGTGCAACTCTCAGTGATTACGAACATACCGCTTGACCTGCAAGGATGAGGTCCACGGCAGGACGAACGGTAGTACGGTGGCCATATGGCCGAACCAAGGCCCTCGTGCCGGCGGGCCGGCCGACAGGTCACGCGAGCCGTCGGCCCCAGCCGGGTGGCATCACAGTTCCGCCACCGCGGCTAGCTCGCCGGCGTCACCGGGCGACTCCTGACCGCGCCATCCCAGGACTGACGCGCCCGTGTGATGCGATCCGACATGAACGTCTCGTTATGGCTGAACGCCAAAAAGCTATTTGACGTGTATATCGCCTGGTCTAACACTTGTCTAGCAATCAGCCAAGCACAACATCAGCGCTCAGGGGGGCGGCCGCTAGCCGTACACGTCAAGTCTCCATGCGAAAGGCAAACGCCATGATCAGATCGCCTGGCACACCCGAATCACTGACCCCCACATCCAGACCGAACCGAGTCGCGATCGCCAGCCTGATCGGGACGACTCTGGAGTGGTACGACTTCTACCTGTACGGTACCGCGGCAGCGCTCGTGTTCAACAAGCAGTTCTTCTCCAGCCTCAGCCCGACGTCCGGAACGCTCGCGGCCTTCGCGACCTTCGCCGTCGGCTTCCTCGCCCGGCCCCTCGGCGGGCTCCTTTTCGGGCACTTCGGCGACCGGATCGGGCGGAAGGCGACGCTTGTCACCTCGTTGCTCACCATGGGAGCGGCCTCCACACTGATCGGTGTCCTTCCCACGTTCGCCGCCATCGGGCTGTGGTCTCCGATCCTGCTGGTGGTGCTGCGCCTGCTCCAGGGATCGGCCTCGGCGGTGAGTCGAGCGGCGCCGTCCTGATCTCGGTCGAACACGCGCCGGGCAACCGCGGCAACCTGTTCGGAGGGTTCCCCCAGATGGGGGTCCCCGCGGGCCTGGTTCTGGCGAATCTCGTCTACTTCCTCACCACCTCCCTGTCGTCGGCCGAGGCGTTCACCGCATGGGTGTGGCGAGTGCCCTTCCTGTTCAGCGCCGTGCTGATCGTGGTCGGCCTCGTCATCCGGCTGCGCATCGCTGAGTCGCCCAGCTTCGAGTCGGTTCGCAAGACCGGAGAGGTCATCGCCATACCGGGATGGGCGGCGCTGCGCGGCCAGTGGCTAGCGATCATCCTGACCGTGTTCATGGTCACCGCCGCCTCCAGCTGCTCGTACGTCTTCACGGCGTTCTCGCTGTCCTACGGCCCGACGCATTTCGACCTGGACCGTCAGACGCTCCTGCTGGGTATCACCGTCGGCAGCCTGCTCTGGCTGGCATCCATCCCTGTCTGGGCACGCGTCGCCGACACGCACGGGCGGCGGAAGGTGTTCCTCTTCGGCAGCTTCGTCCTGCTGCTCGCGGCCGCAGCGTATTTCCCGATCTTCGATCTCGGCACCACGACGTCGGCGATGGTCGCCTTCCTCTGCATGGCGTTGACCACGCCGATCTCCCACGCCCTGCAAGGCAGCATCATGGCCGATGTCTTCCCCACGGCCATGCGGTACTCCGGCATGGGTGTCATCCTCGGGCTCGGCTCACTCCTCGGCGGCACGGCACCGTTGATCTCCACAGCACTCTTCGCGGCGTACGGTACCACCACCCCGATCAGTGTCTACCTCGTAGTGGTCTGCGTGGTGAGCATCGCCGCCGCGATCGGCCTGTTCCGGATCGCACCCGTTGTCGACCGGGGCCGACGCGCGGCCGAAGCGCGGGCCGATGGGGCGCCTCTCGTCCGGCCGGCTCACTGATGGTCTTCCACTCCGTGGGTGGCCGACACGTGATGAACCGTGTCGGCCACCCTACGTAAGATCCGATAACTGAAGGGAGCCCCCCAGTGGAGGACGTTCTTGTCATCGGCGGAGGTTTCGCCGGTGTGTGGAGCGCCGCGGCCGCCGCCCGGATGCGCACCGACAACGACGTGGACCTGTCGATCACTCTCGTCGCTCCGGGCGACGATCTGGTGATCCGCCCACGGCTGTACGAGGCCGACCCGCATCTGATGAGGGTGCCGCTCGACCGGATCCTCAGCCCGATCGGCGTGCACCGCGTGGCCGCCACCGTGTCCACGATCGACACCGTGCACCGGGCGGTGACCGCCGTCGACGCGGACGGACGCAGCATCAAGTCGCAGTACCGCCGGCTGATTCTCGCCGCGGGCAGCCGGCTGCGCCGCCCTGCCCTGCCCGGTGCCGAGCACCTGCACTCCGTCGACACCGTGGACGCCGCCGTCGCCCTCGAAGAGCATCTGCGCACGTGCCCCCCGGGCCCGGGCCGCTGGACCGTCGTGGTCGTCGGCGCCGGCTTCACCGGGCTGGAGGTCGCCACCGAGATGGTCGGCCGGCTGGCCGAGATGAGCGGCCCGGCCGACCGGCCGCGGGTCGTGCTGGTCGAACGAGCCGACACGGTGGGTCCCGACCTCGGCCCCGGTCCTCGGCCGGCCATCACCGAAGCGCTGGACCGGCTGGGTGTCGAGGTGCGGCTCGGCCAGAGCATCGCCTCGGTCGAGCCTGGAAGGGTGCGGTTCACCGACGGCTCGGAGTTGGCGGCCGGCACCGTCGTGTGGACGGCCGGCGTCCAGGCCAGCCCGCTGACCGCGCAGATCCCGGGTTGGCGCGACCGGTTGGATCGGCTGCGGGTGGACGAACACCTCCGTGTCGCCGAGGCGCCCGAGGTGTTCGCGGCCGGGGACACCGCCGCGGCCGAAGCCGATCCGGGCCACCTGGTGTTGCAGTCGTGTCAGCACGCCATACCGTTGGGCAAGTACGCCGGCCACAACGCCGTCGCCGACCTGCTCGGGCTGCCCCTCGCCGAGTTCAGCCCGGCTCCGTACGCGTGCTGCGTCGATCTCGGCGCGGCCGGTGCGGTGCTGACCAGCGGCTGGGATCGCATGATCGAGAGCACCGGCGAGAAGGCGAAGGCCCGCAAGATGGCCACGAACCGGGAGCGGATCTACCCACCGCTCGACGACGCTGATGAGATCCTGCGCGTCGCCGACTACCGGGTCGGCGTCCGTCCCGCCGGCGCCCGGATCTGATGGTCCGGCGCTGAAGATCCCTCGCCGGGCTCAGCGAGGGATCTTCAGCACCGTGCCCTGGTCCGCGACGCTCATTCCCCCTGGCCGCTGGCCATGCCCGCGCAAGTCGGCGGCCGGGACGAGTCGGCGCGGACCAGGACACGGCTGTGCCGGGGGGCAGCATGTGGTGGCTCATGCGGGCGCCGCCCGACATGATCCGGCGGATGCCGGACATCAGGTGTGATGAAGTGGGGTGGCTATAACGTGCCAATGCGAGTTTCCGCGTGAACTATCACCATCCAATAATAGGAGGTCGCGTTCGATGGACCTGCTGAACGGACGCCTCAAACTCCGGCACCTCGTCCTCGTCGTGGCGATCGCGGAACACGGCAGCGTGCTCCGCGCCGCCGAGCACCTGCACCTGGCCCAGCCCGCGGTCACTCGCACGTTGCGTGAGCTGGAGCAGATCCTCGGCGTCGAGTTGTTCGTCCGGGGCCCACGCGGGGTGCATACGACGCTGTTCGGAGACGCTTTTCTCGATCACGCCCGCACGGTTCTCGCCGAGCTGCGGCGTGCCGAGGAGCGCATCCACGGACTCGCCCACGGCGACGCCGGCACCGTCACGCTCGGCACCCTGCTGGCCGGCTCGAGCGTGCTGCTGCCCAAGGCCATCGCGGCGCTCAAGGCGAGCCGGCCCGGCATCACCGTGATCGTGCAGGAGGCCACCTTCGACAGCCAGGTCCCCCGGCTGCTCGACGGCGAGATCGACATGATCCTCGGCCGCCTCAACGTGATCGAGGACCAGCCCGCGCTCCGCCAGATCACCCTGTACAGCGAGCCCGTCCGGCTTGTCGCCCGCGCCGGGCATCCCGCCCATGACGTTCCCGACCTGAGTCTCGCGAATCTGCTGACGTACCCGTGGGTGGTGCCGCTTGAGCAGACCTCCCTGCGCCGCGAACTGGAGGAGGTCTTCCGCGGGCAGGGACTGCGGCTGCCCGAGAACCGGGTCGAGTGCACCTCGATCCTCACCGTGCGCGCGCTCGTACGCGACACCGACATGATCGCCGCCCTGCCGGCCTTGGTGGCACGAACCGACCGGGACCTCGCGCCCCTGTCCGTGCCGCTGCCGTCGGTACGACGCTCCGTCGGCGTCACCCTGCCGGCCCGGCGCCCGCTGACGCCGTCCGCCCGGCTGATGCTGGAGCACCTGCACACCTGCGCTGTCGCGATCACGGCCGGGGAGAATCTGGAACAGAAGACCGCTAGTGGCTCTCGATGAGTCGCGAGGTGACTGGAACCCGACGCCTTCGGCTCGGTCGCGGGCGAGTCCGTCCCGGGCGCCGTCTGCTGATCCCACTCGCTCGACGGGTTCGCGGCGTCGTCCGATGCGGGACGGTTTGCGTTCGAGCGCGCTCGAACCCCTAGCGTCACCGGCATGACGACACAGACCTGGATCATCACCGGCGCGTCCCGCGGTTTCGGACGCGCACTGGCGGAATCGGCGCTGGCAAAGGGCGATCGTGTGGTCGCGGCGGTGCGCCGCCCGGAGAGCATGACCGACCTGGAGGCGGAGTACCCCGACACCTTCCTGGTCGTGAAGCACGACGCCCGGGACACCGGCGCCGCCGCAGACCTCGTGCGTGACGCCCTCGACCGTTTCGGGCAGCTCGACGTGCTGGTCAACAACGCGGGCCGGGTGCTGGTCGGAGCGGTCGAGGAGGTCGGCGACGCGCAGCTGCGCGAGCTGATGGACCTGCACCTGTTCGGCCCCGCCGCGCTCGTCCGCGCGGCGCTGCCGGCGATGCGCGAGCGCGGCACCGGGACGATCGTGCAGATGAGCAGCCAGGGCGGGCGGATGTCCTTCCCCGGCGTGTCGGCGTATTCCGCGTCGAAGTTCGCCCTCGAAGGCTGGTCGGAGGCGCTGGCCGGGGAGGTCGCGCCGTTCGGCATCCGCGTGATGCTCGTCGAACCCAGCCGCTTCCGCACCGATTTCAACGCCGGCGACGTGCTGGAGTTCGCCGCGGCGTCCGAGACCTACCGCGACATGCTCGCCCCCATCCGCGCGGACATGGCCGGGGTCGACGGCCGCCAGGAAGGCGACCCCGCGCGGGCGGCGGAGATCATCGTGTCCATCGCCCACAGCGACGAGGTCCCGCTGCGATTGCCGCTCGGGCGTGAGGCGGTCGAGCGGATCTCGGGCGTGTACCAGCGCGGTCTGGCCGAGGTCGAGCGGTGGGCCGACACTGCCAGAAGCGCCGACTTCGAAGGCGTCGAGGCGTCGGTGCGCCCCGTTTAGGCTGGTCGTCATGGCCACCGACGACCTGGTGACGCGCATACTCGAGGCGCTCGACGACGGTGACCCGCTGCCGGTCGAGGCGATCCATCGCCTCACCGACGCGGCCGACGTCACCGAGCCGATGACGATCGCGGAGGTCGCGGACCTTCTCGGCATCTCGCCGCACACGCTGCGCTACTACGAGCGCGCGCACCTGGTCGAGGTGGACCGCGACGCCAACGGCCATCGCGTCTACGACGCCCACACGGTGCGCCGCCTCGTCTTCCTCACCAGGATGCGGCTCTCCGGGATGCCGATGCGCGACCTCCAGCACTACATCGCCCTTGTCGACGCGGGAGACGACACCGTCCCCGAGCGCCTCGACATGCTCCTCGAACACCGCGACATCATCCGCCGCAAGATGCGAGAACTCACGCTCTCCCTCGTGGCGACCGAACACAAGATCGCCACGTACGGCGGAGCCGCCGGCCCAGACTCCCGCCTGTCATAGAAGGCCGAAGCCTTGCGGCCACCCCCACTGAAGACGGAAGGCCGTTGCGGTGGAGTATGCGTTTCCGAAGCTCGTGCCGGCCTGCCGTGGCGGTCCGTGTGAGACTGGAGGAATGACCGACCATTCCTCTGGGGATACCGAAGGCGTGCCTAAGGACGAGTTGTTCGCTCGGCTCCAGGCCGACCGCCCGCACTCGGCGCGGGTTTGGGGATTCTTGCTGGGCGGCAAGGACAACTACCCCGCCGACCGCCAAGTCGGCGAGATGATCGTGAGCATGTTCCCCGACATCGCGCTGCTGGCGCGGCTGCAGCGCCGTTTCCTGTCACGCGCGGTGCGGTTCCTGGCGGGTCCGGCCTCGATCAGGCAGTTCCTGGACATCGGCACCGGCCTGCCGACCGTGGACAACACTCACGAGGTCGCCCAGCGGGTGGCGCCCGAGTCCCGGATCGTCTATGTCGACAACGATCCGCTGGTCCTGGTGCACGCTCAGGCACTGCTCACCAGCACGCCAGAGGGGGCCTGCGACTACATCGAGGCCGACGTGCGCGACCCCGACCTGATCCTGGAAAAGGCCGCCAGGACTTTGGACTTCACCCGGCCGGTCGCGCTCACCCTTCTGGGCATCATGGGTCAGATCCCCGATTCCGATGACCCATGGGGGATCGTGCGCCGGCTCTTGGACGCGCTGCCGGAGGGCAGCTACCTGGCGCTCAGCGATGGCACGAACACCAATCCGGCACTGAACCACGCGATCGAGACCTACAACGCCAACTCCGCCAGTTCCTACCACCTGCGCAGCCCGGAAGCGATCGCGCGTTACTTCGAAGGACTGGAAGTCCTGGAACCAGGTGTGGTCCCCACCTCCGCCTGGCGGCCGGACGACTACGACATCGGTAGCACGCCAACACAGGTGGACGCCCTCTGCGGGGTCGCCCGGAAGGGAGCATGAAGCACACACAAGGGGGCTGCTACGCGGATCATTCATGGCCGCCGAGCGAAGTGAAACCTCCGACTATTGCTCCGAAGGCCACGTGGGCGAGGACGGTGACCAGTGGCGTGCTGGGCCCGTAGTTGAGCATCAAGAAGCCCGGAGGTTCCAGCAGGGCGGTCTTGGGAGCACTCGTCACAGGGCTGCCCATCCGCGGGTGGACCAACGGCAGCAGGACGTTCACCAGCGCGGTGCCGGCGAAGATTCCGTGCATGAGACCGAAGAGTGCCCCGAGCCACCAGCCGGCGTGGCCGATGGCGAGAAAGACGGCGTAGTAGACGAACGCGAACAGCTCCCCGTTGACGAAGTGCATGAGGTAGCCGATCGCCTTGGCGCGGGCCCGGTCGCCGGTCACGGCGGTGCCCAGCAGGAACGGCAGGTCCATCCGGGTGAGCTGGAACTCGCTGGCGGTGCGCAGAACGGTGGTGAGCACCAGTGTGCCGACGAACGCGCCCGCGGCGGTTCCCCCGGCGCTCACCTGCCTGCCTTCCTCGCTACCGAGTCGATGGTGCACGCGGCGCGGATCAACGCCAGGTGGCTCAGCCCCTGGGGCAGGTTCCCCAGGAAGGCGCCGGTGTCCGGATCGATCTCCTCGGCGTAGAGGCCGACGTCGTTGGCCAGCCTGATCAGGTCGTCCATCAGCGCGACGGCATGGGCGAGGCGCCCGGTGCGGGCGAGGCACTCGGCCAGCCAGAAAGAACAGGCCAGAAACGCGCCTTCGGTGCCGCTCACCCCGTCCTCGCCGGTGTACCTGTCGACGAACGGACCGTGCCTCAGTTCCTGTGCCACCGCGTCGACCGTGGCGCGCATGCGGGGATCGCCGGGATGCGAGTAACCGTGGAGAAGGCCGAGGAGCACGGCGGCGTCCAGTTCCGAACTGCCGGCGGAGCGCGTGTAGCAGCGGCGGCGGGGGGAGAAGCAGCGCGTCTCGACGAAATCGCGCACCTGGGAGCGCGCGAGTCGCCAGCGATCCGAGCCGCGGTCGGGGATCAGGCCGCGCTCGCAGAGGTCGATGGCACGGTCGAGCGCGACCCAGCACATGATCTTCGACTGCGTGAAGTGCAGGGGAGCGCTGCGAACCTCCCAGATCCCCGAGTCCGGCGACCGCCAGGCGGCGCAGACGAAGTCGGCCAGCCCGGCCAGGCGCCGGGCTATGTCCGCGTCCAGCCGTCCGGCGGCACCGGCGTGCAGCCAGCCGGCCTGCATCAGCTCACCGTAGGTGTCCAGTTGGTCCTGGACGCCCGCCGCGTTGCCGATCCGCACCGGTCTGGAACCGCGGTACCCGTCCAGGGGGAGTATCCGCTCCGGCGTGTCGGGCCCGCCGTCCAGCCGGTAGAGCACCCGCAGTCGCGGATGTGTGAGCTGGGTGGCGTGCATGAGCCACCAGAAGTAGGCATCCGCTTCGGCGGAGCATCCGAGCCGCAATAGCGCGTCGAGGGTGAACGCCGAGTCGCGGACCCAGGAGAAGCGGTAATCCCAGTTGCGTTCGCCTCCGATGTGCTCCGGCAGTGAGGACGTCGCCGCGGCGGCGATCGCTCCCGAGGGCGCGAAGACCAGGAGCTTGAGCACCAGTGCGCTGCGCAGCACGGCGTCGCGCCACATGCCTTCGTACGAACGTTCCCCCGACCACCTGTGCCAGGACGCGATGGTGTGCTCCATACGGGCATCGCATTCTGAACGGGTCGGCAGGACGAGCGGTTCCTGGTGTGCGAACGGAATCGCCAGCAGCGCTCGCCGGCCCTCTCTCATTTCAAAGCGGCCATTGATCGCCTGGTCGGCGCACTCCGGTTCACCCGCGTCCCAGGCGCAGACGGCGAGGGCGTCCCCGCCCGCCTCCGCCACCGGTACACCGGCGCGTCTCGTGATGCGTGGACGGTGAGCACCGTAACCGAACCGCGGCTGCACGCTCCAGTGCACGGGCACGGTCCCGGCCACGCCGTCGAGACGCCGTTGCAGCTCCCGCATCGGTCCCAGCGTCCCGTCGCCCTCCAAGGTCAGCGCATCGGTGACCCGCAGACAGCCCAGGCCGGTGGTGAAGGTGGTCTCCAGAACGTTCGTGCCCGGCAGGTACCGGCGCGCGACGGTGAACGGCTCCGCCGGCTCCAGCAGGAAGCGCCCGCCCCGGACGGGGTCCAGGATCGCGGCGAACACCGAGGGGGAGTCCAGGTCCGGCATTCCCAGCCAGTCCACCGACCCGTCGGCGGCGATCAGAGCGGCACTACGCCCGTCCCCGACTACGGCGTAGTCGCGCAGCCCGGCGTAGCCGCCGCTCCGAAAGGCTGTCATGTGCCCGGACCGTACGAGGCGTCACCATGAGGGCCGCCGACTTCCATGGAACCATCGTCTCACCTGGTCACGGCCCGTTGCTTCCGACTCCTCCCCGTGTGACGTCAAGTCTTCCCGTATTTACCGCCACCGTCCCCAGAAGGTGCTGGATTGAGCCCGCCGCCCAGGAGCCGTTTCGTTCGGTGCTCTTACGGTGCCGCGACCGGACACCACGCTCAGCGCACGTCCGGTCGCAAAGCACGGGCGCAGGCAGGCCGATGATCTCCAGCGCCCAGCGGAGGACCCCCTACGCGGCCGCCCTTGTCGGGATCAGGGCCGCTTGAGCTGGTGAAACAGTGGCGATCCCGGGCATTCAATGTACGGGTTCGGCCACGCGAGTCACCGGTTCGGGATCACAAGAAAATCGAAACCGCAAATAAGCAGGTGGAAGGCGAAATAGATCGTTCCAATCCTGCCGGCTGGAAACATGCTCAATCTTGTCGCATTGGACGCGGATGCCTTAAGCTCCGCCATGGGAGCGCTCCCACGAGCGAAATGCCGGGGCCAAAGCGGGGTGTCACGGGTATGTCAGAGACGGGCATGTCAAAGACGGGGATAACGCCGACCGAAGCGGCCGTCATCCGAATGTGGACCGATCTACTGGGGAAGCCGCCCGGTTCGGTCCATGAGGACTTCTTCGAACTGGGCGGGCGGTCGCTCACCCTGGTGCAGTTCATCGCGCGCGTTGAGGAGACGTACGGCGTCGAGCTGCCGGTGGAGGTGCTGTTCGCCGAGGACCTCACGGTGAGCGCCGCGGCCCGGGCCGTCGACGAGGCGCTGCTGGCGGGCGTGGACAAGACCGAGCTGGACGGACTGCTGAACGAACTCGACCAGCTCTCCGACGAGGAAGTGCGCCGGCTGCTCGCCGACGGCGGGGAACACTGACTGTGGCCCGCATGCTCCTCGTGAGCCACGGCTCAGACGGCGACGTGCTGCCGTTCGTGCGCCTCGGCCGGACCCTGCGCGGCCGCGGTCACGAGGTCACGCTCATCACGCACGCACCGTACGCGTCCGCCGCTCTCGGCGCGGGACTGGATTTCGCGCCGATCGACACCGCGGCCGAGTACGAGCGCCAGCTGGGCGACACCACGGGCCTGCTCGCCGGGCAGGCGCCGGGCCGATGGCTGGAGTTCTACGAGCGGCACGGGCTGTTCGGGCAGGCGCTGCTGGAGTTCCGGGCGATCGCGGAGCGCCACGCACCGGGCCGGACGGTGCTCGTCGGACGGCACACCTCCGCGGTGTCGGTACTGATGGCGGCCGAACGCCTGGGCGCGCCGGCGGCCTGGGTGGCGGTCTCGCCCGTGCAGATCATGGCGGCCCGGGGCGCGCGGCACCTGTACGCGACCGTGCTGCGGGAGGGACTGGAGAAGGTCCGGGCGGCGGCGGGGTTATCGCCGGACGTGGACTGGGCGGAGTACTTCCACTCGGCCGATCTTGAGCTGGGGCTCTGGCCCGCGTGGTTCGACCGGGCCGGTGCGCGTTCTCCCGGCCGGGTCCGCCTCACCGGTTTCCCGCTCGCGGACGATCGGCCGCGGCCGATCCCCGCCCGGGCGGAGGAACTGCTCGCCGGGCCGGTACCGCCCGTGCTCGTGACCGGTGGCACCGGACGGATGCTGCATCCCGAGTTCTACCCGACCGCGGTCGCGGCCTGCGCGCGCGCCGGGCGTCCGGCGCTGCTGGTCGTACGGCACCGGGACCTGGTCCCCGAGACCCTTCCGGAGGGCGTGCGCTGGTTCCCGGCGCTGCCGTTCCGCGAGGTGATGCCGAGGGTCGGCGTCGTCCTGCACCACGGCGGGATCGGTACCCTCGCCCGGGCGCTGGCGGCCCGGACACCGCAGGTCATCCTCGCCCACGGCGTCGACCGCCCGGACAACGCCGAGCGCCTCGCCGCGCTCGGGCTGGCCCGCTGGCTCCCGCAGGGCGCCTGGACTCCGGACGAGATCGCGCCTCTGCTTTCGGTCGCTCCGTCCCAGGAACCCCCGATCCAGGCGGTTCCCGGCGATGGCGCGGAGGCGGCCGCCGGGGAGATCGAAACGCTGCTGGAGCGCGGCCGCGACCCCCGGGGAGCGCCACTCCCCGAGCCCGGGGCGGCCGAGCCGCTGAGGGAGCGGTTGCGGCGGTTGCCGCCGGTCCAGCGCAGGGAACTGCTACGGCGGATGGAGGGGCGCCGATGAGAGTGCTCCTGGCCCAGAACATGTTCTTCCACCGCACGCACGGCGGCGCCAACAAGTCCAACCGGATCATGATGGAGGAGCTGGCGGCGCGGGGCCACGACTGCCACGTGGTGGCGCCGCTCAGCGGGCAGCTGCGCCGTTGCACCGTCGGCGAGCTGCTGGTCCGGCTGGCCGACCGCGGTGTGAGGCCCGAGGCCGTGACGGACGAGGCGGTCGTCGCGGAGGTCGCCGGCGTACGGGCGCACTTCGTGGTCGAGCCGTCGCGGCTGGCGGCGCGGGTGCGCCAGGTCGCCGCGTCGGTGCGCCCGGACTGGACGCTGGTGCCGTCCGACGATCCGGGACTGCTGATGCTGGGGACCGCCGAGCACGCCACCCCCGGCCGGGTCGTCTACCTCGCGCACACCCTGCAGCAACTGCCGTTCGGGGCGCGGGCCTTCTACCCCAGTGAGGCGGGCACCCGGCTGCTCCGCAGGGCGGCCGGGGTCGTCGCGGTGAGTGAGGCGGCGCGTCGCTGCCTGATGGCCGAGGCGGGAATCCCGGCGACCCTGATCCGCCCGCACGTCTACGGCCCGGGCCCGTACCCGCGCCACCGCGGCGACGCGATCACCATGGTCAACCCGTCCGGCTACAAGGGCATCGCGATCTTCCTCGCGCTGGCGGACGCGCTGCCCGAGCGTCCGTTCGCCGCCGTCCCCACCTGGGGCACCACCGAACGGGACCGGGCGGAGCTCTCCCGGCGGCCCAACGTCCGGATCCTGGAGGCCCGCGACGACATCGACGAGGTCCTGGCGCACGCCCGGATGGTCGTCATGCCCTCGCTGTGGGACGAGACGTTCGGGTACACCGCCGTGGAGGCCATGCTGCGCGGCATCCCGGTGCTCGCCGCGGACGTGGGCGGCCTGGCCGAGGCCAAGCTCGGGGTCCCCTACCTGCTCCCGGTCCGGCCCATCGGCGGCTACGCGGCGCGCCAAGGCCAGGAGCGCCCGGAGCCCGCCGTCCTCGCCCAGGACCCGGCGCCCTGGCTCGCCGCGGTGCGCGCGCTGGACGACCCCGCCCACCACTCCACCATCGCGGAACAGTCCCGCACGGCCGCGACCGCCTTCGTCTCGTCGCTGGACAGCGGCGCCCTGGAGACCTATCTGCGCCGGCTGACCCCCGCAGCCCCGGAACCCCCGGTCCGGCATGCCGGACTCCCCGCCGACGGGCACCGCCTCGCCGCCCTGGCCCGGTTACTGACGAAAGAGCGCTGATCCATGGCACCGGAACTGCTGGCTCCCGTCCCCGCGGAACTCCTCGACGACGATCTCGGCCTGCTGCTGCTCATCAGGCACTTCGAACGCAAGCTCCTGGAACTGTACGGCCGCGGGCTGCTGCACGGCACCACGCACACGTGCATCGGCCAGGAGTACATCCCGGTGGCCCTGGCCCCGCTGCTCGGCGAGGCCGACCACGTCTTCAGCAACCACCGCGGCCACGGTCACTACCTCGCCCGGTACCGGGACCCGTACGGCCTGCTCGCGGAGATCATGGGCCGGGAGGGCGCCGTCTGCTCCGGGGTGGGCGACAGCCAGCACATCCTGCGGGACCGCTACCTGTCCAGCGGCGTCCAGGGGCAGAGCCTGCCGGTCGCCGTGGGCGTGGCGCTGCACCTGGACCGGGCCGAGCCGGAAGCGCTCGCCCTGGCCTACATCGGGGACGGGACGTGGGGTGAGGGCGCCGTCTACGAGGCGCTCAACATGGCCTGCCTGTGGCGGCTGCCCCTGGTGGTGGTGACCGAGCACAACGGGATCGCCCAGTCCACCCCGACCGGTCGTCAGATGGCGGGCACGATCGGCGCTCGGGCGGCGGCGTTCGGTGCCCGCCACCACCGGACGGCCGCGGACGATGTGGTGCGAATTCGCGCCGAGGTCGGCCCGCTCGTCGAGGAGACCAGGCACGGCGCCGGGCCGCTGGTGCTGGAGTTCGAGACCCGGCGGCTGGGCCCGCACAGCAAGGGCGACGACACCCGCCCGGCCGAGGAGGTCCGGCGTCTGGAGGCCCGGGACTGGTACGCGCGGTACGCGGCGGCCGACGGCTTCCGCCGGCTGGACGACGAGGCCCGCCGGTTCGTGGACCTCGTCGCCGACGAGGTCCTCGGCCGCCCGCCGTCGGTGTGGGAGCGGTGATGCGTGTCGCGGAGAGTCTGAACGCGGCCCTGCACGGGGTGCTCCTCGACGATCCCCGCGTCCACCTGCTGGGCGAGGACGTGCTGGACCCGTACGGCGGCGCCTTCAAAATCACAAAAGGGCTGTCCAGCAGGTTCCCGGGCAGGGTGCTGGCCACCCCGATCAGCGAGGGCGGCGTCGTCGGGGTCGCCGGCGGGCTGGCGCTGACCGGAGACAAGCCGATCGTGGAGATCATGTTCTCCGACTTCGCGGCGCTCGCCTTCGACCAGATCCTCAACTTCGCCGCCAAGTCGGTCACGATGTACGGGCGGCGGCTCGGCCTGTCGCTGGTGATCCGCTGCCCGACCGGCGGCCACCGGGGGTACGGGCCCACCCACAGCCAGAGCCTGCAGAAGCATTTCATCGGGATCCCGGGCCTGTCGGTGTTCGAGGTGTCGCCGTTCGACGACCACCGCGGCCTGTTCGACACGATGCTCGCGCTGGGCGAGCCGTGCCTGCTCTTCGAGGACAAGGTCCTCTACACCCGGCGGGTCTTCACCGGCGGCGCGGTGGACGGCCTGTTCCGCTACGACGTGCTCGGCGACGTGGCCAGGGTCTACGCGGACGATCCGGAGACCTGCGACTGCGTGCTCATCGCGCCCGGCGGACTCGCCCACCGGGCGCTCGACGCGATGCGGGCGCTGCTGCTCGAAGAGGAGGTCAGCTGCGTGCTGCTGGTCCCCCGCCGTCTCCATCCGCTGGACGACGCCCTGGCAGCCGCCCTGCCGGGCCGGACCACCGCGGTGGTGGTCGCCGAGGACGGGCCGCCCGGCGCCGGCTGGGGCGCCGAGGTCGCGCACCGGCTGCACGAGCACCTGTGGGGCCGCCTGCGGCGACCGGTCCGCCTGGTCGCCTCCGCCGACAGCGTCATCCCGACCGCCGCCCACCTGGAACGCGACGTGCTGGTCCAGGACGGCGACATCCGCCGCGCCGTACAGGAGGCCGTACGTGCCTGAGATCCGCGTGCCGAAGCTCAACAACAACGACACCGAATACGTCCTGGTCGAATGGCTCGCCGAGGACGGCGCGGTGGTGCACGAGGGCGCCCCGCTGCTGGTCGTCGAGACCTCCAAGGCCGCCGAGGAACTCGCCTGCGAGACCTCCGGCGAGCTGCGCCGCCTGCTTCCGGAGGGCGCGACCTGCGCCCCCGGCCAACTCGTCGCCCGCATCGGCGACTCCACCGCGGAGCCGGAGCCGGAGCCCGCCTCGGAGCCGGCCCCGGAGCCGGCCCCGGAGCCGGCTGCGGAGCCCGTCGCGAAGACCGCGGCCGCCGTGGACGCCGACGGGACGGGTCCCGTGATCACGGCGCCCGCGCGGGCGCTGATCGACGAGCATGCCATCGAGCCGGAGCGGGTGCGGGCCCTGGGGCTCGCACTGGTCCGGCGCGCGGACGTGGAGAAGCTGATCGGCGGCGGGACGCCGGCGCTCCGGCCGCTGCCCGCGGTGCAGCGGGCGGTCGCGGCCACGGTGGAACGTTCTCGGCAGACCATTCCCGCCGCGTTCACCGCGATCAAGGTGAACGCCGGGCCTGCGCTGGCCCGCGGCAAGGCGCTCACCCGGGAGCTGCGCGCACTGGTCGGGCTGCCGGAGCTGGTCGTCCAGGCGGTGGCCGGGCTGCACGCGACGTTCCCGATGTTCTTCGCCGAGCCGGTGGACGGCCGGGACGTGCGGCTCTCGGAGCGGCCGGACATCGGCGTCACCGTCGACGTCGGCAAGGGGCTGTACGTGCCGGTCGTCCGGGACGCGGCCAGGCGCACGCTCCGGGAGATCGCCGAGACCACCATGCGGTTCCGGATGACCGCGCTGCGCGGGTCCTTCACCGAAGAGGACCTCGCCGGCGGCAACATCGTCATCGCACTGAACACCGACACGGACGCGCTGCTCGCCATACCGATCGTGCATCCCGGCCACGCCTGCGCGCTGTCGCTGTGCGCGCCCCATCAGGAACTCGTGCTGACCGATGACGGCGAGGTCGCCGCGCGGACGGCCGTGACGCTGGGCCTGGCCTACGACCACCGGTTGGTGAACGGCCGGGACGCCCTCGAATTCCTGCACGCGCTGCGGACCGCGCTGGAAGGAGCGTCGGCGTGACGACCACCGACGTCTCGGGCCTGTCGCCCGAACGCCAGGCCGCGCTCGCACGGCTGCTGGCCCAGCGCCGCGCCGCCGAGAGCGCGGGCATCAGGCCGCGGCCGCGCGACGGCGGCATGCTGCCCTGCTCGTTCGAGCAGCGCCGGATGTGGCTGGCCGCCCAGGTCGACCCGGACGGCGTCGCGAACGTCACGGCCGGGCTGAGCCTGCGCGGCGCCTTTGATCCGGACGCTCTGCGCGCCGCGGTCGGCGACCTCGTGCGGCGGCACGAGATCCTCCGGACCGCCATCGTGGACGTCGAGGGCGAGCCGTACCAGCGCATCGCGCCCGAGATCGAGCCGCCGGTCGAACTGGTGGACTTGAGCCACCTGCCCGCGGCCGCGCGCGAGGACCGCGCCCGCGACCTCGCCCGGCTCGCGGCCGGTGAGCGCTTCGACCTGGCCCGCGCACCGCTGTTCCGCGTGCACCTCTACCGGCTCGCGCCCGAGGAGCACCGGCTGCTGTTCGTCTGGCACCACATCAACGCCGACGGCTGGTCGGTGGACAACGCCATCGGCGAGATCGCCGCCGCGTACCAGGCCCACCGGGACGGCACGCCGCTCGACCTGCCGCCGCTGCCCGTCCAGTACGCGGACTACGCCGCCTGGTCGCGGGAGCGCATGACCGGTGACGTCCGGCGCGGCCGCCTGGACTACTGGAAGGACCGGCTGTCCGCCGATCCGACCGAGCTGCGCACCGGTGAGCCCGGCCCGGCGCGCACGGCGGAGGTGGTCGCCACGGTCCCGGCCTCGCTGGCCGAGGCGGTGCGGTCGGCGGGCGGCCCCCGGACGACGCCGTACGCGGCCTTCCTCACCGCGTACAAGGTCCTGCTGATGCGGCTCACCGGCGAGCGGGACGTCACGGTCGGCTCGGTCACCGGCGGCCGCGGGCGCACCGAACTGGAGCCGCTGATCGGCTGCTTCATCAACCTGCTGCCGCTGCGCACCGGGCTCGGCCGCGAGCTGACCTTCCGGGAGGCGGTGGCCCGGGTGCGGGCGACGCTCGGCGGCGCCCTGCAGCACGAGCTGCCGTTCGACGAGCTGGTCTCCGGGCTGTCCGCCGGCCGCGGCGGCCGGTCGGGAAGCCTGTTCCAGAGCGCCGTCATCCACCAGCAGGCGCACGCCGAGCATCCGGATTGGCGCGGGCCGGCGGTGGAACGCTGGGGACGGCCGCTCGACGAGGCGGCCTTCGACCTGGCGCTGATCGTCCGGGAGCTGCCGGGCGAGTTCGAGCTGTGCTTCCGCTTCCGCGGTGACCGGTTCGCCGCGGAGGCCGTGGAGGACCTGGCCGCGCGGTTCGAGACGCTGCTGCGCTCGATCGAGGCGGCGCCGCTGGCCCGGCTGGGCGACCATGAGCTGCTCGGCCCCGGGGAACACGACCGGGTCGTCCGGGAATGGAACGCGACCGGCGCCGTCCGCCCGCCGTGGACCGGGCTGCACCGGATCATCGAACCGCACGTGCGCGACACCCCGGACGCCCCGGCGGTCGCCTTCGGCGAGCGGACGCTGAGCTACGCGGAGCTCGACCGGGGCGCCACCCGGCTGGCCCGGCGGCTGCGCGGGCTCGGCGCCGGGCGGGACGTCCCGATCGGCGTGTGCCTCGATCAGAGCGTGCAGACCGCGATCGCGGTGTTCGGCGTGCTGAAGGCGGGTGCGCCGTACCTGCCGCTCGATCCGGAGCTGCCGCCGTCCCGGCTGGAGTACATGCTGTCCGACGCGGGCGCGCCCGTGGTCATCACGACGCCCGGACTGGCTCCCGGGCTCACCGGCTGCGGCGCCCGGATCGTCCTCATCGGCGAAGACGGCCTCCCCGTGGAGGACCTCCCCGAGAAGCCGCTGGACGACGGCGCCGGGCCGGACGACCTGGCGTACGTCATCTACACCTCCGGGTCGACCGGGACGCCCAAGGGCGTCGCGGTGCAGCACCGGCAGATCGTCAACTACCTGGAGGGCGTGCGGCAGCGGTTCGGCATCCGGCCCGGGTCGGCGTTCGGGCTGCTCCAGTCGCTGACGTTCGACTTCGGCATCACCACCTTCTACCTTGCGCTGGCCACCGGCGGCCGACTGCACATGATCCCCAAGCGGTCCTCGGGCGCCGAGCTGGCCGCCGCCATGGCCGAGGCCGGCATCGACTACCTGAAGATGACGCCGTCGCACCTCGCCGCGCTCGCCGACGAGGTCGGCGCCGAAGCGCTGCTGCCGCGCCGGGCGCTCATCGTCGGCGGCGAGGCGTCGCGTACCGCCTGGCTGCGCGAGCTGGCCGGATACGGCAGATGCGAGGTGTTCAACCACTACGGGCCCACCGAGGCCACGGTGGGCCTCACCACCTGGCGGGTGACCGCGGACGGCCCCGCGGGCACGCTCGCCCCGATCGGCGGCCCGCTGCCCGGCGCGCGGGCGTACGTGCTGGACGAGGACCTGCACCCGGTGCCGCCCGGCGTGACCGGCGAGATCTTCCTGGGCGGCGACCGGCTGGCCCGCTGCTACCTGGGCCGGCCCGAGCTCACCGCGGAACGGTTCGTCGCCGACCCGTTCGGCGCCCCCGGCGACCGGCTGTACCGCACCGGCGACCTCGGCCGGTACCTGCCGGACGGGAACCTGGAGTTCCTCGGCCGCCGCGACCACCAGGTCAAGATCCGCGGCTACCGGGTGGAACTCGGCGAGGTGGAGGCGGCGCTGGCGACCTGCCCGGGCGTGGTGCAGGCGGTGGCGACGGTCCGGAACGACCGGCTGATCGCCTACCTGGAGGGCACGGCCCGCCTCCCGGCCGGCGACCTGCGGGCCCGGCTGGCCGGGCGGCTGCCCGACTACATGGTGCCGAGCCGGTTCGTGTGGCTGGAGCGCTTCCCGCTGCAGGCGCACGGCAAGGTCGACCGCAAGCGGCTGCCCGACCCGGTGGACGACCGATCCGACCAGGTGACGGCCTTCGTCCAACCGGAGGGGCCGATCGAGCGCGTCGTCGCCCAGGTGTGGGCCGATGTGCTGGGCATTGAGCGGATCGGGGCGCTGGACGACTTCTTCGACCTCGGCGGCCATTCCCTGCTGGCCACGCAGGTGGTCGCGCGGCTGCGGCGCGCGCTGCCCCCGGGCGCCCGCCCGGTCAGCGTGGTGGAGCTGTTCGACAAGCCGACCGTGCGGGGCGTCGCGCGGCTCGCCGCCGGACCCGACGCGGAACGGCCGCTCCTGCACGAGCTGACCCGTACCGGGTCCGCCGAGGTCTCGTATGTGTGCGTGCCCTACGGCGGCGCCAACGCGGTGGTCTTCCAGCCGCTCGCGGACGCCCTGCCGGAGGGGCACGCGCTCTACTCCGTCGCGGTGCCGGGCCACGACGTCGCCGTGGAGGAGGAGACGCGGCCCCTTGAGGAGGTCGCGGAGCGCTGCGCGGCGGAGATCCTGGAACGGATCCGCGGGCCTCTGGTCGTCTACGGGCACTGTGGTCCCGGTGGGGCGCTCGCCATCGAGATCGCCCGCCGCGTCGAGGCCGCCGGGCGCCGGATCGACGCGGTGTACCTCGGCGGCGTGTTCCCCTTCGCCCGGCCCCGCGGGCGGGTGCTCGGGCCGCTGTTCCGCGCGCTGCGGATCGAGCGCCTGCGCAGCGACACCGTCTACGCCAACTGGCTGCAGGCCATCGGGGCCGATCTGACCGAGGCCGACGCCGAGCAGCGCCGGTTCCTGGTCAGGGCGATGCGCGCGGACGCCGAGCAGGCCGAGGAGTACTTCACCGGGCTGCTCGACCGGGGCGTGCCACCGCTCGCCGCGCCCGTCATCTCGGTGGTGGGGGAGCGGGATCCCGGCACCGAGTTCTACCGCGAGCGCTACCGGGAGTGGGGCTTCCTCACCGGCACCACCGCGCTCGTGGTGATCGACGAGGCCGGGCACTACTTCCTGAAGTACCGGGCCGCGGAACTCGCCGAGATCGTGACCACGGTGCACCGGGACCTGTCCGCCCCCGGCCGGGGGCCGGACGCCACATGGTGGCTGCAGGCCGTCGACGACACCGCGTCCGCCGGACCGGCGGTCTCCTCCGGCACGCCGGACGAGGTGCGGCCCAGCATGGGGCGGTTCCTGGGGGTCGCGGCCGGCCAGATGGTCTCCATGATCGGTACGGCGCTGACCGAGTACGCCATCCCGATGTGGACCTACCTGGAGTCGGGCTCGCTGCTGCGCTTCACCGTCTTCGCGCTGGTGGCCCTGGTGCCGGGCCTGCTGGCCGCGCCGCTGCTGGGCGCCCTGGTGGACAGGACCGACAGGCGGCGGGCGCTGCTGGCGTCCGGCCTGGTGGCGGGCGGCGTGCAGGGGGTGCTGCTGGTCGTCCTGGCGAGCACCGGCGGCCTGCCCGCGATCCCGTTGTACGCCCTGCTCTGCGTCCTGTCGGTGGCGCTCACCGCGCAGCGGCTCGCGTACGGCTCCGCGGTGCCGCAACTGATCCCCAAGCAGTACATGGGGCACGCCAACGGCGTCGTGCAGTTCACCATGGGGGTGGCCCGCTTCCTGGTCCCGGTGGTCGCGGTGGGGATGATGGCGACGGTCGGCCTGTCGGCCATCCTGACCATCGACGTGGTCAGCTATGTGGCGGCGGTCGGCGTGCTGGCGCTCGTGCGCTTCCCCGACACCCTGCCGTGGCGCCCGCGCGAGGGCCTGGCGGCCGAGGTCCGGTACGGCTTCCACTACCTGTGGCGGCGGCCCGGACTGCGCGCCATGGTCGTCTACTTTTTCGTTCTCAACATCTTCCTGGCCGCGGTCTTCGTGCTGATCTCACCGCTCGCGCTGTCGGCGGGCACGCTGTCGGACGCGGGCTGGATCGCCATGATCGCCGGCATCGGCGCGACGGCCGGCGGGGCGCTGATGGCCCTGTGGGGCGGCCCCAGGCTGCGCCGCATGCGCGGGATGCTCCTGTTCGCGCTGCTGTTCGCGGGCTGCTGCACGGTCGCCGGGCTGCGCCCCGCGCTGCCCGTCATCGCCGCCGGCGTCTTCGGCATGTGCCTGACGATGGCCGTGGTGGACGGCATCTGGATGACCGTCATCCACACCAAGGTCCCGCACCGCTTCCACGCCCGCGTGATCGCGGTGAACCAGATGCTCGCCATGTCCACCCAGCCCCTGGGACTGGTGCTGGTGGCGCCGCTGGCCCCCGCGCTCTTCAACCCGCTGCTCGAACCCGACGGCCCGCTGGCCGGCACGGTCGGCGGGCTGCTGGGCACCGGAGAGGGCCGCGGCATCGGCCTGCTCTATGTCCTGTGCGGCCTGGGCATGGCCCTTTGGACGGCCGCCGCGCTGCGCCATCCCCTGCTCGCCCACTTCGACCGCGACACACCCGACGCCGAACCCGACGACCTGGTCGGCCTCCGCACCATACAGAGCCGAACCACGTCCTGACCTCCGTCCGGGCGGGGATGCCCGGGTTCAGGCGAGACCGCGGGGCGCGCCGGCCATGTCACGCCTACGCAGTGGGCCTGCGCGCTCCCGCGGTCCTGCCTGACGGTCCTGATGTTGGAAGGTCTCAGGTGGACGGAGACCGGGTGCACTTCAGTTTGGTGCCCTCCCAGTGGCAGGTCTGCTGGTAGCCGGAGCGGAAGGGCGCGCCGGCCCACGGGTAGCGGTCGTCGGGCTGCTTGCCGGGCATGACGCCGGTGAAGTTGGCGGCGTCATCGATGCTTCCGGTGCCGGTGTACTCGGGCCGCATCGGATAGGGGTAGACGGGCCGCGTCCGGACGATCTTGTCCCCGTCCTTCTCGGCGGCGATGATCTTCTGCGGGGCGGCGCCCTTCTCGACCCAGTCGTACAGGGGTGTGAACAGGTCGAAGGTGTCGGGTCCATAGCCGTTGACGCAGTGGAAGACGCCGGGGAACAGGAACGTCCGCGCGAAGGTCTGAGTGGCCTTCATCCCGCCCATCCGCCGGGTGAGGGCGTGGTTGTAGGCCAGTGTGCTCTCGGTGGGGATGGCGGGGTCGGACCAGCCGTGCCACATGATGAGCTTGCCGCCGTGGTCGCGGAAGCGGGTCAGGTCGGGGTCGGTGGAGTCGTAGATGCCGCTCATCTCGCGGAGCTTCTTGAAGGTGCGCAGGTCGAAGCGGTGGTCCTGCAGGGTGTAGGACGCGGGCGGGTTGTTCCAGGACCCGAAGTACTTCAGGTAGTTGTACCCGAGGGCTTCCAGGCCGCCGGTCCGGCCCTGGGGTGCGATCACGTAGCCGAGCCACGCCGCCTCGCTGCCCTTGGCGAGGCCGGCCGGGAACAGCTTCCTGCCGTGGGCGTCGACCGGGCCTTGGTAGAACTTGCGGACCACGTCGATTTGGTCTGTGGTCAGGCAGGTGGGCTGGGGCGAGGCGGTGGGGCAGCGCAGGGCGGCGGGGTCGAAGTCGCAGTCGCGGGGGTCGCCGATGAGGCCGTCTTTGAGGCCGTCGGTGGCGTCGCAGGCGGCCATGACCTTGCTCTGCAGGAGGGGGAGCTGGTCGGGGCCGAGGATCTGGTGGCCGTCGCGGTCGGTGTTGACGGTGGCGATCCAG
The DNA here is from genome assembly GCF_040302145.1 of Spirillospora sp. NPDC127506. Classification (NCBI taxonomy): domain Bacteria; kingdom Bacillati; phylum Actinomycetota; class Actinomycetes; order Streptosporangiales; family Thermomonosporaceae; genus Spirillospora; species Spirillospora sp. NPDC127506. Next base: position 58,859 of record NZ_JBEORG010000004.1, on the reverse strand, counting down.
GGGAAGAACTCCCCGGCCAGTGCGACGAGGTTGTTGCCGGGGGCGCCGGCGATGATGCCGTCGAAGTCGTCGGGGTAGCGCTGGGCCTCCATCAGCGCCTGCCGTCCGCCGTTGGAGCATCCGGCGAAGTAGGAGTGCCGCGGGGCCTGCCCGTAGTAGGCCTTGGTGACGGCCTTGGCGGCCAGCGCGGTGACGTGTTCGGAGCGGTATCCGGCGTCGATGCGCAGTTGCGGGTCGGAGTGGGCCCAGACGGCGTCGAACGCGTCGGCGCCGATGTGGCCGCTGTCGCCGGCGCCGATGACGACGTGCCCGTCGTCGGGGGGTGCGCATCCGCCGGGGACGGAGTGGTTGGGGTTGTCGGGGTCGGCGAATCCGCAGAAGCCGCCGCAGCCCAGCTGTACGTAGCGTCCGGTCCAGGCCTGTTCCGGGAGCCGGAGCTCGAACTGGACCTGCGGCGAGACGTAGCCCTTGACCTGGCAGTACGCGGGCTTGCCCTGGCCCGCCGCCACAGGCGTCGCCGAAATGATCTTTGTCGGTGCGTCCGGGAGGCCGGTGAGGTCCAGGGCGGTGAGCTGCCGGCAGGAGATCGCAGCGGCCGTCGGTGCCCCTGCATTGGCCGGTGTTCCACCGGTGAGGGCCTGGGCTGCGGTGACCGCCAGCAGGACGGCCGTGAGGCTGCCGACGATCAGGAGAATGGGTCTGTTTTTGGGCAGGCTTACGCGAATCATGTGGGGTGGTGTCCTTCCGCGGGGGTGGCAGCAGGGGACTCCTCTGCTGCGGCCGGAACGGGTGGCGGTGTTGGGCGGGTGCCGGTGTCGTCAGTTGACCTGGCGGCTGCGGCCCGCCCAGTACGGTGCCCGCAGCGACTTCTTGTCGATCTTTCCTGAGGGGTTGGTGGGCAGGGAGTCGACGAAGTCGACGCTCTTGGGCGCCCAGACGCTGCCCTTGTGCTTCTTGACCAGGTCGATGAGCTCGCCGGGTTCGACCGGGGTGTCGGGCCGGGTGACGACGAGGGCCTTGACCGCTTCGCCCCACCGCGGGTCCGGGACGCCGATGACGGCGCACTGGGCGACGGCGGGGTGGGTGATCAGGACGTCCTCGATCTGGCGGGGGAAGACGTTGAAGCCGCCGGTGACGATCATGTCCTTCTTGCGGTCGACGATGAACACGTAGCCGTCGTCGTCGATGTAGCCGATGTCGCCGGACCGGACCCAGCCGTCCTGCATCGCCTCGGCGTCCCGCCCGGCATCGACGTATCCGACCATCTGCCCGGGCTGGGAGGCGCAGATCTCGCCGGTCTCGCCCGGCGGCAGGGCGTTCCCGTCGGCGTCGCGGACGGACAGGTCGACGTGGTACATCGCTCGTCCCGCCGAGGCCAGCCGGGCGATCCCCTCGGGGGAGTCGACGCGGTGGTCTTCCTTGCGCAGGCAGGTCATGTAGCCGGGCTCGGTTCCGGCGTAGGTCTGGGCGAAGACGGGTCCGAACGTCTCCAGCGCGCGCCGGAGCCGGTCGGGCGCCATCGGCGACCCGGCGTAGATGATCGTGCGGAGCGTGGACAGGTCGGCCTTCTCCCGGCGGGGGTGGTCCAGCAGCATGTAGACGATCGTGGGGACGACGGCGGTGGCCGTCACGCCTTCCCGCTCGATGGTGTCCAGCAGCAGGTCGAGGTCGAAGCCGGGCAGCAGGACGTTGGTGCCGCCGCGCATGAAGACCGGCATCACGAAGGTCTGGGTGAAGTGGGTGAGCGGCGCGGCGTGGGCGAAGATCTCGCCGGGGCGGATGTCGCCGATCTCCAGGCCGGCGGTGATGGCGTAGTGCGACCAGGTGGCGTGGGTCTGCAGGACGCCCTTGGGGACGCCGGTGGTGCCGGAGGTGAACCCGACGAAGGCCAGGTCGTCGGGACTGACCTCCACGCCCGGGTCGGCCGGGGGCCGCGTGTCGAAGGCGGTCCGGTAGTCCAGGACGCCGTCGCGGGGGTCGCCGTCGCCGAGCCGGATGAGGTGCTGGAGCTCGGGGAGCCGGTCGCGGATGTGCGCGATCTGGTCGTCGAAGGACGCATGGTAGATCAGCGTGGAGGCCCCGACTTCGTCGAGGTAGTAGTGGAAGTCCTCGGCCGAGGCGCGGGTGGGCATCTGGGTGACGGCCGCGCCGGCCTTCCAGATCCCGCACATGGTCGGGATGAACTCCAGGCAGTTGGGCATCAGAAGCCCGACGCGATGATGGGCGCCGACCCCGAGTCCGGCGAGGCCGTGGCCGACGCGGTTGGCCCACTGGTGCATCTGCGCGTAGGTGAGGCGCCGGTCGGCGTCGACGAGGGCGGTGCGGTCGGCGTAGTAGGTGCACGTCCGGTCGAAGACCTTGGGCAGTGTTCCCCACATGGCGTCTACCTTCCTGATCCCGTGGTGGCCGCGGATTGCCGTGGTGGTGAGGGTCGCCGGTGCCCGGTGGATCGCTGGAGCGCCTCGGCCGTCGCTCGCCGCGCCTGGTCGTACTCGCGCTGGGTCTGCTGGACGAGTTCGGCGACGCTGAGGACCTCGTTGATTCCCGAGACGCTGTGGCCGGCGCTCCATACGTTGCGCTGGTTGAGGAGGCGCTGCTGGGCGAAGCCGTCCGCGGCCGGGGACAATGCGTCGGCGGTCGCCTTCAGCCATTCATCCAGGAAGTTGACCGGTAGCCCGCTCAGGGCCGTGGTGAGGGTGACGTCGTCCAAGGTGGCGTCGACCAGGGCCTGCCGGAAGGCGTCCTCGGCAAGGCTCTCGGTGGTCGCGATGAACTTGGTGCCCATGTAGGCCAGGTCGGCGCCCAAGGTCTGGGCCGCCCACAGTGCGACGCCGTCCGACACGCCTCCCGCGAGGACGATCGGTCCGTCGAAGCGGCTGCGGACGGCCCGGACGTACGACAGCGGGTTCGCCCACCCCGTCTGCCCGCCGGCGCCCGCCGTCAGCAGCACCAGGCCGTCGACGCCGGCGTCGATCGCGCGGTCGACGTGGCGCATGCTCGCGACGTCGGCGAAGACCAGGCAGCCGGCGTCCTGCAGCGGTCCGAGGACCGGGACGGGGGAGCCCACACTGGTGATCACCAGCGGCACCTCGTGGCGGACCAGCGCGGCGACGTCGCGTTCGAGCCGGTCGTTCGAGCGGTGAACGACGAGGTTGGCGGCGAACGGCGCGGCGGCGTCCCCCAGGTCGATGAGGCCGGCGGTGATCTGCTCCAGCCAGCCGTCGAGTTCGAGGACGGTCCACGCGTTGTGGGTCGGGAATGATCCGACGACCCCGGCACGGCACGCCGCGATCACCAGGTCCGGGCCCGACACGTCGGTCATCGGTGCCGCCACGAGCGGGAGCGCGAGATGGTCCAGCCGGGAGGGCAACGCCATCGCTCCTCCAAAGAGTGAAGATCTGATACTTGATCTTGATGTCCGGTTGTAGGTCTAAGGTGCACTCCTGGTGGCGTAAGTAAATATGGATTAACCTTCCTTGGCAAGAGTGAGCACACTGGGAGTGCGGAGGTTCTGCGTGGAGCGTGTCGTTCACATCGCCGGCGTCGGGATGACGCCGTTCGCCAAACCGAGTGCCAGCCCCGCCTACAACGTGCTGGGCGAACAGGCCGCACGGGCCGCCCTCGCCGACGCCGGGCTCGGCTACGACCAGGTGCAGCAGGCGTACGCCGGATATGTCTACGGAGACTCGACCTGCGGCCAGGCGGCCCTGTACGGGCTGGGCCGGACGGGGATCCCGATCGTCAACGTCAACAACAACTGCGCCACCGGCTCCTCGGCGCTGTGGCTGGCCCGCCAGGCCGTCCAGAGCGGGGTGGCGGAGTGCGCGCTGGCCGTGGGATTCGAGCAGATGCGGCCCGGTGCCCTGGCGAGCGTCTGGGACGACCGCGCCGACCCTCTCGACCGGTTCGAGGCGGTGATGTCGCAGGTCCAAGAGGTCGACCCGCACGCGCCGGTGGCCGCGCAGTACTTCGGTGGAGCCGGCCAGGCCTACGCCGACGCCCACGGGACGGCGCCCGAGACGTTCGCCAAGATCTCGGTCAAGGCGCGGCGGCACGCCGCCGGAAACCCCCACGCGGTGTTCCGGGCGGCGCTCACCGAGGAGGAAGTACTGGCCTCCCCCCGCATCTGGGGTCCGCTGACCCGCCTGCAATGCTGCCCGCCCACGTGCGGGGCGGCCGCCGCCGTGGTCTGCAGCGCCGAGTTCGCGCGGCGGCACGGTCTGGACACCTCGGTCGCCATCCGGGCCCAGGCGCTCACCACCGACACCGCGTCCACGTTCGACGCCAAGGACATGCTGAAGGTCGTCGGATACGACATGAGCCGGGCAGCCGCGGAACGCGTCTACGCCGATGCCGGCGTCGGCCCCGAAGACCTGGACGTGGTGGAGCTGCACGACTGCTTCACCACCAACGAGCTGATCAGCTACGAGGCGCTCGGCCTGACCCCCGAGGGGACCGCCGAGAGGTTCGTTCTCGACGGGGACAACACCTACGGCGGGAAGGTCGTCACCAACCCCTCCGGCGGGCTGCTGTCCAAAGGGCACCCGCTCGGGGCCACCGGCCTGGCCCAATGCGCCGAACTGGTCTGGCAGCTGCGCGGCCAGGCCGACGCGCGGCAGGTCGAGGGCGCCCGGCTGGCACTGCAGCACAACATCGGACTTGGCGGAGCCGCCGTGGTCACCCTCTACGAGAGGACCGCCTGATGGCCGCCCCGTCGGCGATCGGCCTGTCCACCCCGCCATCGACGGTCGACGTCGAGCGCGGCCGGCTGCGCCTGTTCGCCAAGGCCATCGGAGAGACCGACCCCGTCTACACCGACCTCGACGCAGCTCTCAAGGCCGGCCACCGCGACCTGCCCGTCCCCCCGACCTTCCTGTTCTGCCTGGAGATGGACCGGCCGGACCCGTTCGCCTTCCTGACCGAGGCCGGGATCGATCTGGCGCACGTCCTGCACGGCGAGCAGAGCTTCACCTACCACGCGCTCTGCCACGCCGGCGACAGCCTGACCTTCGAGTCCCGCATCACCGACGACTACGAACGCAAGGGCGGCACGCTCCGCTTCCTCGTCCGCGAAACCCGCGTCACCCGGGGACGGGAGCCGATCGCCGACCTCGGCAACGTCATCGTCGTCCGGCAGCCGGAGGCCCGAGCATGACGCCTCTCACCGAACTGCGCGAAGGCGACGAACTACCGCCCCTCCGGGTGCCGAGGATCAGCCGGACGACCCTGGCCCTGTACGCGGGCGCATCAGGAGACCACAACCCCGTCCACATCGACCTCGACGCCGCCCGCAAGGCCGGACTCGACGACGTCTTCGCCCAAGGCATGCTCTCCATGGCCTACCTGGGCCGGCTCCTGACCGGCTGGGTGCCCCAGGACCGCATCCGCTCCTACAGCGTCCGCTTCACCGCCATCACCCCGCTGCACGCCGAGCCGGTCTGCACCGGACGCGTCACCGCGATCGAGGACGACGACGGAGAACGCCGAGCCCGCCTCGACCTCCAGGTCGCCCTGGGGGACGGCACCGTCACCCTGAGCGGCCAGGCCCTCATCGCACTGACATGACACCACCGGAAAGGACCCCCGTGGGAACACTCGACGGCAAGACCGCCCTCGTCTCGGGCTCCGGCCGCGGCATCGGCCGCGCCATCGCCCTCAAACTCGCGAGCCACGGCGCCCGCGTCGTCATCAACGACCTCGACCCCGAACCGGCGGAGGAGACCCTGACGGCGATCAAGGCCGCGGGCGGCGAGGCGGTCGCCTGCCTGGGCAGCGTCACCGACGACGACTTCGCCGAACGGTTCGCGGCGACCGCCGTCGACACCTACGGCGGCGTCGACATCGTGATCAACAACGCCGGCTACACCTGGGACACCGTCATCCAGAAGATGACCGACGACCAGTGGGACGCCATCCTGGACGTCCACCTCAAGGCGCCGTTCCGCATCCTGCGCGCCGTCCAGCCGGTCATCGGCGCCCGCGCCAAGGCCGAACAAGCCGGCGGCCTGCGCATCCACCGCAAGATCGTCAACATCTCCTCGATCGCCGGGCTCGGCGGCAACGCCGGCCAGGCCAACTACAGCGCCGCCAAGGCCGGCATCGTCGGCCTCACCAAGACCCTCGCCAAGGAATGGGGCCGCTACAACGTCAACGTCAACGCCGTCGCCTACGGCCTCATCCGGACCCGCCTCACCGAAGCGGCCGCCGACACCGACGCCGCCATCGACGTCCAGGGACGCCGGATCAAAGTCGGCGTCAACCCCGGCCTGCTCACCGCCATGGAGCGGATGATCCCGCTCGGCCGGGCCGGCACCCCCGAAGAGGCCGCCGGGGCGGTCTACCTGCTGTGCCTGCCCGAGTCGGACTACATCAGCGGCCAGGTCGTCGTCTGCGGCGGCGGCTACTCCTGAACGGACCTAACATTCCCCACGTGATGCCGACCGAGGACAAAGCCGAGATGACCCCGGCCACACCGGCGGACACCTCTCCCGCACGGGCCAGGCGCCCCCGCGACCGCAAAGCGCAGATCGTGTCCGCTGCCGCGGATCTGTTCCACCGCTCCGGCTACCACACCGTGACGATGGAACAGATCGCCGGCGCGGTCGGCATCACGGCCGGAGGCCTGTACCGCCACTTCCGCAACAAGGAGCAACTGCTCGCCCGCACCGTCGACGACGGCCTGGCGGCCTTCGAGACCGCCGTCACCGACACACCGCCCGGAGACATCGACGCCCTCCTGGACGTCATGGCCACGATCACACTGGACCGACGTGACCTGGGCGTACTGTGGCAACGCGAATCCCGGAACCTGCCCGCGGCAGACCGGGACCTGCTCCGCGCCCGCTTCCGCCACATCGCACGACGCACCGCGGCGGTCATCCACGCGGCCAGGCCCGAACTCGCCCCCGCCGACGCCGACCTGCTGACCTGGGCGCTGTTCGCCGTCTTCGCCAGCCCCTCGCACCACGCGGTACAGCTTCCCCGCACCCGCTTCCACGCCCTGCTGCGCCGCCTGGGCGGCACCGTCGTCGGCGCCGAACTCCCCGCCGCCCGCGACACCGGCGCACCGAGACCCGGCCCCAACGCCGGGCTTCCCCGCGCCTCACGCAGGGAATCGGTCCTGGACGCCGCCGCACGCCTGTTCGGAGAACACGGCTACCAGGCCGTCAGCATGGACGACATCGGCGCCGCCGCCGGCATCAGCGGCGCCGCAATCTACAAGCACGTGACGGGCAAACCCGAACTCCTGGTCGCCGCCCTCACCCGCGCCGCCGACGCCCTGCACATGGACGCCTCGCGGATCTTCGCCGCCGCGTCCACCCCCGGCCAGGCCCTCAGCAGCCTCCTGCGGTCCTACATCGACCTGACCCTGACCTCCAGCCACCTCACCGGCGCCCTGATCACCGAACTCGTCCACCTGCCCGACGACCAGCGCCACACCATCCGCCGCCTGCAACACGACTACGTCGGCGAATGGGTCCAGCTCCTCACCACCCAGACACCCGGCCTCACCGAACCCGAAGCCCGCGTGATCACCCAGGCCGTCCTCGCCATCGTCAACGACCTGGCCCGCATCCAGCACCTGCGCCGGCGCCCCGACCTCGCCGACGACCTCGCCGCCCTCGGCCAAGCCGTCCTCACACCGCCACGACCAGCCACGCCCTGACCCTGGGGTCGGCCGGCAATATCTCGCTCGCCTCGCGGAAGGAGGCCGCTTTCATGACTGCCCGCACCGATGACCCGCAGGTGGCGCTCGCGACCGGCGAGGCCACCGTCAACCGGCTGCTCGACGCCAAGCTAGGCGGCTGACCGCCGTGCCCAGGCCGTCCCTCCGGACACGTGCGGTGCGATGGACCGCCGCGCTCGCCGCGGCGACGATCCTCGGCCTGGTCTGCGCTCCCGCCGGGCACGCCGAGGACGGTCCCGACACCGCGGCCATCGACCAGTTCGTCCGCGAACGGCTGGCCTCGACCAGGCTGCCGGGGCTGGCGCTGGCCGTCACCCGCGGCACCACGACCGTCATGCTGCGCGGCTACGGCCACGACGGGCGCGGCGATCCCCTCACCCCCGACGCGCAGCTGCACATCGCCTCGCTGAGCAAGTCCTTCACCGCGTTCGCCGTCATGCGCCTGGCCGAAGCGGGACGGATCGACCTGGACCGGCCCGTCCGCCGGTCGCTGCCCGGGTTCCGCCTCGCCGACCCGGCCGGCGACCGCATCACCGTCCGGGAACTGCTGAACCAGACCAGCGGGCTCGGCGACCGAGGCTTCCCCCAGATCGCGCACGACGAAGTCACCAGCCTCGCCGGACGAGTCGCCGACCTCAGGCACGCGCACCTGGTGGACGCCCCCGGCCGCGCGTTCCACTACAGCGACCTGAACTACCAGGTCCTCGGCAGGCTGCTGGAGGTCGTGACCGGGCGGCCGCTGTCGGCGGTACTGCGCGACGAAGTGTTCGCACCGCTCGGCATGAACGCCACCCTCGCCGTCCCCACCAGCCAGGACGGCCCCCGCGCCGCCCCGCGCCTCGCCCAGGGCGGCATCCTGCTGTACGGGTTCCCCGTCGGCCGGCCCGAACTCCACGGCCTGCTCGCCGGGTCCAGCGGAGTCATCACCACCGCACGCGACATGACGGCCTGGCTCGTCCAGCACGCCACCGGCACCGCACCCGACGGGCGGCGGCTCCTCAGCGCGGCGGCGATCCGCACCCTGCACACCCCGCCGTCCGGCGTGGACGGCGGCTACGCGATGGGCTGGCTGGCGCGCACGCCCCACCGGATCGAGCACCACGGCGTGCTGGCCACCTACAGCGCCGACCAGGTCGTCCTGCCCGGCAGCCGCACCGGCATCGCCCTGCTGTACCCCGCCCAGAACGCGCTCGCCGACACCGAGGGCATCAAGGAGGGGATCATCGCGCTGGCCACGGGACGCCACCCACCGGGCACCCGCTTCCCCGACGGGCGCGTCACCGCCGTGCTGCTCGGCGCCCTCACCATCGGCTCCGCCGCCCTGCGCGTCCGGGCCCTGACCCGGATCCGCCGCTGGACGGCCACGGCACGCGCCAGGAGCAGGTGGCGGACACTCGCACTGACCGTGCCCCAGATCGCCTGGCCACCGGCCGTCGCCGCCCTGGCCGCCGCGCTCCCCTGGCTGATCGGGCGCACCGCCGGCCGCGTGTTCTCCCACACCCAGCTGTTCCTGGCCATGCCCGCGATCGAGATCTGGCTGATCTCCGCCGGAATCCTCGGCATCATCCTCAGCACGGCCAGAATCGCCGCCCTCGCGCGCCGGCCACAGCGGGACGACCGCGGAGACTAGCCGCCGGCGAGGAACCCGGTCATGGACGTGGAGGACGCCGCCTGCCGGGCACGGTTCCTCAGACCTGCCGCCGCGAGCTCCTCGACCGCGTGTTGATCCGGAACCAGCGTCACCTGCTCCTCGGTACTCAGGTCGAAGAGATGACCGCCTCGCCTGTGTAAGGAAGGCTGAGCCGTTCGAGGACATTGCGCGCCGCGTCGTTGAACGCGCTGCGGATGCCGTGCCGTTCGAGGGTCGCCACACCGCGTACCGTCGACTCTCCGGGCGAGCCCACCTCGCGCCGGACGGCGCCGGTGTCGCCGCGCCGCTCGATGAGCAGTTCCGCCGTGCCGGCCAGCGTGTCGAGGAACATGTCGGTGGCCTGCTGCAGCGGCAGGCCGTAGCAGACCGCCGCGTCGATGGCGGCCTCCGCGATGAGCGCGATGTAGGCGGGCATGACGCCGCTGGTCGCCGTCGCGAGGTCCATCTGGTGCTCCGGCAGGACGACGACCCGGCCGAGCCGGCTGAGCAGCGGCATGGCCGCCTCGCCGCCTGCCGCGACCGCGACAACGCCGCGGCGGACCTCGACCGGCGTGTTGGGCATCGTCCGTACGACGGTCGCTCCGGGGTAGGCATGGCGCAGCTGGGCGACGGTCGTCGGACCGAGTACGGAAATGATCATCTTTCCGGTCGCATCGACCCCTCGGGCGATCTCCTCGAGCTGGTCCGGCCGGTGGGCCAGGACCACGGTGTCCGCCTGGTCGAACAGCTCCTCGTTGTCGCGGAGCGCCGCACCGCCCAGCTCGGCGACGAGCGCGGCCGCGCGGCCCGAACCGGAGTCCGTGGCCAACACCGGCTCGCCCCAGCCGCGGGCCATCGCCCGCGCCATGTTTCCCGCACCGACGAAACCAATCATGGAAACTCCCTGTCACTCCGTTGAGATGGTCGTTCCTGGGGCGGCGGCCACGAGCTTCTTCGTGTACCAGTGAGTCGGGCTGGACAAGAGTTCCGCTGTCTCACCGCTCTCTACGATCTTGCCTTCGCGGAGGACGATGGCGCGGTCGGTCATCTGGCGGGCGACCGCCAGGTCATGGGTGATGAACAGCATGGTGATCCCGTTCTGCCGCCTCAGGTTCCGGAACAGTTCGAGAACCTGCGCTTGGACCGAGACGTCGAGCGCGGCGACGGGCTCGTCGCAGATGAGCAGATCAGGGTCCGTGGCGATCGCCCGGGCGATCGCCACGCGCTGCCGCTCCCCTCCGGACAGGTCCGATGGGCGGCGGCCTGCGTAACTAACGGGGAGGCCGACCAAGGCGAGAAGGTCGGTGTGGTCGGGTACGGGGCGGCCGTCCGCGCGGAGCGCGCGGTGCTTGATCGCTTCCCGCAGGGTCGAGCCGATGCTCAGGGACGGGTTGAGGGAAGAGTAGGGATCCTGGAAGACGATCTGCACCCTTGGGGGGTTTCTTCGCGCGCCATTAGGGCTCATGCCGGAGCCGAAGCGTATCTCTCCGGAATCTGCGCTTTCGAGGCCGAGAAGAATACGTGCGATGGTCGTCTTTCCGGAACCGGATTCTCCGAGTAGGCCGAGGGATTCGCCGGTGCGTATCTGGAATGACACGCCGTCCAGCGCGACCGTAGTGCGGGACGACCCGATGATGGGCCGAGTCCGGAAGGTCTTGCGGAGATTGCGAACCGTGAGGAGTTCGTCCCGCCGGTTTCGGGCTTCGGCCTGCTCTGTTCGTCCGCGGTCGTGCGTTGCGCGGGTGGCGTCCATCTCGTCGGCGATGTCCGCGGCGCGCAGGCAGGCGGTCAGGTGCCCGTCGTTCACCGGTGACAGTTCTGGCCTTACTGTGCGGCACTCCTCGGTGCTCCATCGGCAACGGTCGGTGAAAGCGCATTTGCGCTGGACGTTCTCGGCAGGCGGTACGTTGCCGGGTATGAAGGCCAGTTCGCGGAGGTAGCGGTCGCGGGGGATCCGGGACATCAGCAGGCCGAGCGTGTACGGGTGACGCGGCCGAGCGGCGAGGGCCCCGGCCGGGGCGCTTTCGAGCGCGGTCCCCGCGTACATGACATGCACGCGGTCGCATGAGCCGAAGGCGATATCGAGATCGTGGGTGACGAGGATCAATGACATCCCGCGCCGCCGCCGTAGCCGGCCGAGCAGTTCCAGGACGTCGGCCTGCGAGGACGGGTCCAGGGCGGTGGTCGGCTCATCGGCCAAGAGCACGTCGGGGTCGCGGGCCAGCGCCGCGGCGATCGCGGCCCGCTGCCGCATGCCGCCGGACAACTGGAAGGGGTACCTGGCGGCCACGTCGGGGTCCAGCCCGACCTCGGCGAGCCGGCGCTCCACCTGCTGCCTGCGGACGGCGGTGTCACTCCGGACACCGGGTTCCAGCGATTCTTTGATCGTCTCGCCCACCGGCTGGAGCGGGTTGAGCATCGTGAACGGATCTTGCAGGAGGAGGCTCATCCGGCGGCCCCGGATGTTCCTCAGTCGCTTCTCCGGCAGATCGAGAAGGGAGAGTCCGTCCAGGACGATCTCGCCTGCGGCTCGCACCGTGCGGGGAAGGAGGCCCACGAGCGACCGGAGCGTCATCGACTTGCCTGATCCGGACTCGCCGACGAGCCCCATCGCCTCCCCCCGCATGAGGGTGAAGTCGACGGGGTCGACGATCCGGCGTCTCCGGCCGCCGGAGCCGGCCGTGATCGTCAGGTTCGCCGCCGTGAGCAGGGGAGTCTGATCGGTCATCGTTTCTCCGTCCCGACAGTCGCCCTGTCGTGGATCCGGTCGCCGACGAGGGTGGCGCTGCCGGCCGTGATCATGATGAGCAGTGCGGGCGCCAGGGACATGAACGGGTTCTCGAAGATGAGTTCCTGACCGTCGGCGAGCATCGTGCCCCAGTCGGCGGCGCCGGGCGCCACCCCGAGCCCGAGGAACGACAGTGCGGAGAAGGAGACCAGCGCGGTCACGAACTCCAGCAGGAAGGTCGCGACGATCGTCGGCAGGACGTTCGGCAGGAGGTGGCGGACGAGGATGACCGCCGGCCGGACGCCGAGGGCGCGGGCCGCGTCGATGTACGGCAGTTGCGCCTGCGCCAGGGCGCTGCTCCTGACCATGCGTATCGTCCCCGGCATGGTGAGCACGGTGAGCACGCCGATCGTGACGGGGTAGCTGCCGCTGACGGTTCCGATGACGACGATGGCCACCAGCAGGGCGGGCATGGAGTAGAGGACGTCGGCCCCTCTGGAGATCAGCCCGTCGATCCGGCCGCCGTGGTATCCGGCGGCGAGCCCCAGCAGCCCGCCGATCACCAGCACGCTGACGGCGACCGCCAGCGGTCCGGCGACGGCCGGCAGCGTTCCCGCGATCACCCGCGACAGCACGTCCCGTCCGAGGACGTCGGTTCCCAGCAGGTGATCCGCGCTGGGAGGCGTCACTCCCAGCCCCGGGTTCTGCGCGTCCGGGTCCTGCGGGGCGAGCCAGGCACCGAACACCGAGGTCAGGCCGACCGCGATGAGGACGCCGGGCAGCGCCATCCGCAGTGGTTTCCGCACCACGGCGGCGGCCTTGCGTGCCGGGGGAGTGGCCGGGTCGGTGCCGGCGGCCGCCGTCCCGCCCGACTTCATGGTCCGGTCCGTGATCACGGGGACGTCCTCCCTCCCAGCCTCAGCCGGGGGTCGACCAGAAGGGCCACCAGGTCCACGAGCAGGTTGGTCAGGACGACCACCACCGCGATCAGCAGGCCGAGCGCCTGGATGACGGGGATGTCCTTGGCCTCGACCGAGTCGACCATGAGGGTGCCGATTCCCTGGAGCGAGAAGACGCTCTCCACCAGGACGGTGCCCGCCGCGAGCTGTACGACGATGAGCCCCATCGTGTTGACGACCGGCAGGGCGCTGTTGCGCAGCACGTACCGGCCGAGCACACGCCCCGTCCGCAGACCTCGGGCGTCGGCGAAGGTGACGTAGTCCTGCCGGGAGATGTCCAGGACGGCGGCCCTGGTCTGCCGGATGACGATGGCGACCAGGACGATCGCCAGCGTGATCGCCGGCAGGACCAGGTGCTCGAACCGGTCGATCCCCGCATCGCCGGCGCCGAACACCGGTGCGCCGAGCCCCACCCCGAAGACGTAGATCAGCAGAATGCCCGTGGCGAACGGCGGCGAGCTCATGCCGATCACGGCGACGAACGACGTGAGCCGATCGGTCGTCCCGCCGCGCCGCAGGCCCGCGAGGACCCCCGCGGGAATGCCCACCGCCGCGACCAAGACGAGGGTGAGGGCCGCGAGCTGGCCGCTCACCGGGGCGAACTCGCCGATGCGGGCCAGCGCGGGGGTGTGCGAGCGGAGCGACCGGCCGAAATCGAGGTGGACGGCGCGTTCCAGCCAGTTCCAGTACTGGACCATGATCGGCTCGTCGAGGCGGTACTCCCGGGTCAGGGCCGCGATCTGCTCCTCGCTCGCGTCCTCTCCGCCGAGAAGCGTCGTCAGCACGGAGCCGGGTGCGAGTTGCAGCAGCCCGAAGATCAGGAAGCTCACCGCGAGCAGAAGGCCCGCGCTGACGGCGAGGCGCTTCAGCGCGAATCGGATCAGTGCCATGGCCGCACCGGCCCGGGCTGGTGACGGGGACCGTCAGGCGCGGGCATCGGCCGCCTCCGCCGAGGCACGGTCCTTGCGCACGAGGTTGGTCCGCCGGAGCCGCACGACCTCGGCGCCGGCCTGGTTGGTCCCGACCGTCTCCCAGGTGACGACGCCGGTTCCGGGCCGACTCGCCGATTCGCGGAGCGCCACGACGGTCGAGCGGGCGGAGAGGGTGTCTCCCGGGTACACGGGAACACCGAACTCGATCGCGTCGACGCCCAGGAAGGGGCCGCCCGACTCGCTCAGGTCCTCGACCGAGAGCCCGACCACGGTGCACAGCACCAGCATCGGATTGACGACGAGCCGCTCGTGCCCGTGCGCGCGCGCGAACTCGGAGTTGACGTAGAGGGGGAGCCACGAGCAGGTGGTGGTAGAGAACAGGATGCTCTCGGCCTCGGTGACGGTCCGCCCCCAGTGGTGTTCGATCACCTCGTGCAGGGTGAAGTCGCCAAAGACGCGCCCCTTCTCCTGCAGGACGAACCGATCGAAATCGACATCGGCCATAAGACGCCTCCTCGCACGGCACGCCAGGCGGGCCGTGGTCACGAGGCACGACGCGCGTGGAAGAGGCGGCGGGCACGGTGGCCTGGACGTCTCACGGCGGCGTGGCCTCGGTGGATCGGGGAAATCGGCGCACCGCTTGCGTCACTGAACGATGACCGGGCCCGCTGCAACGTGGTCGCGGGCGGAGATGCGGCGTGCGGGGGAGGCGCTCCGAGTGGCGGATCTGGCGTCTCGTTTCGGCACGTCGGTTGCGGCATCGTGACATCGACCATTCCGGCTGTCAATAGGCCGGGCCTGCCCGTATCGCTCGAACGGATCGCGGGCGGGATATTGACATGCAGGGTGGGTGGTGCGAATCTGCGGTGACCGACGTGCCCCGCAGTGGCACACAGCCCGGAAGCCCGGGGCGCCTCTCCGCACGTCGTCCCCCTCGTCCGCGGTCTCTCTGACCGCGGTTCCGGTCATCGCGGGTCCGGCAACGGCGCGAGCTCTGACCGATCGAGTTCCATCCGATCGAGGCTCTGTCCTGCCGTCACGGCACTGACCTGCCGAAGGCCGTCCCGTTCACGGTCGACGTCGGCTCGTGTGCCGGCGCATGCGCGGACGCCTCAATGGACCATCCGTGAGGAGAAGTGATGGGCCGTTTGACCGGGACACTTGCCGTGGTCGTCACCACGGCAACACTCATCGCAGGCTGCGGGTCGGCCGGCACGACCTCGTCCGGGCCGGCGACGGTCACGTTCGCCTCGTCCGCGCCGGCCTCGCTCGACGTGGCGAAGAACTACAACGTCGCCGACACCAACATCATGGCCATGGTCACGGAGCCGCTGGAGGCGGTGACCCAGGAGGGGAAGTACACGCCGCTGCTGGCGGAGAAGGTCACCCAGCCCGACAGGACGACGATCGTCTACGACCTCCGGCCCGGCGTCACCTTCTCCGACGGCAAGCCGCTGACGGCGGAGGACGTCGCCTGGAGCCTGCGGCACGTCACCGCGGACACGGCCCAGACGAAGAACACGCTGGAGTACGTCAAGTCCGTCGAGGTCACCGGCGGAAGCCAGGTCACGGTGAAGCTGTCGGCCCCCGACCCGCTGACCCGCGCCACCCTCTGCGTGGTGGGCCTGATCCAGCAGAAGGCGTTCGCCGAGTCGCACGCCGCCGATCTCGGCTCGTCCGGCGCCGTGCCCGTGGGCACCGGCCCCTACGTGGTGGACGGCTACACACCGGACGAGATCACCATGAAGCGCAACGGCCGCTACTGGGGCGAGAAGCCCCTTCCCGACCGGCTCGCCTTCAGGACCATGACCGGTGAGACCAAGCACCAGCTCGCGATGCGGTCCGGTGAGATCCAGGGGGCGCTGATCGCCGACTTCGCCTCCATCAAGGAATGGCAGCGGATCAAGGACGCCCGCGTCTACAACGTGCCGGCCCTCCAGTCGAACTTCCTCGCGCTCGATGTGACCAAGCCGCCCTTCGACGACGTCCACGTGCGGCGGGCCGTGGCTTACGCGCTCGACCGTCCCGGTGTGATCGCGGCGGGCTTCGGCGGGCAGGTGCGTCCCCTGCGGTCCTATCTGCCGGACGAGATCGTCCAGCGGACCGCGCCCTCGCCCGCCGAGGCCGAGACCTTCCTCAAGGGCCTGCCCGCCTACCCGTTCGACCTGGACAAGGCCAAGCAGGAGCTGGAGAAGTCCGGCCACGCGAACGGCCTGTCCTTCCCCGTCACCTTCGTCAACGAGCTGCCCTGGACCAAACTGGCGGCGCTCAACCTCCAGGAGAACCTCGCCAAGCTCGGCGTCAAGGCGGAGGCGAAGCCCCTGGGCCGCAACGAGTGGCTGGAGAGCATCTACGCCGGGAAGGTCAAGACGCCCACGCCGTTCAACCTGGGCACGTTCGCGCCGGTTCCGAACGGGCTCGACAAGGTCGTCGGCAACGGCGCGTTCAACGTCGCCAAGTACCGGACCTCGGACACGCGCGAGCAGCTCGACAAGCTGACCGGTGACGGCCCCGAGCGCTGGGAGGCCACCAAGTCGCTGCTCACCTCGATCGCCGAGGACGTCCCCTACATCCCCGTCTACCAGGGCGCACAGGTCACCGTGCTCGGAGGCGGCCTCGTCTACGGCAGGCCCCCGTCCCAGCTCGACTTCGCGCAGGGGACGAACATCCGGCTGCTGAAGAACGCCGGCTGACCACGCCCCGGCGCGTTCCCGCACTCGACGCAACCCTCGACGCAACCAAGGAAGGGGGCATTGTGGAGCGACCCGTCGCGCGACGGACCTCCGCCCTGCTCGGCCCGAAGGGCTGGTTCGAGGACTTCGCGGTCGGCGCGTGCCTGCGCCACGCGCGGTCGTCGACCATCGGTGAGGCGGAGGGCTCGTTCCTCGCCAAGCAGGTCATGAACACCGCCCATGCGCACTGGAACGACCACCAGGGCGACACCCCCGAACTCGGTCCCGGCCGGCTGGTCTTCGGCCTGGCCACCGCCGCGACCGTGCTGGGACTGGCCTCCCAGGACACCACCGAGCACGCCATCGCCGAAGTGTCCTACGACGGCTTCCGATTCCGCGCGCCCGTCCACCACGGCGACACCCTCACCGCGCTCAGCGAGGTGCTGGCCGTCGAGCCGTCCACGCGCCCGGACGCCGGCCTCGTCACCTTCAAGCACTGGGGCGTCCGCCAGGACGGCGTCGTGGTGTTCGAGGGAGTCCGCACCGCGCTGATCAAGAGAAGGAGTCACTGGGAATCCCGATGAGCGAGCGAACCCCCGTGCGCCGGCTGCGCCGCAGTGAGCTGGCGGTGCCCGCCAGCAGCGAGAAGATGATCGCCAAGGCGGCCGAGAGCGACGCCGACCTGGTGTTCCTCGACCTTGAGGACGCTGTGGCCCCGGCCGAGAAGGACGCGGCCCGCGCCAAGGCCGTCCAGGGCCTGACCGGCCTCGACTGGGGCCGCACGGTCCGGGCCTGCCGGATCAACGGGGTCCAGACGCCCTGGTGCCTGGACGACGTCGTCGAGGTCGTCGGCGGCGCGGGTGAGGCGCTCGACGTCCTCATCGTCCCCAAGGTCCGGACGCCCAGGGACGTGTGGTTCGTCGACGATCTGCTCACCCAGTTGGAGACGAAGCTGGGCCTGCCGGAGCGGAAGATCGGGCTGGAACTCCTCATCGAGGAGGTCGAGGCCGTCGCCCGCGTCGACGACATCGCCGCGAGCAGCCCGCGCGTCGAGGCGCTGATCCTCGGCGTGGGAGACCTCTCCGCCGGCCAGGGCATGCGCGGCGACCATGTCGGGGCCGGCGGCGATCCGGACGTGCCCGCGTACCCCGGGGACATCTGGCACTACGCGCGCAGCAGGATGATCATCGCTGCCCGGACCAACGGCATCGACGCGATCGACGGCCCTTTCGCCGGCATCGCCGACCCCGCCGGCTACCGAGCGGTCGCCTGGCAGGCCGCGGCCCTCGGCGCGGCCGGGAAGTGGTGCATCCATCCCGCCCAGATCGCCCTCGCCAACGAGGTGTTCGCTCCGGCGCGGGCGGAGATCGACAAGGCGATCGCGGTGTTGGCCGCCCTCCGCGAGGCCGAGGAGAAGGGGCTGGGGGCCGCCACCTACCGGGGCGGCCTGATCGACGCGGCGTCGCGGCGCGGCTACGAGGCGGTCATCGAGCGGGCCCGCATGTGCGGGATGCACCACTGAGAGGGGGTGAGCCGGTGGGGACCGAGGAACCGGCGGTCACCGCGCACCTGGCGAGGTCGGCGGCATCGTACGACTACGAGCGGATACCGCCGGACGTCGTGCTGATCGCCAAGTCGAGCATCCTGGACTGGCTCGGTGTCGCCCTGTCCGGCGCCGGCGAACCGGCGGCCCGCGCTGTCGCGGAGGTGGCGTACCCCCCGGCGGCCGGGCCGGACGCGACGGTCCTGGCGCGCGCCGCCAGGGCGTCGCCGGCCGACGCGGCGCGGATCAACGGAACCGCGGGGCACGTCCTCGACTTCGACGACGTGCTGACGGCGTTCGACGGGCACCCGACCGCACCGATCCTCCCGTCGATCCTGGCGATCGCCGAAGTGGAGCGGGCCGGCGGCCGGGACCTGGTGACCGCGCTCGTCGCGGGCATCGAGACGCAGACGCGCATCAACCGCATCGTCACGCCGTCGCACTACCGGAAGGGATTCCACACCACGGCCTCGATCGGCGTCTTCGGTGCGGCGACGGCGGCGGCCCGGCTGCTGCGGCTGGGACCCGAGCGCACGGTCCACGCGCTCGGCCTGGCCGCGACCGCGGCGTCCGGGCTGAAGGTCGCCTTCGGGTCGTGGGGGAAGTCCCTGCAGGTCGGCCGGGCCGCGGCCGAGGGGCTGCACGCGGCGCTGCTCGCCCGGGACGGCGCGGTCGGTCCTGCCGAGGCGCTCACCGGTGCCCAGGGGTTCGCGTCCACCCATGCGGACGCCGCCGACATCGCCGGCGCGATGTCCGCCGTGGGCGACCCCTGGTACTGCCGGCAAATCCTCTACAAGTTCCATGCCTCTTGCTACGGAACGCATTCCAGCGTGGAGGCCCTCCTCCGGCTGCGTCCGGGACTGGCCGTGGACGACATCGCCGATCTCGAGTTGTGCGTCGCGCCCATGCACGTGGGGATGTGCACCAGGCACCCCGTGGAGACGCCTCTGGACGCGAAGTTCAGTCTGGCGTTCACGGCGGCGATGGCGCTCGTGCTCGGCGATGTGGGCGAGCGCAGCTTCACCGCCGCGGTGCTGGCGCGGGAGGACCTGCGGGAACTGGCCGCCAAGGTGAGGGTCACCGTCGATCCGGCCAGGCCGTTCACCTGCACCGCCGTACACGTCACCCTGCGGGACGGAACCTGCCTGCGCGAAGCGGTCGACGTGGGCGAACCGGCCGCGCCCGACCAACTCGGTCACCAGTGGGACCGCCTGGAAACCAAGTTCCGGACCCTCGCGGCGCCGGTCGTCGGGGCTTCCCGTGCCGACGCCCTCGTCGCTCTGGTGGCCGGACTCGACGCGCTGCCTCACATCGATCGACTGACCGGGCTGCTCGGTCAGCACCCTGCCGCGTCCCTCCCGGACGCACGGAGCACGAAGACGGAAACAGCATGAGACTTGAACAGCACACGGGCATGGGCCTTAACGAGGAGCAACGCGAACTGCAGCAATTGGCGCGGGAGTTCGCGGCGAAGGAAGTGCTCCCACTGGCCAACGAACTCGACCCGGTCGACGGGGACATCCCGATGGAGTTGCGGGCGAAGATGGCCGACGTCGGGTTCTTCGGCATCATGGTGCCGCAGGAGCACGGTGGTCTCGGGCTCGGCGTGCTCGAATACTGTGTCACCGCGGAAGAGCTGTCGCGGGCCTGGATGAGCGTCGGCAGCCTGATCGCCAGGGGCAACGGCATGTACGCGGGTTTCTCGCCCGAGCAGCGGGCCGAACTGCTGCCGCTGGTCGCCCGCGGCGATTTCCTCGCCGCCATCGCGATATCCGAGGCCGAGGCCGGCTCCGACGTCGCCAACATCAGCTGCCGCGCGGTGCGGGCGCGCGGCGGATGGGTCCTCAACGGCACGAAGATGTGGTGCACGTTCGCCGACGGCGCGGACTACCTGGTGGTGTTCGCGCGGACGTCGCCGCCGTCCGACCCCGCCCGCCGGCACGAGGGCGTCTCGGCCTTCTTCGTCCCCAAGGAGCGCGGGACGTTCCCGGACGGCGTGTCCGCGACCAGGGTGCGCAAGATCGGCTACAGGGGATGGCGGACGTGGAACCTGGCCTTCGACGACTTCTTCGTCCCCGAGGACGCGCTGCTGGGCGAGGAGGGGAAGGCGTTCGGCGGCATCATGCAGGTGCTCGACGTCGCCAGGGTCCACACCGCGGCCCGGGCCATCGGGCTCGCGCGGGGCGCCCTTGAGGACTTCGCCGCCTACGCGGCGACGCGCATGCAGTTCGGCAGCCGCATCGCCGACTTCCAGGCGATCCGGTTCAAGCTGGCCGGGATGGCCGCCGAGATCGAGGGCGTCAGGCAGCTGATGTACGCCGTGTGCCGCGAGCTCGACGCCGGGCGGAGGGCCGGCACGGCGGCGTCGATGGTCAAGCTGCTGGCCAGCGAGATGGCCGAACGGGTCACCAGTGAGGGCATCCAGATCCACGGCGGCGCCGGGTACACCACCGACTGCGCCGTCGAACGCTACTGGAGGGACGCGCGGCTGACGAAGATCTTCGAGGGGACCAGTGAGATCCAGCTCCGCGTGATCTCCGACGCGCTGCTGGGACGCTGAGACTCGCCGCCGGGCGCCGGGACGCAGGCCGCCCCCACCGTCCGATGGGGGCGGTCTGCGTTCACTCGCTGGGGGCGGCCCGCGTTCACTCGCGTCCTACGACCGGTCGTTGCGGACTACCTCGCCGTCCTTGACGACGAGGACGGTGCGGCGCGATTCGGCGAACAGCCCCGGCTCGGCGAGCGGATCGAAGTCCACCGCGACCACGTCGGCGAGCTTGCCGGGCTCCAGGGTGCCGATCTCGTCCCGCATGCCGATGATCTCCGCGTTGACCGAGGTCGCGGCCATGATGGCCTGCATCGCACCCACGATCTCCGCGCGCAGGGCGATCTCCAGTCCCCGGTTGTCCTGCTTGGGGCCGACGTAGTCGGTACCGGAGCCGACCAGCACGCCCGCCTCGGTGGCGGCCTTGATCGCCCTGCTCATCCGCTCCTCCACACCGCTGAAGCGCTCGCGGATGCCGCCGTGCAGCGACATGTCGTCGAAGTCCCGCGCGTGGATGTGCATCACCGCGAGCGTCGGCACCAGGTGGACTCCGAGGGCCGCCATCTCTTCGGCGAGTTCCTCGTCGATGTCGGTGCCGTGCTCGACACATCTGGCGCCCGCGGCGATCCCGTTGCGGATTCCCCGGTTGTTGTGGGCGTGGACGGTGACGTAGGTTCGCCGCGCCAGCGCCTCGATCACCGCCGCCTCGATCTCCGGGAGCGTGAACTGGGTGTCGTCCATGGAGTCGGTGAGCGAGATGACGCCGCCCGTGATGTTCATCTTGAGGAACTTCGCCCCCCGCCGGAAGTTGTCGCGGGCGGCCGCGCGGACCTGGTCGGGCGTGTCGCAGATGACGCTGAGCGTTGCGAACCCCGGCAGGTCACGGCTCTTCCACTCGTGCACGCACTCGTTCGGTGAGGTGTAGTGCGCGTGACCCCCGGTCTGCGCGAGGATCGCGCCGCAGCACAGGATGCGCGGGCCGCGGACCCGGCCGGACTCGACGGTGTTCACCAGTCCCCAGTCGATCCCGCCGGTGTCCCGCACCGTCGTGAACCCCTGCTGGAGGGTGTCCTCGCAGACGCGGAACATGTCGGCCGCCCGTTCGGCGATGCTCAGTTCCTTGGCCAGCATCGGGCCGATCGGGCTGGCGAGACCGAAATGGACGTGTGCGTCGATGAGGCCGGGCAGGATCGTGCCGCCTTCGATGTCGATGACCTCGTCGTCCCGCTCGACCGGGCCGATCCCGGCGATCCTGTTCCCGTCGACCCGGACGGCGGCTCCCCTGATGGGATCGCGGCCGGTCCCGTCTATGATCTGCGCGCCACGTATTGCCAGCATTGCTCGTCTCCTCGGTGGTCGGGCCGGCCCGCTACGGCCGGGAAAGGTCGGCGAGCACCTCGTCGTGATGCTCGTCGAGAAGAGGCGCTCGGTGCCGGACACTGGACGGCGTCCGGCTGAACTTGATGGGCTGCCCGGCGACGGTCACCGGGTCGCCCGAGCCCGGCTGCTCGACCGCCGGAAGCATGTCGCGCGTGCGGGCATGCGGATCCCCGAACACGGCCTGGGCGTCGTTGACCGGGCCGCAGGGCACCTGGCCGCCGATGACCGACAGCACCTGTTCGGTCGTCCTGGACGACAGCCACCCGGCGACGATCGAGCGGACCTCATCCGCACGCGCGATCCGGTCGGAGTTCGTCCGGTAACGCGGGTCGTCCCCGAGGGAGGGACGGCCGATCAAGGTGCAGAACCGCCGCCAGTGCCGGTCGCTGGGCGCGGCAACGGCGACGAAGCCGTCGCTGGTGGGGAAGATGTCGAAGGGGCACAGCAGCGGGTGCGCATTCCCTTGGGGACCGGGGGCTTCGCCCGTGTAGTCGTACTGGTAGACGATGCGTTCGCACAGGGACAGGATCGAGTCGTACATCGCCACGTCGACGAACTGGCCGCGTCCCGAGCGCCGTGCCTCGACCACGGCGGCGAGGATGCCGATCGCACAGAGTGCGGCGGGGAAGATGTCGCCGATGCCCGGGCCCGTCTTCAGCGGCTGCCCGGGGCCCGGGCCCGTGATGCCCACGAGCCCGCCCATCGCCTGCGCCGTGACGTCGAACGCCGGCCAGTCCGCGTACGGGCTGCGACCCGATCGCGGGTCGCCGAAACCCCGGATGCAGCCGTAGACCAGCGCCGGATTGATGGCGCTGAGACTCTCGTAGGACAGGCCCAGCCGGTCCATCACGCCGACGGAGAAGTTCTCCACCAGGACGTCGGCGTCGGCCACCAGCCGGCGGAGTGAGTCCTTGCCGGCCTCGGTCTTCAGATCAAGCACGATCCCGCGCTTGTTCCTGTTGACCGACTGGAAGTACCCGCCGAGGGCCTCCGGCCCGTCCATGGCGCGCCATGGTCCCATCCGCCTGGTGAGGTCGCCCGCGGGCGGCTCGACCTTGATGACGTCCGCGCCCAGGTCGGCGAGGGTCATCGTGCAGTACGGCCCCGCGAGCATCTGCGTCAGGTCGACGACGGTCAGGTCGGTGAGGGGGCCGGTCCTCGGTCGTGGATCGGAGCTCAATCGGAACCTCTTCCCTGGTGAACATGCCTTCGGCCATGGCCAGGGAGAGGTGCCGTGCTGGTGCCGGGCGCGGTCGTCGCGGCGGGCACCTGGGCGGACTCTGTGGTGAGACGTATCTACGTGAAGGGAGCGGGCGCTGTCAAGGCCGCGGTTCTGCCGCGCCGCCGCTTTCGGCGCTCTTGGCCGGGATCGCCGGCACCGCGATGCCCTCCGCCTTCAGTCGCTCGCGGTAGCGGCGAACCAGGTCGCGATAGGCCTGGGTAAGGGCACCGCTCGACGCGCCCCAGTAGTCGTGCTTGACCTTTCTCAGGAACTCGGCCGGTTCGCTCAGCAGCTGCTGGCCCGTGAGTTCCTGCTCCACCCACTCGCGCCCGACGTCGGTGACCAGGGTGGAGGACGCCTTGAGCACGGTATGCGTCCTGGGGTCGACCAGCACACCGAGAGTCAGGGTCTCGTAGAGCGCGCGGGCCGCCGTCCCCACCGGCATCTTGGCGTAGCCGCTGACCACGACGAGCCGGTCCGGACCGTCCGTGTCCGTCGGCGGAGTCTTCTTCTCCGAATTGAGTGGTGTCGCTGACACGTGGCTGCCTCCAGCGGGAGCCCGAATGGATCGGTCCGTTCAGTTGACGGACGGGAAAAGACCAGCATAATAAGCAGACCACAGAACCGATGTCCCCCCGGTCCGGGTGAGCAGCGCACCCGAGGACGACCGGCGAAACAGACGACGTTCTCCCTGACTGACAGTGACCATGCGGTGAGCCCGGTCCACGCCCGCACCGGTGCCCCATGGCCTCAGTTAAGGAGACGCCATGACCGATCTGAGGTCCCGGTACGAGCGCGCCGAGGCCCTACTTCCCTCGAACATCGGCAGACTCGTCCATCGCTCCCGCGTACGGCCCAACTGGTTGAGCGAGCACGAGTTCTGGTACCAGACCCGCACGAGAGAGGGTGTCCGCTTCTACCGCGTCGACCTGAGGTCCGGGCTTCGCGCACGCGCCTTCGACCATGAACGGCTCGCGAAGTCGCTGAGCAAGGCGACCGGGAAGGAGGCCGATCCCCGTGCGCTGCCGCTGAGCCGCCTCTCCTGGTCGGATCGAGGGCTCGCGTTCCACGCCCTGGGCGCGGCATGGCAGTGCGACCGGACCACCTACGAGCTGCGTCGCCTGCCCCGCCGTCCACCCGCCGCCGGCGAGTCCGTCGATCCGACGGGACGCTGGGCCGTCGCGGTCGAGGATCACAACCTCGTCCTCCGCGACCTGGACGGGATCGCGGGCGACCGTACCCTGACCGACGACGGCACGAGCGACCACGGCTACGGGGCGCCGCCCGACCCGATGGCGCTGCGCTCCCTGCTGGACCACATCGGTGCCGTGCTTCCGCCCTCCGTGGTCTGGTCGCCGGACGGCAGTGCCTTCGCGACGCACCGGGTCGACCAGCGGGGCGTCGCCAAGGCGGCCCTCGTGCAGTCCTCTCCTGCGGACGGGTCGCGGCCGCGTCTGCGCACGTACGCATACGCCATGGCAGGGGAAGAACGCCAGCCCACGTCCAGACCCCTCGTCTACCACCTCGACAGCGCGACCTGGGTCGAATCCGAAGGCGAACCCCTGCTCACCCCCTTCGAGCCCGCGACCGCGTTCGGACGCACCTGGTGGTCGGCGGACTGCCGCCGGCTCTACTGGCACGCCGGAGACCGCGGCGACAGGCACGTCCGGCTGTTCCGCATGGACGCCGCCACCGGGAAGGTCGAGTGCCTTCTGGAAGAACGGTCCGACACCCACGTCCAGACGCACCCGATCCGCTACCACGCACCCAACGTCCTGGAACTGTCGAGCGGCGACATCGTCTGGTGGTCGCAGCGCGACGACTGGGGCCACGCCTACCTGCGCGCCGCCGACGGCACCCTCCGGCAACTGACCCGCGGTCCCTGGCTGGTGCGCGAGACGCTGGCCGTGGACGAGCGGCGCCGGGAGCTGATCTTCACGGCCTCCGGCCGCGAACCCGGCCTCGACCCCTACCTGCGGCAGATCTACCGGGTCGGCCTCGACGACGGCCAGATCAGCAGGCTCACCGATGACGAACTCGACCACGAGGTGACCGTCTCACCCGCGGGAACCTACCTGCTCGATGTGGCGTCCGGCCTCGACCGGCCGGCCGTCAGCCGCGTCCTCGACACCTCCGGCGAGGTCGTCGCCGACCTGGAGACGGCCGACGCCGACGATCTGTACGCGGCGGGTTGGCGGCCGCCCGAGCGCTTCTGTGTGAAGGCGGCCGACGGAACGACCGACATCTACGGGGTCCTGTATCCGCCGCACGACCTCGACCCCGCCGCCGGCTATCCCGTTCTCGACAACTTCTACCCGGGGCCGCAGGTCAAGGCCGCGCCCGTCAGGTTCCCCCAGTCGGGCGAGTTCGTCCCGACCGGCGAAGCCGCCGCGATGGCCGCGCTCGGCTTCGTCACCGTGGTCATCGACGGGCGGGGCACGCCCTACCGCTCCAAATCGTTCCAGGAGCATCAGCGGCGCGACCCGCGGCGGACGGCGTTCATCGATGACCATGTCGCCGCGATCGAACAACTGGCCGCCACCCGGCCGTGGATGGACCTCGACCGGGTCGGGGCGTTCGGCACGTCCGGCGGCGGATACGCCTCGGCGCGGGCGATGCTGCACCGGCCGGACTTCTACAAGGCGGCGGTGTCCACCGCGGGCGACCATGACGACCTCGTCTACCAGCCGGCATGGGGGGAGAAATACTTCGGTCTCCCCGCCGAGACCGACTACCGCGCCCGGTCGAACGCGGCCCTCGCGGAACGGCTCGAAGGCCGTCTCCTGCTGATCCACGGCGAACTCGACGACAACGTCCTGCCCGCCCAGACGCTCAGGTTCGCCGAAGCCCTCATCCGCGCCGACCGCGACTTCGACCTCCTGCTGGTGCCGAACGCCGATCACACGATGGTGGTCCACGGCGCCTACACCACCCGGCGGCGCTGGGACTACCTGGTGCGCCACCTCATGGGAGCCGAACCGCCGGCCTACCGGATCACCCCGTTCCCGCTCGACTTCGGCGCGCTCGCCGACCTTCTCGGCGGCTGACGCCCTCTCCCGGCGGCCCTCATGCATCGGACCGCCCGAACGCCCTAGCGCAAGGGACGACCACTGATCATGACCGTACCTTCTCTCATCTCGCTCACCATCACCGAAGCGGCCCGGCTGATCCGCGATCGCGAACTGTCCCCGGTCGAGCTCACCGAGGCGTATCTGACCAGGATCGACGAGGTCGAGCCCATCGTCCGCGGCTTCGCCTTCATCGATCGCGATCACGCGATCGCGGAGGCACATCGCGTCGCGGGCGAACTCGCCCGCGGCGGATGGAAGGGTCCGCTGCACGGCATCCCGGTCGGCGTCAAGGACATCATCGACACCGCCGACCTCCCGACGCGTTACGGCTCGAAGGCGTTCGACGACAGGCGCCCGCAGCGCGACGCCTTCGCCGTGACCCGCCTGCGGCAGGCCGGAGCCGTTCTCATCGGCAAGAACACCACGCAGGAATGCGCCGTCGGCATCGCCTGCGCGCCGACGACCAACCCGTGGGACACGGGCCGCGTGGCGGGCGGATCCAGCGGCGGATCGGCCGCTGCGGTGGCCGCCGGCGAGTGCGCCGTCTCGGTCGGTTCCGACACCGGCGGCTCGATCCGCATCCCGGCCGCCTTCTGCGGCGTGGTGGGCCTGCGTCCCACGGGCGGAGTCGTCTCCCGGAGCGGTGTGCTGCCCGCGGCCACGTCCTTCGACCGGGTCGGGCCGATCGCCCGGACCGCCGGGGACGCCGGCATCCTGCTCGAAGCGCTCACCGGACACGACCCGGCGGATCCGGCGAGCGACACGGCGGCCCTCGCCCACCAGCGGCGCGGTGCGTCCGCTCCGCTGCGCGGAGCGCGGATCGGCGTCATCCGCGAGTGGGCCGAGGACGCCGACCCGGCGGTGGCCGAGGCTTTCGCCACCGCTGCGGCGATCATCAGGGAGCACGGCGCCGAACTCGTGGACGTCACCTGCCCGCTGCCCGAGATGGTCATGCCGACCTATCAGGCGGTGGCGTTGCATGAGCTGGCGGCGCAACACATCTCGACGGTCCGGACAAGGTCCCACCTGTACTCGCCGGAGGTTCTGGAGGTCATCCGCGCCGGCGAGGGCGTCGACGCCGACTCCCACGCGCGGGCGAAGGCGGACCTCGGGCGGATCTCTCGAGCTTGGCGAAGCCTGTTCGCCGACCACGATCTCGCGGCCTGCGTCGCGCCGACCGTCCCCATCACCGCCTGCACACCCGAAGAACTGCCGGCGCTCGAAGCGCGGGCCGGTGCCTTCACCATCCCCGTGAGCCTCGCCGACCTGCCCGTGGTGACCCAGCCGATGGGCCGGCCGGGCGGGCTTCCGGCCGGCGTCCAGTGGATCGGCCCGCCCTTCGAGGAGAACCGGCTCCTCGGCTTCGCACGAGAGTACGAACAGTCGACCGACTGGCACCTCACCCCGGCGCCGATCCCCGGAAAGGACGTTTCCTCGCCCATGGAGGCAAGCTCGTGAACGACCCTGGCGAACCGTCCGGCCGCAAGTACCGGCCCGCCAGCGAACGTGTCCGGCTCAGACGTCGTCCCGCCCGTGCGGACTACGACCCGGCGGCGGTGCGCGAGGTGTTCGACGAGGCGCTGATGTGCCACGTCGGGTACACCATCGATGCCGTCCCATACGTCATGCCCATGCTCCACATACGGGTGGGCGACCGCCTCTACCTACATGGCTCGGCCGCCAACCGGACCCTTGAGACTGTTGCGTCCGGAGCACCCATCTGCGCTGAGGCGACGCTGCTCGACGGGCTTGTGATGGGACGCTCGGCCTTCGAGAACTCGGTGAACTACAGATCCGTGATCGCCTTCGGTCACGGATCCCCGGTCGACGACGTGGACGCCAAACGCGACATCTTGATCGCTCTGCTCGGCCGTCTTCTCCCGCCGGGACGGCTGGAAGAGGTGAGACCTCTGGCCCCCCGGGAACTGGCGCGCACGAAAGTCGTCGAACTGGTTCTCGAGGAGTGCTCCGTCAAAGTGCGGAACGGGCCCGCAGGCGACGGCGAGCAGGACCTGGACGCCCCGGTGTGGGCGGGCGAAATCCCATTCGGATCGGTCATGGGGCCTCCCGTCCACGACGGCAAGAGGCCGTGGACCGGCGACGCCCCCGCCTACCTCGACGGCTGGGCGGGTCCGCCCAACCGTCGAGCCGGCACGCCGTAGGAGAAGTTCCGCTGGAAAGCAGGTGATCAATGGTGGAGCGGTCCGGTGACGTCGCCGCGGATCGCCGAGTGCGGGTCCAAGATGAACCCGTGGACTCCTATCCGCGGATCGCACCCGAAACGAAGCGGGGCGCCGTCCGCCGCATCACCCTCGTCGGTGAAGAGATCCTGGACCGTCCGTGCCAGGAGGTCACCCAGTTCGGCACGGGCTGGCTGTCCAAGCTCATCGATGACATGTTCGCCACCAACCACGTGGCCGAGGGCGCGGGTCTCGCCGCCAACCAGGTGGACGTAGGCCTGCGGCTGTTCGTCTGGGACATGACCGATGAGTGGGGCGTCCGTCATGTCGGGCACATCGCCAACCCTGTGCTGCAGGACGGGGCGCTCGCGCGAAGTGCCCTGATCGAGGAACGGGAAGGGTGCCTGTCCGTCCCCGGCCCCTACCGCGTGGTACCCCGCCTCGATCGTGCCGTCGTCGCAGGCCGTGACAAGAACGGTGACCCACTGGTGATCGAGGGCCGCGGCTACTTCGCCCGCTGCCTTCAGCATGAGATGGACCACCTCCAGGGGCGCCTCTATCTGAGCCGACTGTCCAAGCGAGAGCGAAGGTCCGCCATGCGGGAGATGGCCGAATCCAAGGACGAGGTCCTTGCAAGACGTGCCGCATCGGCCGCCGCAATCGGCAAATGACCGCCCGACCATCGACGATGACGGGCTTCCACCGTTCCACGGACACCCGATCTGTCAATACACGAGTTCGCTGAACGATGCGCCGCAAGTGAGGTCGTGGCGCCATCCCTACGTGATGGCGCCACGGTCGTTGCGTCGCGGCCGCTACAGGTGCTCGGTGAACCACTCGGCGGCCACGGCGGCCGTCTGCCGACGGACGTCGACGTCCTCGTAGAGGGTCAGGTGGGTGGAGCGGGGCACGACGTGGAACTTCTTGCGCGGCCCGGGGATCTGCTCGAACGCTTCGGCGGCCAGGTCCCAGTGGGTGTGGTCGTCCCCCTCGGCGACGCACATGAGGGTGGGGGTGGAGACGAGCCGGGTGAGGAAGGGACGGACGCTGTAGGCGAGGAGCATCTCGGTCGACTGGGCGGTCGCGCTCCCCTCGTATCCCGGGGCCTCCGACGCCTTGATACGGGCGAAGGTCTCGCGGCTGGCCGGGAAGGGGAACGTGCCGACGGCGCCGAGTTCGACGGGCTGGTGGTCGATGTAGGTGTGCTCGCCGGTCCGGTACAGCTTGGCGCGGGCCTGGTCCAGGGCCTGCTGAAGGACGCGCAAGCTCACGGTGCCGTGGGAGAGACGCAGGTTGTCCCAGCCGTCGATGACCGGGACCACTGAGCACACGGCGCGCACGCGCGGGTCGATGGCGCCGAGGATCAGGACATGGCCGCCGCTGTAGGAGATGCCCCAGGCGCCGATCCGGTTCTCGTCGACGGTGTCGAGGGCTTGGAGGTAGGAGACCGCGTTGCGGTAGTCCTCGATCTGCCGCCACGGGTCGATGTGGCGTCGCGGCTCGCCGGTGCTGCCGCCGAAGTGGCGGTAGTCGATGACCAGGGCGGCCACGCCCGCCTGCGCGAAGACCTCGGCGAACAGCGGCTGGGCCACCTCCTTGACGTAGCACCATCCGCCGGCGAGCACCACGGCGGGGTGGGGTCCGGGGCCGTCCGGCATGTAGAGCAGCCCGCTCATGCGCTCGCCCTCGCTGGGGACGGTGACCTCCTGCGGCTCTGGCATTCCGACTCCTCGATCGTCTGTATGGCATGCTTCTGGTCTATGCGGGCAGGTGCACGAATTATGAACATATCCCATGTTCGGCGATCCGGTCGCCTGGGCCCCCGGGCGACCGGATCGCCCGGGTGGTCGGCTCCCGGGGCGGCGCCTTGCCGAATCTTTGCTGTTGGTCATGCTCATTGGAGCGGGCGATCCGTCGGCGCAGCCGGGTCGGGGGTGCCCTGCGGCGGCCGCGGACGGCCGTCGCACCCTTGACACTCCCTGCGGGATGTTTTCATAATGCGTGCATGAGTTCA
This sequence comes from Spirillospora sp. NPDC127506, assembly GCF_040302145.1. Lineage (NCBI taxonomy): Bacteria > Bacillati > Actinomycetota > Actinomycetes > Streptosporangiales > Thermomonosporaceae > Spirillospora > Spirillospora sp. NPDC127506. Next base: position 28,296 of record NZ_JBEORG010000004.1, on the reverse strand, counting down.
CAAATCGTGCAGAGGATACTGTCGTGAACGGCCCACCGATCCGGATCGGCCTGTGCGGGCTCGGCAGCATCGGCCGCGCGGCCGCGCGCCTTCTGCTTGAGCATCGAACGGGATTCGAGATCGTCGGAGCTGCGACCAAGGAGCCCGAGGCCCTGGGCCGTCCGCTCCACGAGGTCGTCGGGTCGTCCGTCCCCGGCGGGCCCGCGGTCGTGGCCGACATGGAGGAGGTGCTGGCCGCGGCCCCGCACGTGATGGTCTACGCGACGGGCTCGTTCCTGAAGGAGACCGAGGACGACATCGTCGACTGCGCGTGGGCCGGCGTCAACGTCGTCTCCCCCTGCGAAGAGCTGGCGTTCCCGTTCAACCGCTGCACCGAGGCGGCGGCGCGGATCGACGCGGCGGCACGGAAGGGGGGCGCGTCCGTCCTCGGCACCGGGGTGAACCCGGGCTTCCTGTTCGACTCGTTGGTCGTGGCGGCGACCGGCGTGTCCTGGGACGTGCGCGCGATCCGCGGGCGGCGCGCCGTGAACGTGGCCGGCTTCGGGGAGAACATCCACCGCCGTCTGGGCATCGGCTACACCCCTGAGGAGTTCGACGAGGGCCACCGGGCCGGCACGATCGCCGGCCATGTCGGGTTCCCCGAGTCGATCGAGCTCGTCTGCGAGCGCCTCGGCCTGTGGTTGGACGGGCCGGTCTCCGAGACGTTCGAACCGTTCGTCGCCGCGACCCCCGCCCCGACCCGGTACGGGCACGTGGAGGCGGGGCGCACCGAGGGCTTCCTCCAGCGGGCCACCGGGCACATCGGCGGCGACCTCTTCATCGAGATCGAGCTGATCCTGCACCTGCGGCCGGAGGAGGCCGGGTTCGCGACCGTCGACACCCTCACCATCGACGGCCTGCACACCGTCAACCTCACGCTGTCGCCCGGCATGGACGCCATCCCGGCCACCTCGGCGCAGCTGGTCAACAGCATTCCCGGGGTCCTGCACGCGGCGCCCGGCCTGAGGACCGTGAAGGATCTGCCGGTCGCCGCCGCCTGGCACGACCTGCAAAACCACCCGTTTCGCTGAAGTGAGCTCTCATGACCCAAATCGCCTCGCCCCCGCACCCGCCGGAAGGGTCCTTCAGCGGCCTTCCGATCGATGAGGCGGACCTTCCTACCGCCCATGAGCTCTACCGCGGCATGTCGATCGTGCGCGCCGTCGAGCTGGAGATCGAGAAGATGCACCGGCTCGGACGCATGTCGGGGTCGTTCCATTCCTCGCTGGGACAGGAGGCGGCGGCCGTCGGAGTCTGCTCGGTGCTGCGCGTCGGCGACATGGTCACCAGCACGCACCGCGGACACGGGCACGCGCTCGCCAAGGGCGTGCCGATCGAGGGCGTCTTCGCCGAGCTCTTCGGCCGCTCGGCCGGCGTGAGCGGGGGACGCGGCGGCTCTATGCACCTGCACCACCGGACCAGCGGGTTCCTCGGTGAGAACGCCATCGTCGCGGGCGGGCTGCCATGGGCGGCCGGCGCGGCGTGGGCCCGCAGGCGCCGGGGCGGCGATGACATCGCGGTGGCGTTCATCGGCGACGGCGGCTTCGCGCAGGGCGTGACCCACGAGACGCTGCTGCTCGCGCGGTTCTGGAAGAGCCCGTGCCTGATCGTCTGTGAGAACAACGGGCTGGCCCACTCGATGCCGTCCGACCGCCTGTTCGGCGCCCCGGGGACCATCGCCCGCACCGTCGAGGGCGCCGGGATCACCTCGCGCTACGTCGACGGCCGGGACGTGGTCGCCGTCGCGAAGGTGGCCCGGGAGCTGGTCGCCCATGTGCGGGCGGGATCCCCGGCCTTCCTGGAGTGCGGGGTGTTCCGCGTCCGACCGCACAGCCTCTCCGACCCCGACTACCGGTACCGGCCCAAGACGGCCGGGCGGGACTGGCTGGCGCTCAACGACCCGATGGCCAACCTGCGGACAAGGCTGGAGCGGTTCCCCGGCAATGAGGTCGCGCGGATCGACGCCGAGGTGGCCGCGGACGTCAACGCGGCGCTGGCTCGCGCGGAGGCCGGTCCGCGACCCCCCGCGACCGACGCGAAGTCATTCGTCTACACCTCCCCGGAGCTGCAGAACCGTGCGTGAGCTCAAGTACGCCGAGGCGGTCCGTGCCGCCCTGGAGGCCGAGATGGAAGCCGACGAGAGCGTCGTGATCATGGGGGAGGAGGTCGGGGCGCTGGGCGGGGTGTTCACCGTGACCCAGGGGCTGGTCGAACGGTTCGGGGAGCACCGGGTGCTGGACTCGCCCATCTCCGAGGCGGGCATGGTGGGCTTCGCGATCGGGGCCGCGGCCGAGGGCATGCGGCCGGTCGTCGAGATCATGTTCTCCGACTTCGTCCTGCTGGCGCTCGACCAGATCGTCAACCTCGGAGCGAAGATCCGCTACATGAGCAACGGGCAGTTCAGCGTGCCGCTGACCATCCGGATGCCGGGGGGCGGGGGGACCAACCACGGCCCGCAGCACTCGCAGAGCCTGGAGAGCCTGTTCGCGCACGTCCCGGGCCTGGTGGTGGCGATGCCGAGCAACCCGTCGGACGCCTACTGGATGCTCCGGGAGGCTGTGCGTTCCGACGATCCCGTGATTTTCTTGGAGAGTAAGAACCTATATTTCCGCACGTCGGGTGACATCGACACCCGCACCGGACCGGAAGGATTCGCGGCGAGCGTCGTGCGGCCGGGGGACGACCTGACCGTGGTGACCGCCGGCCGGATGGTCGAACGCTGCGTGCTGGCGGCGGAGGAACTCGCCGCCGAGAACGTGGCGTGCGAGGTCGTCGACCTGCGCTACCTGTGGCCCATGGACACGGCCTCGATCGAGGCCTCGCTGCGGCGCACGGGGAAGCTCGCCGTGGTCTCCGAGGCTGTCGAGTTCTGCGGCTGGGGCGGCGAGGTGGCCGCCTGGGCCGGCGAGCACTGCTTCGAGAGCCTGGACGGGCCCATCGTGCGCGTCGGGTCCGAGCGGGTGCCCATCCCGTACGGCCACGAGCTGGAGGACCAGGTCGTGCCTACCACCGAACGCATCGTTGCCGAGCTGCGCAAGCTCGCCGATTACTGATCGTCGCCGCGGCGACCTATGAGCAGGAACAGACCATGAGGTTTGCAGTCGATACCGGTGGCACCTTCACCGACCTCGTCGTCGAGGACGAGGGCCACCTGAGCGTCCACAAGAGCTCGACCGTGCCGTCCGACCCGGTCCAGGGCATCCTCGACGCCTTCGACGTCGCCGCCGCCGAGCGGGGCTGTTCGCGGCGCGAGCTGCTGGGCCGGGGGAGCATGCTCGTCCACGGCACGACCCGGGGGTTGAACGCCGTCCTGACGAAGAGGGTCGCACGCACGGCGTTCCTCACCACCGAAGGGCATCCGGACATCCTGCTGCTGCGCGAGGGCGGCAGGCACGACATCTTCAACCAGCGGCAGCCCTATCCCGACCCCTACGTCCCGCGTTCGCTGACCTTCGAGGTGCCCGAACGCGTCGGCGCCCAGGGGGAGGTGGTCCGCGCACTGGACGAGGAGGCGGTGGCGGTCCTCGCCGAGCGGATGCGGCGGGAGAACGTCGAGGCCGTCGCCGTCTGCCTGCTGTGGTCGATCGTCAACCCCGTCCACGAGCTGCGCGTGGGCGAGCTGCTGGACGAGCTGCTGCCGGGTGTACCGGTGACGCTGTCGCACCAGGTCAATCCGTGCGTGCGCGAGTACCGCCGGGCCTCGGCGACGGCGATCGACGCCTCGCTGAAACCGCTGATGACCGCGTACATCAGCGGGTTGCAGGGGCGGCTGCGCGACGCGGGCTTCGCCGGGAGGGTGCTCATGGTGACCTCCGCGGGCGGCGCGCTGGACGCCGAGGACGTGGCCCGGGCGCCGATCCACTCGCTCAACTCCGGCCCCGCGATGGCGCCGGTGGCGGGGCGCTTCTTCGCCGACCTGGACGCCGCGGCCCCGATGGCGATCGTCGCCGACACCGGCGGGACCAGCTACGACGTCAGCGTCGTCCGGAACGGACGGATCCCGTGGACGCGCGAGTCCTGGATCGGCGAGCCGTTCCGCGGCCACATGACCGGCTTCCCGTCCGTCGACGTGCGCAGCGTCGGCGCGGGCGGCGGCAGCATCGCCTGGGTGGACGGGGGCGGGCTGCTGCACGTCGGCCCGCAGAGCGCCGGCGCCGTTCCCGGCCCGGTCTGCTACGGGCGGGGCGGCACCCGTCCCACGATGACCGACGCCTGCCTCGTCCTCGGCTACCTGGACCCCGGCTACTTCCTGGGCGGGCGCTCGGCGCTCGACCTGGACGCGGCGCGCGAGGCGATCAGGGAGCAGATCGCCGAGCCGCTCGGGCTGGACGTGCTGGAGGCGGCGGCCGCCGTCTACCGGCTCGCGACCGAGCGGATGGTCGGCGCCATCGAGGAGATCACCGGGCAGAAGGGCATCGACCCGGCGCAGGCCGTCCTCGTCGGGGGCGGCGGTGCGGCCGGGTTCAACACCGTGGCCATCGCGCGCCGGCTCGGCTGCCGCGAGGTCATCGTCCCGGTCATGGGCCCGGCCCTCAGCGCGGCCGGGGCGCTGATCTCCGAGCTGTCGCGCGGCTTCGAGAGGACCTTCCGGACCACCTCGGAGGACTTCGACTTCGCGGGCGTCAACGCGGTGCTGGAGGAACTGGCGGCCGAGGCCCGCGGCTTCGTCGACGGACCCGGTGCCGGGGCCGTCGAGACGTCCGTCGAGTTCTCCGTCGAGGCGCGGTACCCGAGCCAGGTCTGGGAGCTGGAAGTGCAGCTCGGCGAGCAGGGCTCCCTGGACGGCGAAGGGCTCGAACGGCTGAAGAAGGCGTTCCACGAGGTTCACCGGGACACCTTCGCGGTCGACGATCCCGGCTCGCCGATCGAGTTCGAGAGCTGGCACGCCAGGGCGCGCTGCCGCATCACCGACCCGGTCCTGCCGGAGGCCGGCACGGGCGACGCCGTCCGGCGCGAACGCGACATCCACCTGCCGGGCACCGGGCTCGTCCGGGCGGACGTCTGGCGCCTGGACTCGGTGCCCGTCGGCCTGGAGCTGCGGGGCCCGGCGGTCGTCGAGTCGGAGACCACGACGATCGTCATCGACGACGGTGCCACATTCACCCGCCGCGGCAGCGGAACGATCCATGTCGTGCCCGGGGCGCCCGCCGCCGCGGCCGAGCGAGGGGGGAAGTGACGATGGACGGCGTCCGCATGGCGGTGATCAGCAACCGCCTGAACGTGGTCGTGGAAGGCATGATGAACACGGTCTTCCGCTCCAGCCGGTCGGGGGTGCTGAACAGCGCCCACGACTTCTCCTGCTGCATCGTGAGCGCCGACCACGAGCTGGTGATGGGCGCCGAGAGCCTGCCCATCCACATGATGAGCGGGCCCGACCTGATCTCAAAGGCCGTCCTGCGCTTCCATCCCGAGATGCGGCGCGGGGACGCTTATCTGCACAACTCGCCGTACAACGGCAACTCGCATGCCGCCGACCACGCGATGCTGGTGCCGGTCGTCGACGATGACGGCGTCCACCGGTTCTCCGTCCTCGCCAAGGCGCACCAGGCCGACTGCGGCAACTCCCAGCCGACGACCTACATGGCCGGCGCCCGGGACGTCTACGAGGAGGGCACCCTCCTGTTCGACGCCTGCCGCGTCCAGACCGACTACCAGGACAACGACGACATCCTGCGCATGCTGCGGCTGCGGGTCCGGGTGCCCGAGCAGTGGTGGGGCGACTATCTCGCGCTCCTCGGCGCCGTCCGCCTGGGCGAGCGCCGGATCACCGAGCTGGGCGAGGAACTCGGCTGGGACGTCCTCCAGGAGTTCGTGGACGAGTGGCTGGCCTACAGCGAAGGCCGCATGCGGGCGGCCATCGCCGGGCTGCCCGCCGGACGGCTCACCCTGACCACCCGGCACGACCCCTTCCCGGGGATCCCCGAGGGCGTCGACATCAAGATCGACATCGACGTCCGGCCGGAGGAGCAGGAGATCGCCATCGATCTCACCGACAACGTCGACTGCCTGCCGAACGGCCTGAACCTCACCGAGTCGACCGCCGCCACGGCCGCCCTGATCGGCGTCTTCAACTCCATCGGCGAGGACGTCCCGCCGAACGCCGGGAGCCTGCGCCGCATCAGCGTCGCGCTGCGGGACGGCTGTGCGGTGGGCGTCCCCTCCCACCCGCACAGCTGCTCCGCGGCGACCACCAACCTCGCCGACCGGGTGACCAACGCCGTGCAGCGCGGGATGGCGGAGCTCGTCGAGGGCATCGGCCTGGCCGAGTGCGGAGCCGTCATCCCCGCGGCGGCGGCGGTGGTGTCCGGCACCGACCCGAGGTCGGGCGGCAAGCCGTTCGTCAACCAGATCTTCCTCGCCGTCACCGGCGGGGCCGCCACCCCCTGGACCGACGCCTGGCTGACGATCTTCCACGTGGGCTGCGCCGGGATGCTGCGCCGCGACAGCGTGGAGATCGCGGAGATGACGCACCCGATCCGCGTGGAGCGGCAGCGGCTCGTCCCCGACACCGAGGGCGCGGGCCGGTTCCGCGGCGCACCGTCGGCGGTGGTCGAGTACGGGCCGGTCGGCACGTCGATGACGGTGGCCTACGGGTCCGACGGCGCGGTGTACCCCGCGCGCGGCGTGCGCGGCGGGCTCGCGGGCGGTCTCACCCGGCACCTGCGCCGCGACGGGTCGGGCCGGCTGACCGACCTGCCGTCCCAGGGCCTGGTCGAGCTGGCGGACGGCGAGCGCATCGTGTCGATCACCGCGGGAGGCGGCGGCTACGGGCCGCCCACGGACCGAGAGCCCGAACGGGTCCGCGACGACGTGCGCGAGGGGTGGATCACCGCGGAGCGCGCCCGCGACGTCTACGGCGTCGTCCTGCGCGCGGACCTGTCGATCGACGAGGCGGCGACCGCGCGGCTGCGCGCGGGCTCCGCGTCCTAGCCACCAGGGCCCCGCCTTGAGAGAGGACTCCGCCATGGCGGTCCCCGTCACCATGCCGCAACTGGGTGAGAGCGTCACCGAGGGCACCGTCACCCGCTGGCTGAAGCAGGTGGGCGAGCACGTCGAGGCCGACGAGCCGCTGCTGGAGGTGTCGACCGACAAGGTCGACACCGAGATCCCGGCCCCCGCGTCGGGAGTCCTCCAGTCGATCAGCGTCCACGAGGACGAGACGGTCTCCACCGGCACCGAACTCGCCCGGATCACCGCCCTCGACCGCGCACCGGCGGCGGTCCCCGCCCCGCCCGCATCCAGCCCGAAACCGCCCACCCCACCCGAACCCGTAGAGACGCCCCCGGCTCCGGCGGCCCCTCACCGGACCGGCGCCCCCGCGACGGGGCGGAGCGGCGGCTACATCACACCGTTCGTCCGGCGCCTCGCCTTCGAGCACGGCGTGGACCTGACATCCGTGCGTCCCGCCAGACCCGGCGACCGCATCCGCAGACAGGACGTCCTGGCGGCCCGAAAGAATCAAGACCAAGCCGCCCCGACACCACCCGACGCACCCTCACCGACACTTCCACCCCAGAACCCATCCCCACTCGCCCCGGCACCGAGCCCTGTCGCCTCGGCGACGAGTTCGGCCGCCCTGGTGTCGGGTTCGGCCGCCGCGGTGCCGAGTCCCGTTGCCGGGCGGGTTCCGGAGTTCGAGGAGGGTGTTCGCGGGACGACCGGGGCGTTGAGTCCTGCGCGCCGGGCGATCGCCGCGCGCGTTACGGAGTCGCTGCGTACCAGCGCTCACCTGACCACGGTCGTCGAAGTCGACGTTACGAAGATCGTCGAGCTGTGCGAGTCCGCCGGGGAGCGCTTTCGGGCGCGCGAGGGCGTCGAGCTGACGCCGCGGCCCATCATCGCGATGGCCGCGCTCGCGGCGCTCAAGGAATCACCGGAGATCAACTGCCGGGTGGACCCGGACGCGGGAGTGATCGTCCATCCGGACGGTCAGCATCTCGCGGTCACGGTCGAGGTTCCGGGCGGGACGGTGACGCCGGTCCTGCGGGACGCCGGAAGCCTCAACCTGGCCGGGCTGGCGCACGGGCTGGCGGAGCTGGCGGAGCGGGCGCGGGCCGGCCGCCTCGCCCCCGCGGACTTGGCGGGCGGCACGTTCACCCTGGCGGACGCGGGTGCGGCGGGGACCCTGTTCGCCACGGCGGTCATCGACCAGCCGCAGGTCGCGGTGCTGTGCACCGGCGCCGTCGGCAGGCGGCCCGTGGTCGTCCGAAGCCCGGCGCTGGGCGAGATCGTGGCGGTGCGGTCGATGATCCATCTCGCCCTGACCTACGACCACCGGATCATCGACGGAGCCGACGCGGCGCGCTTCCTCACCCGGGTGAAGGAGCGGCTGGAGACCGGCGACCTGCCGGACCACTGACGACCCCGCGGCTCCCCGGGCGACGCGGCCCGGGGACCCGCGGGGGGCCAGGCGGACCGCGTCCCGCCCGCTCGGCCCTCTCGTTCGCATTGCACACGGACCATCCGCATAGCGCTGGACACGCTCAACGTCCTCGCGGATCAGGAGTTTCACATGAAGTTCGGTCTCGCCGTCTTCGCCACGGACCAGGGCATGGGACCGGCCGACCTCGCCCGCATGGCCGAGAACGGCGGTTTCGAGTCGCTCTTCTTCCCGGAGCACACCCACATGCCCGTCGAACGCACCGCGCATTTCAAGCCGGAGGGCGGCGACGTGCCCCCCGAGTACTCGCGGACGCTCGACCCCTTCGTGGCGCTCACGGCGGCGGCGTGCGCGACCCGCACGCTGAGGCTGGGCACGGGAATCTGCCTGGTCTCCCAACGGGACCCCATCACCACGGCGAAGGAGGTCGCCACGCTGGACCATCTGTCCGGCGGACGGCTCCTGTTCGGCGTGGCGGCGGGGTGGAACCGCGAGGAGTTGCTGAACCACGGCACCGATCCCCGGCGCCGCCTGGGGGTGCTCGCGGACCGCATCCGGGCCATGCGGACGATCTGGACGCAGGAGGTGGCGTCCTACCGGGGCCCGTACGTCTCGTTCGAACGCATCCAGTCATGGCCCAAGCCCGTCCAGGATCCGCTCCCGATCCTCATCGGCGGAAACGGTCCCACCGTCGTGGACCGGATCCTGTCGTACGGGAACGAATGGCTGCCCGAACCCGCACCCGACCTGCTCGATCGCATCGCCGAGTACCGGGAGAGGGCACGGGAGGCGGGCTGGGCCGACGCGCCGGTCACCGTGTACGGCGCGGACCCGGCGGACGTCCCCCGATACGCCGAGGCCGGCGTGCACCGGTGCGTCTTCTGGCTGCCTCCCGGGGACGCCGAGGCGGCCCGCCGGCGGGCCGCCGAGCTTTCCGACGCCCTCGGCCTGGCGGTGGCGGCATCGGATCCCCGCCCCCCGGAGGCGCTGATCATGTGAACGAACGTTCTTTTGCCGAACATGACGGCGATGTCGAGCCAACTCAGAATCCCTATATTTTCCCACTACCTGCGGTAATGCCACGGCATTCGAACCTTGACCTGCAAAAACGCGTGCGCTAGTGTGCTTTTCACAAAGCGAACGACTGCACGTATACCGATCAAACCTGGAGGCGGTATGTCGTTCCCACACATGATGAGGCGCCGGTGGCCGGCACTGGTCGCCGCCGGCCTGACCCTGTCCGGAGCGGTAGCGTGCGCCGGCGGCGCCGGATCGTCGGCCGGCGAACGCAAGGGTTCCCTCGCCTGCCGTGACGGCCGGATCCTCGTCGGCATCGCCAAGGCCGACAGCGGCTTCGCCTCCTTCTTCGACGTCGCCGGCAAGCGGGGGCTGCAGGTCGCGATCGAGGAGATCAACGCGCAGGGCGGCATCAAGGGCTGCCCCATCAAGACCATCACCGGCGACACCAAGTCCGATCCCGCAGTCGCCGCCCAGGTGGCGCGCTCGCTCATCGGCAAGGGCGCCCAGATCCTGGTCGTCGCCGACGACTTCGACACCGGCGTCGCCGCGGCCAGGATCGGGCAGCGGCAGGGGGTGCTGACGCTGTCGCTGGCGGCGTCCTCGACCGTCTTCGGCAAGGCCGTCGGCGACCGCTTCTTCAGCGGCGGCATCACCACCACCGAACTCGGCCTCGCGCAGGCCAGGTACGCGCTCGACCGCAAGTGGCGCTCGACCTTCCAGGTCCTCGACCCCGGCCTCGCCTACTTCACCGAGCAGGACACCGCCTACCGGAAGCTGTACGAGCCCGGCGGCGGCAAGGTCACCGGCGTGGACCGGGTCGACTCGCTGGCCGGCCAGTCCGACTTCAGCTCCACCATCTCCAAGATCAAGGCCGCGAAGCCCGACGTGGTCCAAGCCCTGGCCGTGTTCCCCGCGGTCGGCACCTTCGTCAAGCAGCTGCGCGCGGCCGGGGTGGACACCCCGGTGCTCGGCAACATCACGCTGCAGACCCGCGAGCTGCCGAAGCTCGTCGGGGCGAACCGCTCCAACGCGATCTCCTTCGCCGCCCAGGTCGCCTTCGACGGCGCGGGTGTCGATCCCGCGATCGCCGCGTTCACCGCGAAGTACGAGAAGATGTTCGGGCACTTCCCCGAGCAGGCCAACGCGCCGGGCGCCTACCAGACCTTCATGGCCGTGAACCAGGCCCTGCAGCGCAAGGACGTCACCGACGCCGCCTCGGCCGCGAACGCGATCCGGGCGCAGCGCGGACTCAAGGTCCCCGGCGGCACCCTGGCCTACTGGCAGGACGGGTACGCCGTCTGGAGCACGACCGTCGTCGGGGTGCAGAAGGGCAAGTTCAAGGTCGTCGCGGACTACGACCCGACCGTGTTGCGGAACGGCGCGTCGTGAGCGCTTCGCCCGCATCCGGCTCGCGCCTCCGGGATCCCGCCCCGGACGCGGACCCGCCGCTGCTCCGCGTGACGGGAGCGGTCAAGCGGTTCGCCGGCGTCACCGCGCTGGACGGGGCCGATCTGACCCTGGCGGCCGGCGAGGTGCTGGGGCTCATCGGACCGAACGGCTCCGGCAAGACCACGCTCGTGAACTGCATCTCCGGGGTGCTGCGGATCGACGGCGGCGACATCCGGCTCCGGGGCCGCGACATCACCCGCGCCTCCCGGGCCCGCCGGGCCCGCGGAGGCGTCGCCAGGACCTTCCAGAACCTCAAGCTCTTCGGCGACCTGACGGTCCGGGAGAACGTGACGGTCGGCGGCAACGCGTCCACCGGAACGTCCCGGAAGGAGATCGAGCGCCTGCTCGCGAGCCTGCACCTGGACGGGGTCGCCCGCGAGGTCGTCTCCGATCTGCCGTACGGGACGCAGCGCCGCGTGGAGATCGCGCGAGCGCTCGCCGGGAACCCCTCGGTGCTGCTCCTGGACGAACCGGCCGCCGGACTGAACGACGGCGAGACCGGCGAGCTGCGCGAGCAGCTGCGCCGGATACGGGACGAGCGCGGCTGCGGCATCGTGGTCATCGACCACGACATGAACCTCGTCCTCAGCATCAGCGACCGTGTGCAGGTCCTGGACGAGGGCCGCGTCATCTACGAAGGCCCGCCGCAGGAGGCGTTCGACCAGCCCCATGTCGTCGAGGCGTACCTGGGGGCGTCATGACCGCGGAACCGCTGCTGCGGGTCACGGACCTGGTGGTCGGGTACGGGGCGACCAAGGTGCTGAAGGGGGTCTCCCTCGAGGTCCGGCGCGGCGAGGCGGTGGCCGTCCTCGGCGCGAACGGCGCGGGCAAGTCGACCCTGATGAAAGTGATCTCGGGGCTGGTGGCCCCGTGGGAGGGGACCGTCTGGTTCGACGGCGCCGACGTGACGGGCGTGCCCGCCGAGGAACGCGCCGGGCTCGGCATCGCGCTCGTCCCCGAGGGCCGCGGCATCTTCACCACGCTCTCGATCGAGGAGAACCTGCTGATCGGCTCGACCAGCCTGCGGGGGCGCCTGTCGCGGGCGCGGCTGCGCCGGCACAACGACGAGGTGCTCGACCGCGTGTACGGGACGTTCCCCGTGCTGGCCGAGCGGCGGGCGGACAAGGGCTCCAACCTGTCCGGCGGGCAGCAGCAGATGCTGGCCATCGGCCGAGCCCTGATGGCCGACCCGAAGCTGCTCGTCCTGGACGAGCCGTGCCTCGGCCTGGCCCCGAAGATGGGAAACGAGGTCTACAAGGTGCTGCGCACGCTGCGCGAGCAGGGCCAGAGCCTGATCGTGGTGGAGGAGTCGTCCCGGCGTGCGCTCGACTTCGTCGACCGCGCCTGCTGCCTGAAACTGGGCGAGAAGGTGCTGGACGGCGACGCCGAGGAGATGCGGGCCGACGAGCTGCTCATCGAGGCGTACTTCGGGCTGAAGGGGGCTGAGTCGCCGTGACCGCATTCGTCCAGCACGTGCTCGACGCCCTGAGCGTCGGATCCACCTACGCCCTGCTGGCCCTCGGCCTGACGCTGGTGTTCAGCGTCATGAACCTGATCAATTTCGCCTACGGGCTGCTGCTGGTGTGGGGCGGCTACGGCGCCTGCGTCCTGGTGGACGCCGGAGTGCCGTTCGCCCTGGTCGTGCCGCTGTGCATCCTGTTCGTCACGGTCCTGTCCATGGCGATGGGGCGCGTCGCGTTCCGGCCCTTCATCGGTGCGCCGCCGATCACGCTGCTCATCACGTCGTTCGGCGTGCTCCTGATCGTCCAGTACATCGCGATCCTGGTGTTCGGGGAGAAGCCGAGGGTGCTGGACGTCCCGGGCTTCCTCACCGGGGTCGTCACGACCGGCGGCCTGCGGATCCCGGTGCTCCAGCTGGTCACGATCGCCAGCGGCGCGCTCGTCGTCGCGGCGTTCTACGCGTTGCTGAACAGGACCGCGTTCGGGGCGCAGCTGCGCGCCGCCGCCGAGCTGCCGCAGACCGCGCGCCTGATGGGCATCCGGCCCGACCGCGTCCTGATGATCGCGTTCGCGGTGAGCGGTGCGATCGCCGGCGTGGTGGGCCTGCTGTGGTTCGCCAAGGTCGGCGCGGTCACCCCGCGGTCGGACCTGGAGCCCACCCTGAAGGCGTTCATCGCGATCGTCCTCGGCGGTCTCGGCCGGATCTCCGGCGCGATGCTCGGGGGCCTCGCCCTCGGCGCGATCGAGGTCGCCATGAACATCGTCCTGCCCGCCGGGGCGATCACCTATGCGCAGGCGATCGTGTTCGCGGTCGTCATCACCCTGCTGGTCCTGCGCCCGGGAGGGCTCAGCGGCGCCAGAACGGAGGCCACCTGATGCTCAGGCTCGCACTGCGTGCGGACAGGCTGCCGGGCCCCGCGGGCCGGCTCGGGGCGACGGCGGGCGCGGTGCTCGCCGCCGGAGCGGTGACGCTGCTCGGCGCCCTGCTGTTCCTGGCGCCGACGATGCGGGAGATCGTCCTGCTCTTCGGCATCAACGCCGTCATGGTGGTCGGCTTCCAGCTGTTCGTCGGCAACACCGGCATCGTCTCCTTCGGCCACGTCGCGTTCATGGCCGTCGGCGCGTACGCGGGCGGCATCGCGGCCATTCCCGTGCTGGACAAGGAGCTCGTCCTGCCCGACCTGCCGGGACCGCTCGCGTCCGTCGAGGTGGGCTTCGTGCCCGCGCTGCTGATCGGCGGCGCGGCGGCCGCGCTGGTCGCGCTGGTCACGGGGCCGGCCCTGATGCGCCTGTCGGGGGCGGCGGCGTCCATCGCCACCCTCGGACTGCTGATCATCGTCACCAACGTGCTCGCCCAGGCGACCCCGCTGACGCGGGGCCCGCAGTCGCTCTTCGGCGTCCCGGAGAACACCACGTTCACCGGTGTGTACGCGACCCTCGTGGCGACGGTGGCGGTGAGCGCGCTGTTCAAGTGGTCGGGGGCCGGGCTGCGGGCGCGGGCCGTCCGCGACCAGCCCATGGCGGCCGAGTCGGCGGGGGTGTCGGTGCTGCGCTCCCGGCTGTGGGCGTTCGCGCTGTCGGCGTTCGTCACCGGTGTGGCCGGGGCGCTGTACGCGCAGCTCCTCACCGCGTTCTCACCCGCGTCGTTCTACATCGCCCAGCTCGTCCTGGTGATCGCCATGGCGATCGTCGGCGGGATCGGCGGGATCAGCGGCGCGCTGCTCGGGGCCGCGGTCATCACCGTCCTGAACGAGCTGCTGCGCCGGGTCGAGAGCGGGATGTCGGTCGCCGGAACCGAAATCCACGCCCCGACGGGGATCTCCTCCGCCGTCCTCGGCGTCGCCCTGATCGTCATGCTCCGATGGCGCCCGCACGGGCTGCTCGGCTCGGCGGAGCTCCAGTTCGAGGGGTCGGCTCCGGCCCGCGCGGAACCGGAGGCGCCGCGAACGGTTCCCGAGGACTCGCCGGAAGCGGTCGGCCGGACGGCCGGTGCGGCCCGAGCCGACGACGGCTGACCTCAGCTTCGCGTCCTCGGCCAAAGAGATGCGGCCGGTGTCCCGGACACCGGCCGCATCTCTTCTCGCCCGGACCCGGGTCTCAGAGGTCGAGGACGATCTCCGGTGTCGCGGACCGCGACACGCAGGGGTGGATGCGGTCCATGGTGTCCGGGGGGAGGATCGCGTCGCGGTGCTGGGGGACGCCCGCGAGCACCTTGACGCAACACGAGCCGCAGGTACCGCGCAGGCAGGCGCCGGGGACCGGCACCTTCGCGCGTCGCAGCGCGGTCATCAGGCTGACGTCGGCGTCGACCCGCACCCGTTTGCCCGTACTGGCGCATACGGCGGTGAACGGTTGGCCGGGCCCGAAATCCACAGGGGCAGGCACGAACCGTTCGACCCGGAGGGCGCCGTCCGGCCAGCCGGCCATGGCGTCCTGGACGGCGTCGACGAAGGCGGGGGGACCGCAGCAGTAGACGGCCGTCCCCGCTTCCCCCGGTCCGAGATAGGTGGGGAGGTCCAGCCGTCCTTCCGTGCTCGTGGCCCGGACGGTCACGTCGCCGTCCAGCGCGGCCAGCTCGTCGCTGAACGCGGCGTCTTCACGGGTCCGGACGCTGTAGGCGAGTTTCCAGGGGACGCCCGTCCGGTCGGCTTGGACGACCATGGGCAGAATCGGCGTGATCCCGACTCCCCCCGCAAGGAACACGTAGCGTTCGGCGGGTTCCAGGGCGAAGTGGTTGCGCGGCTCCCAGACGCGCACCCGCTTGCCGACGCGCAGGAACGAGTGCACATAGGCCGAGGCGCCGCGCGACAGCCTTTCCCGGAGGACGGCGATACGGTACCGGCTCCTGTCACCGGGATCGCCGCACAGCGAGTACTGGCGCAGATGCCGTGTGACCAGCTGGACGTCGATGTGCGCTCCCGGCTCCCACGCGGGAAGCGGTTCGCCGGCCGGGTCGGTGAGGTCGAGTGCCACGATGTCGCGGGCCTGCCGCTCCGTTCTCACCACGGTCAGGAGGCGGCCTCCCTCACGGAGCATCATCTCAGTAGAGCTCCTGGTAGCCGGCCTCGAACAGGCGGTCGAGGCGCTCCGCGTCCAGGCCGGCCGCCTCCGCAGCGCCCGCCGCTTTCGCCGCGTCCGCCCAGAACGTTCCGGGGGACGGGATCTCGTCGGCCAGGTCCTTCATGTCCGGTTCCCAGAGCCTGGACCTCAGGAGCGCCCGGCCGCAGTGCAGGTAGGCCGCCTCCACCTCGACGACGGTGGCCATCTGCGGGCGCACCCCGTCCTGTTCGAGCATCGTCCGCAGATCGCGGTCGTCGGTGACGTAGGCACGTCCGTTCACGCGCAGCGTCTCCACCGCTCCGGGGACGAAGAACAGCATTCCGATGTGCGGATTCTCGACGATGTTGGTGAAGGAGTCACCGAGTTTGTTGCCGAGCCGGTCGGGGACGGCGAGGGTGTTCTCGTCCAGCACTCGCGCGAATCCCGGATAGTCGCCGCGTGGCGAGCAGTCCGCCTCACCGGCGCCGTTCGACGTGGCGAGGCAGCAGAATGGCGCATGGGCGATGAAGGCGCGGCAATTGCGGTCGAGATGATCCAGGATCTTCAGCCGCGTCTCCGGGTCCGGCTCGCCGAGCAGGTCGCGCACCTGCGCGCCGCCGAGCCGCC
This sequence comes from Spirillospora sp. NPDC127506, assembly GCF_040302145.1. Taxonomy (NCBI): domain Bacteria; kingdom Bacillati; phylum Actinomycetota; class Actinomycetes; order Streptosporangiales; family Thermomonosporaceae; genus Spirillospora; species Spirillospora sp. NPDC127506. The sequence continues at coordinate 12,281 of NZ_JBEORG010000004.1, read as the reverse complement.
GGAAGCGAGTCTTCCACGGCGCCGCGGCGTCGTCGCGAGCTGGGGCGGCGGACCCGCTAGATGCCATACCAGGTCGCTCATATTCCGACGCACCGTTCATATGATGAGCATACCGCCCCGGGGCTGTCCGGTGAAGATGCGTCCCGGCTCCATCGCGGGCACTGGTTCGGCCGTCGCCCCAGAGTCCCTTGGGCATCCCTGAAGCCCGTGTTTCGCCTTGTAGAGGGTGATGCAGGGGTGTCAGGCACCGGCTCCTGGGCTTCCGAGCCCATCGCCGGCGTGAAGCGGTCGCCGTCGTGCGATAGCATCGACGTTGTGGCTCGCAAATCGAACTCTCATTCGCTTGATGACGGCGACCTCGGCAAAAAGGACGGCATCCAGTCCGTCTCGCGCGCCCTCGGGATCCTAGAGCTGTTCGATGAGAGACGCCCGGCGCTGACCACGAGTGACATCGCGACGCTCACCGGTCTCAACCGCGCGACGGCGTACCGCTTCTGCCGGACGCTGCTGAACCTCGGCTATCTCGAAGAGACCAGCTCCCGCACATTCCGCCCAGGACTCAAGGCGATCTCGCTGGCGCGCGCCGCGCTGAGCAGCCGGGAGCTCCCCGAAATGGCGCGGCCCTACCTTCAGAGACTGCGCGAGACCACCGGTGAAACGGTCAACATGGCGCTGCTGGATGGTGCCGAGGTGGTCTATGTCGCGCGACTGCTCAATGACGACCTGCTCGCGCTGCGGCTCTTCGTCGGGAGCCGCCTGCCAGTGCACGCCACCTCGCTGGGGCGCGCGATCCTGGCCTTCCTGCCCCGCGAGGAGATCGAGGAAATCCTCGGAGACCGGGTGCTGGAGGCCGTCACCCAGTACACGATCACTGACCGCGACAAGCTGATGCGCGAACTCGACCTGATCCGCAGCCGCGGTTACTCTTTCAACGACGAGGAGATGGTCCTCGGCATCCGCGGGGTCGGTGCCCCGGTCTTCAACGCCGCGGGTCGTCCCATCGCCGCGATCAACGTCTCCATCGCCCGTCCGCTGGACAAGGCTGAGCTGCGGGCTGTGATCGCCCCCCAGGTCGTCGAGACCGCCCGCGCGATCAGCACACTCGTGACCGAACTGGCCATCGACTCCGACCATCACTGACGGTCGAGCTGGGCCGCGCCGAGGAACCCGACGTCAACCGCCCGCCTTGCAGCCGGCAGTTGAACACCTCCGGTACCGAGACCACGGCGTCGGTCGTCTCGGCGAGCTCGACATCTCCGATCGACAGCGGCAGGTCATAGATCACGTCCGAGGTCATGCGGACCAGCGTGAGATCCGTGATGCCCTGGCGGATCACCTCGCGGGCGACAGCGAACGGGATGAGACGGGTGAACCCCTCCATGGCCACTGTGTCGCCGTCGTGGATCAACTCCGCCACCGCCCCGGGCAGCGGCAAGATGTCGGTCATGTTCCGCGGCTGGGTCTCCGAACGCCGTCAACATTATTCACATAGTGAACATATTTTCACTATGTGAACCCTCCAGCTTTTGGCGCTGATTGTCAATGGATTTGAGGCGAACGCTCGCCGGCCATGCGACTACCGCGCGTCGGCCGCCAGCCAGTCGCGGGCGATGTGGGCGGCGAGCTTCTCCAGGAGCGGGCCGGCGTTCTCGTGGCAGGCGCGCGGGTCAGGCTCGATGCCGGAGAGGGTGTAGGCGGCCGCCAGCCCCAGCCGGCGCAGCTGCCGGTCGGAGAGCGCGCACGAGCCGGCGACGGCCACGGTCGGGACTCCCGCCCGTGCGGCGGCGCGCGCCACCCCGGCCGGGGCCTTGCCGTGCGCGGTCTGCGCATCGATCCTCCCCTCACCGGTGACCACCAGGGAGGCGCCGTGCAGTGCGGAGCGGAATCCCGTGAGATCCAGGACCAGGTCGATCCCGCTGAGGCGCTCCGCACCGAGCGCGGCGAGTGCGGCGAAGCCGATGCCGCCTGCGGCTCCGGCGCCCGGAGCCGCCGCGCACGCGACCATGGTGCGGCTTTCCAGGACCTCGGCCCATCGCGTGAGGCCCGCCTCGAGGACGGCGACGTCCTCCGGGCCGGCGCCCTTCTGGGGGCCGTACACGGGCGCCGCCCCCTTCGGACCGAGCAAGGGGGCGGTGACGTCGGTCGCGAGCAGCACGGTGACGCCGGTCATGTCGAGCAGACCGGAAAGATCGAGATCGTGGAGCCGGCGCAGCGCCGCGCCACCGGGCGGGAGCTCGGTGCCATCGATGTCGCGGAGCCGGGCACCGAGCGCCTGGAGCATGCCGGCCCCGCCGTCGGTGCAGGCGCTTCCCCCCACTCCGAGGATCACGCGCCGGCAGCCCATGCGGACCACCGCGTCGATGAGCTGCCCCGTCCCGAAACTCGACGCCGCCAGTGGTTCCGGTCCGTCCTGCAGCCGCAGGAGCCCGGAAGCCTGAGCCGACTCCACCACCGCCGTCTCGCCGCGTACGGCGAGGGACGCCTCCACCGGTCGCCCTGTCGGTCCCTCGACGACGCGGGTGACCCGTTCGAACCCGGCGGCGAGGATGGCGTCGACGGTGCCGTCCCCGCCGTCGGCGACGGGGATGCCGATCAGCTCGGCGTCCTCGGCGGCCCTGCGCAGGCCCGTCATCAGATGGCGCGTGGCCTCGGCCGCGGTGAGGGACCCCTTGAACTTGTCGAGAGCCAGGAGGACGCGGCTCATGACGCGGCCCCCGGAAGGGAGAGGCCCGCTCCCGCGGCCTCTCCCCTCTGAGCGACGGCGGGGCCCATCACACCGGTTCGGGTTCGATGAGGCGGTCGATGGCCGTGCCCCGCACGGAGTTCGCCTCCCGCTCGATCATGATCTCGACCAGGACCGGGCGCCCGATCCGTACGGCCTCCTCGCGGGCCCAGGCCAGCGCGCCGGCGATATCGTCCGGACGATGTACGCGGCGGCCGGAGCACCCGTACGCCTCCATGATCTTGATGTTGTCCGAGCCGAACTCGTCGTAGTGGATGTCCACCTCGAAGTTCATGTCGTACTCGATCTCGGCCTGGCGGATCAGGCCCAGGTACTCGTTGTTCAGCATCACCAGAACGAAGGGCACCCGGTACTGGGCGGCGACGGCGAGCTCTTCCACGAGGAACTGGAACGAGTAGTCCCCGACGATGCCGACCACCTCGGCGTCCGGTCTGGCCTTCTTCACGCCGATCGCCGCGGGGATCTCCCAGCCGAGCGGCCCCGCCTGTCCGCAGACCTGGTAGTGGCGCGGTTTGAACACCCGCTGGAACATGCCGGACCAGATCTGGTAGAGCCCGATCGCCGTGACGAAATAGGTGTCCGGCCCGAAGGCGGTATTGATCTCCTTGAAGACGCGGGCCGGCTTGATCGGGACGTCGTCGTAGTCGTCCCTGCGCGTCAGCGTGGACCTCAGTTCGGCGACGCGTGCGGTCCATTCCGAGCGGTCCGGGTGGCTGCTCCGCTCCCCGGCGGCGTCGCGAAGCGCCTCCAGGAACAACCGGGCGTCGGAGACCACCCCCAGGTCCGGACCGAACACCTTGCCGATCTGCGTGGGCTCGATGTCGACGTGAATGAACGTGCGGTCCCCGCGGTAGACGTCGATATCACCGGTGTGCCGGTCACCGAACCGGGCGCCGACGGCCAGGACGAGATCGGCCTGGAGGAACGCGGCGTTGCCGTAGCGCTGTGTGGTCTGGATGCCGGTCATTCCGGCGTGCAGCGGGTGGCCGTCCGGCAGCGCTCCCTTGCCCATCAGGGTCACCTGGACGGGGATCTGCAGCATCTCGGCGACCTCGCGGAGCGCGTCGGACGCCTCGGCGAGGATGACCCCGCCGCCCGCGAGGATGAGGGGTCGCTCGGCCGCCGCGAGCATGTCGAGGGCACGCCGGACCCGGAGCGGATGGGGCGCCACGGGCGTGACGGGAAGCGGTGCGTCCACCGACGGGTCCCAGGCGATCGTCTGCTTCTGCACGTCGAGCGGCAGGTCGATGAGCACCGGCCCCGGCCGGCCGGACCGGGCCACCCGGAACGCCTCCCGGAAGATCCACGGTGCCTGGGCGGCCTCTTTGACCTGGACGGCCCATTTGGTGACCGGCTTGGCGATCTGCACGATGTCGACCGCCTGGAACGCTTCCTGGTGGAGCTTGGTGGACGGGGCCTGGCCGGTGACGCAAATGATCGGGATCGAGTCGGCCATCGCGGTGTACAGGCCGGTGATCATGTTGGTTCCGGCGGGGCCCGAGGTGCCGATCGCGACGCCCACCCCGCCCGAGGTCCGCGCCCAGCCGTCAGCCATGTGCGTGGCGCCCTCCTCGTGCCGGACGATCAGATGTTCGATGCCGCTGGTCCGCAACGCCGCGTACAGCGGGAGGATCGCCGCGCCCGGGCACCCGAACACGGTGTCGACCCCCTCGGACTTCAGGACGCCGGCGACGGCCTCCATGGCGCGCAGTTCAGGCATGTGCGTTCTCCTTCGTCCGGCCGTTGAGCCTCTCGATGACCTCGAGCAGTGCCGAGTGGTCCCGCGAACCCATCCCTGCGGCCCGAGCCGCCGCGACGAGCTGGGAGACCTGCCCGGCGAGCGGCAGTCCCACGCCCGCCGCCTCCGCCGCCCGCAGCACGATGCCCATGTCCTTGTGATGGAGGTCGATGCGGAACCCCGGCGTGTAGTCCCGTTTGAGGAACGCGGACATCTTGCGGGTCAGCACCGTGGAACCCGCCAGGCCGCCGTTCAGCACCGTGAGGCCCGGCTCCGGGTCGACGCCGGCCGCCTCCATGAGGACCAGCGCCTCGGCGTTCAGGGCGATGATCCCGGCGACCACGAGCTGGTTGGCGGCCTTGACCACCTGACCGGCGCCGTGCTCGCCGACATGGACGATGGTCCTGCCCAACGCTTCGAGAACCGGCCGAGCGGCCTCGAAATCGTCCTTCTCACCGCCCACCATGATCGACAGCACGCCTTCGACCGCGCCGGTCTCCCCTCCGGACACCGGGGCGTCCAGCACCCGCAGGCCCCGTTCGCGTCCCGCCGCCGCGACTGCCCGGGACGTCTGCGGGCTCACCGTGCTCATGTCGATGAGCAGGGTCCCCGGCCGGGCGTGCATCAGGACTCCGTCCGGCCCGAGGATGACCGCCTCCACGTGCTGGTCGGCGGGGAGCATCGTGATGACGACCTCCGCGTCCCTGACCGCGTCCGCGGACGAGGTGGCGCCGGTGCCGCCGTCCGCCGCCAGCCCGGCCACGGCGTCGGCGTTCACGTCGAAGCCGCGCACGTCATGTCCGGCGCGGATCAGGTGCCGCGCCATGGGCGCGCCCATGATGCCGAGCCCGATGAAACCTATGACCGCCATCTCGCCTCCATGACTCACGGTCCGTCGTTCAGCCAGTCGAAGCTGTCGATGCTCGCCTCGGTGGGCCGGTACTCCAGACCGACCCAGCCGGAATAGCCGTGCGCGCCGAGCGCGCCGAACAGCTCGTCGAAATCGAATCCGCCGGTGCCCGGCTGGTTGCGTCCGGGCACGTCGGCGATCTGCACGTGGCCGATCAGCTCGTGGTGGGCGGCGACGACCTCGGCCGCGGCCTCCCCCGAGATGGCCAGGTGGTAGAAGTCGGCGAGGAACCGTACGTTCCCGGCCGGAAGGACGTCGATGACGCGGGCGACGTCGGCGGCGGTTCGCAACGGGTAGCGCGGGTTCTCCTTCGCGTTCAGCGCCTCGAGGAGGACCACGGCTCCGGCCGGCTCCGCCGCCCGTGCCGCCAGCGTGAGGTTCTCGACGGCCAGCTCGTCCTGCTCCGCGGGAGAGCACCCCTCGACGCGGTTGCCGTACAGCGCGTTCAGGGCACGGCATCCAGTGCGCCGGGCGATGTCGACGGCGATGTCGACGCCGTCGGTGAACTCCGCCGTATGGGACGGGTCGGAGAGAAGCCCGCGGTCGCCGGCCGGCATGTTCCCGGCGGCGAAGTTGAGCCCCACCAGGGCGACACCCGCATCGTCGATCGTGCGGACGAAGGCGTCCACCTCCCGGTCGGAGGGGACCGCCCGGTCGAACGGCCACCAGAACTCGACGGCGTCGAACCCGGCGGCCTTCGCCGCCGCCGGACGTTCGAGCAGCGGGAGCTCGGTGAACAGGATCGAGCAGTTGACGTCGAAGCGCAGACCGGCTCCCGCCGGGTTCGCGATGGCCACGGCTAGTACCGCCGATCCCGCAGCCAGTCCGCGTACGAGGCGATGCCGGCCTCCAGGGACTGCTGCGGCACGTACCCCAGCTCGTCCCTCGCGGCCGTGATGTCGTACGGTCCCTGCCGGTCGAGTGTCGGGATGTGGCCGGGGCCGATGGCGAGATCGGCCTTGCCGAGGATCTTCTCGACGAGCGCCGCCGCCTCCCGCAGCGTCACCTGGCGTCCCCCGGTGATGTTGTAGACCGCGCGCCCGTGGTCACCGACCTCCAGAGCCGCCTGCGCGGCGCGCGCCACGTCCTCGGCGTGCACGAACTGGAAGCGGTGCTCGCCGCCCTCGTCCAGCCGGAACGGCCGGCCGTGCACCGCGGCGGCGATCATCTCCCGGAGCACCTCCGGCATGGGGTTGCCGGGGCCGTAGACCTCGGTGATGCGCAGTGAGATGACGTCCACGCCGTAGAGCCGGCCGTAGATCCGCCCCATGAGCTCGGTGGCGACCTTGGTGACCCCGTACGGGGTGTTGGGGAGGAGATGCGCCCCCTCCTCCTGGACCAGGTGGGTCTCCTGGTCGCCGTAGGCGCATTCGGAGGAGAAGTTCACCACCCGGCGGACCCCGGCGAGGCGGGCGGCCTCGAGCACGTGGAGCGTGCCCTCGACGTTGGCCGTGAACGTGGTGATGGGAAGATCGATCGACAGCTCCGGGTGGGACATGGCGGCGGTGTGCGCGATGCGTTCGACCTCGTACTCCTGGAGCGTCCGCAGCAGCCGCGGGACGTCGTACAACTCGCCCTGCACCGCGACCACCGACGGGTCGTCCGATTCGGAGAAGTCGCGGTTGTAGGAGATGACCCGGTGGCCGTCGGCGGCCAGCCGCCGGACGAGGTACCTTCCGACGAAGCCGAGCCCGCCGGTCACGAGCGTGGTCGTCATGCCTGCTCCCCTCCGTCCTCCTGCGGACGCGCCAGGCTGCCGACCGGGAAGCAGCCGGTGCGGCCGCCGTCGACGACGTAGTGGGCGCCGGTGACATAGGCCGCGTCGTCGGACAGGAGGAAGAGCACGGTCTGCGCGATCTCCTCCGGCCTGCCCAGGCGCCCGAGGACGATCGACCGCTCGTTCTCGGCGCGCTCGGCCGCGGGATCGTCGGCCGTGTCGAACTCGGCGCGCAGCAGCGGGGTGTCGATGGCGCCCGGGCAGACCGCGTTCACCCGTACCCCGCTCGCCGCCAGTTCGGCGGCGAGCGCCCGGGTCATGGCGAGGATCCCGCCCTTGGTAGCGGTATAGGCGACATACCCGGCCTGTCCCGTCAGCGCGAGCTCCGAGGCGGTGCTGACGATGGCGCCGCGGCGGCGCGGCGCCATCACCCTCGCCGCCTGCCGCGCCACGAAGAAGCTGCCCGTCAGGTTCACCCGGAGCTGGCGATGCCACTGCTCGTCGGTCGTCTCCGTGACCGGCACGACCATGGAGATGCCGGCGTTGTTGAACACCGCGTCGACCGGTCCGAGCGCCTCCGCGCGGGAGAACGCGTCCGCGACGGCCGCCGAGTCCGCGACGTCCGCCGGGAGGGGCAGCACCCGCGCGCCCGCCGCCCGGCACTCCTCGGCCGCGCGGTCCAGCTCGGCACCCGGCAGCGCGACGAGCGCGACCGCGGCGCCCTCCCGCGCCAGCAGCAGCGCGGTGGCGCGTCCGATCCCCGAGCTCGCGCCGGTGACCAGGGCGGTCCTACCCTTCATACGGCTCATCTGCATGCTTTCCTTTCACTGGGTTTCGGTGACGCCGGCCCGGGGGCGGGCCGGAGGGGCCGCGAGGGCGCGGCGTGCCGCCTCGCCGCAGGTCATGAACTCGACGTCGCCGCAGGAGAGCGCGTATTCGAGCAGTCCGCGCAGCGCCAGCGTCCGGCCGGCCCGGCCGCTGAGGAAGGCGTGGCAGGTCAGCTGGTAGAGCCCGCCGTACCGGCGCAGGCCGTCGAGTTCCGCGCGCCAGATGCCGACGGCGGTCTGCGGCGCCTCGACGTTGCGCCCGATCCGGGGCTGCGGCAGGAACGCGTAGTGGTCGAAGTCGTCGAGGATCCAGTGGCACGGCAGCTCGACCACGTCCCGGTCGCGGCGCCGGACCAGGTACGGGCTGTCGTCGCCCATCAGGCTCGTGTCGTAGCGCAGGCCGTATTCCGCGACGATGTCGAGTGTCCGAGAGCTGGCGGACCAGTACGCCGCCCGGTGACCGGCCGGCGTCACACCGAACGCGGCCATGACCTCCAGCGCGCGTTCGAAGTCGGCGCGCTCCTCGCTCTCGGACATGTCCGTCGGGGGACGGTGGCTGTAGGAGTGGTGGGCCAGTTCGTGGCCGGCGCCGACGATCGGCTCCACCAGTTGCGGATGGCGTTCCAGCGTCCATCCCGGCACGAAGAAGGTGGCTTTGATCCCGAGGGCGTCGAGCATCCCGAGCAGGCGGGGCACGCCGCGCTGGATCTCGTACACCTGGTGGCTCATCGGCAGCGGGTGCTGCGCGAAGCGGCGGCCCTCGGCCAGCACGACGGTCTCGCAGTCCACCGGGATGGTGAGCGCGAACGCGGTGGTCTTGCCCTCCGGGAGCCAGGAGGGGGTCGCGGGTTCCATGGACGCTCCTTATGCTCAGCTCGGGTAGACCGCGGGATCAGGGCGGGGGTCGAGCCGGTCCAGGGACCGGCGCGGCAGCGATTCGTCCGCACGAGCGCGCCGGGCGACCTCCGCGGCGGAGAGGACGGCCACGTCACCGGCGTCCAGCGCGTACTCGATCAGCCCGGCCAGGGCCCGCAGCCGGCTCGCACGCCCGGTCGCGAACGGATGCAGGGTCAGGACGACGAGACCGCCCTCCGCGCGCAGGGCGTCGAGTTCGAGCCGCCAGCCCGCGACCACCTCCGCCGGCGACTTGACCCTGTACGACTCGCCGATGGGCAGGTTCACGTACTGCAGCCAGTCGTCGAGCGCCCACGACGGCGGCAGTTCGACGATGTCCCCGTTCCCGGTGTCCAGCATGTAGGGGCGGTCGTCGTCCATAAGTGTGGACTCGTAGCTCAGCCCGTGCGAGGCGACCAGGCCGGACGTGCGGAGGCTGGCGCTGGACAGCGGCGTCCGGTGACCGGTCACGTGGGCGCCGAGCCGTGCCAGCGTCTCCAGCGCCCGCTCGAAGTCCTCCCGCTCCTCCGCCTCGCTCATCTCGACGTACGGACGATGGTGGTAGGAGTGGTGGCCGATCTCATGCCCCGCGGCGAGGATCGCCTCGACCGTCCGGGGATGCCGTTCCGCCGTCGCACCGGGCACGAAGAACGTGGCGGGCACCTCGTACTCGGCGAGGAGGCGGAGGATCCGGGAGACTCCGACCTCCGGGCCGAACGCCTGGTGCGACATGAGCATCGCGTTCTCGGCGTACCGGGCGTCCTCGGCCAGCAGCGGGGACTCCCCGTCGACGTCGAAGGTGAGGACCATCGCGGCCGCCGCGCCCGCGAGCCACCCGCCGGTGGGCGCTTCGGGCCGTCGGGCGCCGGTCATGACCTCGCGTCCCCGTGCAGCTGGGCCTTCCTGGTCTCGCCGAGGGCGGGCGGGGCGCCGTCCGCGGAGGACGTCCAGAGCTTCGACAGCCCCCACGCGGCCAACGCGAGGACGATCAGGACGGCCTCGGCGAGAATGTACCGGCCTTCCTGCTTGACCAGCGCGATCCCGGTGAACCCGATCACGATGATGGGCGGCACCGGCCACAGGGGCATCCGGTAGACCCGCCGCTGCTCCTTCTGGGTGATCCGGCTGACGAGGGCCGCCCAGCCGATGAAGAAGTAGACGGCCGCGATCACGGTGCCGGCGAAGATGATCAGGAAGTCCAGCGCGGAGGTGAAGACGAGGACGCCGGCCGGCACGGCCAGGACCAGGACGCCCGCCGCCGGCGCCTGGAACCTGTTCAGGCGGCCGAGCCGGCGGCTGACCGGTGCGGGCCACACGACGTCGCGGCCGGTCGTGTAGACGGCGCGGCCGAAGTACATGAGCAGGGACAGCATGGCGTTGAACAGTGCCACCGCCGCCCCGATGTCGATGATCTTGGTGGCGGCCGAACCGAGCGCCGCCTCGACCGAGTACGCGATCGGCGTTTCGGCGGACAGGAACTCCTTCAGGTCCGGCGCGGCGACCACGGCGGCGATCAGCGGAATGATGATCAGCACGCAGGCCAGCGCGGCGGAGACGATGACCGCCTTGGCGACACTGCGCTCCCCGCCCTTGAGCTCTTCGGAGAAGCCGAGCGCCGCGTCGTAGCCGTTGATGACGTTGAAGGCCGGGGCGAAGGTCGCCAGCATGACCACGAACGTCAGCCCGGTCAGCTCGGTCCCGCTCAGGTGCACGGGGTGGACGGCCACGTCGATCACGCTCTGCTGGGGTGCGGTGAGCGCGGCGACCGTGATGATCCCCAGCACCGCCAGCTCGACCACCACCATCACGATGGTGACCCACGCGCCCACGTCGACGCGGGTCAGCGCGATGACCACGGCGATCCCGAGGAAGATCAGCGCCAGTGGCTGGTCGGCCATGCCCAGACCGGGCACCAGGCTCTTCACGAACTGCGCGACGCCGAGAGCGATCGAGGCCGGGATCACGATGCCCTGGATGAGGAAGTTGAACATCGTCACCCAGGTGACCGGCCCGGGAAGCACGTTGCGCACCAGCGAGTACATCCCGCCCGCGATCGGGTACATCGAGGCCAGCTCGGCCAGGCACAGCGCGATCAGTATGACCACCGCGCCCTGGATGATGCTGGCGCCGACGGCGAACGTACCGCCGATGAGGAAGACGCCGGCCGTCAGGAAGACGACGGCCATGGTCGGGGACACATCGGCCATGGCGAGGCCGACGACGTGTCTGATGCTCAGCCTGCGTTCCAGTTCCGGCTCATACCCGAGCTCCTTGAGCCGTTCGCTGCTCGCGTCGTGCTCGCTCACCTGCGGATCCTCTCTCTACTTCCCCGAGTTGCCGCTGACGCTGCCGGACACTAAACTCGTTTTCGGTAAACTGTCAACAGTTCGCAATGGAGCTTCTTCGATGGCAACGCCCGGCGATCTATCCCCCCTCGCGGACCCCACCCCCCTGTCTGACTCCACCGCCGAGCTGCTGCGGGAGAAGATCCTCAACGGGGACTTCGCCCCGGGGCAGCGGCTGAACGAGGCTGCGATGGCCCGGCAGCTCGGCATCAGCCGAGGTCCCGTCCGCGAGGCACTGGCCCAGCTGCGCGCCGAGGGCCTCGTCTACGACGAGCCTCGCCGCGGCTCCTTCGTGGCGGCCCTCACTCCTGCGGACGTCAAGGAGATCTACCAGCTCAGATGCGCTCTGGAGACCTACGCGGCACGCATGATCAGCGAGGCGGGCGACGAGGCCGCCATCGGTCGCCTCCGGGAGGTGGCCCGCCAGTTGAGGGCGGCGGCGGAGGCGATGGACCAGAAGGAGTTCGCCAGGCTCGACATGCTCTTCCACTCGGAACTGTGCCGCCTCACGGAGAACCGCCGCCTGCACCAGGCGTTCGAACGGCACAGCGGCCTGCTGTCCACACTGCTCAGGCTGGAGGTCACCACCCAGTACGAGTCCCTCGACGGGCTGCTCACCAGTCACGAGGAGATCGTCGACGACATCGCGTCCGGCGACGTCGAGCGCGCACAGGCCGCCTGCGAGCGCCACCTCGACCACGCCATCGGCATGGTCCTCGCCATGCTCGAGCACGCCCGATCCGCCGAGGCGGAGAACTAGCTCGATTTTTTGCGAGGTCGGTTGGGCCGCGGAGCGACCCAACCGGGTTTTGGTCTTCTGCGTCGGGTCAGCCGTTGGGCCCGACTGTCGCGTCGGGTGGTCGCAGTTCCACGGGCCCGGGGGTTCTCCTGGTGTTGATGGGACGGTTCGTGCTGGTCAGGGCACCGGGAGCATCTGCAGACGCCCGATCGCGGGTCTGCCTGACGGGCCGCTCGGCTGGGAACGCCGAGCGGCGCCTCGCAGCCCGGCCGCGGGCCGGGTCGGTTCAGTGCGGGGAGGAGGATCCGCGGCGTGGATGCCGGGTGAGGGTGTAGCCCGCCACGGCCGTGACGGCGGCGAGGACACCG